>JBHJHL010000029.1:0-5918 GCA_050330935.1 Sphingomonadaceae bacterium | reverse complement strand
CCCGCCCGCGGGGTGGGGGCGGCCCCGCGACCGCCGCGCCCGCTGGGGGGGGGGCTCCCGGGCGGCGGCGCGCCGGGGCCCGCCCCGCGGCTCTGAAGCGACGGTGTCGGTCATCGGGCCTCTCTAGCGTGCTGCGGCGATCCCGCTAGCCCCAATTCCATGAACGGGGGCTTGCCTTCGCCCGAAGCCGGGCGCACGCTTTTGCGCCATGGACTCCCCGGCGTCCCTCAAGCCCACCGAAGGACAGCTGGCCCTCGCGCGCGAGATCGCCGCCGGCGGCGGCCCCGAAAAGGGCGGGGTCTCGCGCATCGCCGCCGCAGTCTATACCGATCCCGAGCGCTTCGAGGCCGAGCGGCGGGAGCTGTTCATGCGCCTGCCGCAGGTGATCGCCCCCTCGGCGCTGTTGCCCGAGGCCGATCTCGCGGCGCCGCATGACGGCTTCGGCACGCCGCTCCTAGTCACTCGCGACGGCGACGGCCGCGCGCATGTCTTTCACAATGTCTGCCGCCATCGCGGCACGCTGCTCGCCGAGGGCGGGGAGGTGCGCAAGGCGCGGCGCCTCGTCTGCCCCTATCATGCCTGGGGCTATGCGCCCGACGGCGAGCTCGTGACGATCCCGCGCCGGGAATGCTTCCCCGGCCTCGACAGGAAGGATCACCGGCTCGCCGAGCTGCCGAGCCGGGAAGCGGGCGGGCTCGTCTGGTTCGCCTTCGAGGAGGAGGCGGACTTCGCCGACGCGGTGCGGCTGGCGCCCGAATTCGACGCCTTCGGCCTTGCCAGCCACCATCTCTTCCGGCGCCGGATCCACGACGTGGCGGCGAACTGGAAGCTCATCATGGACGCCTTCCTCGAAAGCTATCACGTCAAGAGGCTGCACGCCGGAAGCATCGGCAAGTTCTTCGCCGACGGGATCGCCGTCGCCGACAGCATCGGCCCCCATCAGCGCTCGGCGGTCGGGCGGGCCGAATATCTTGCGAGGATCGATCGCGGCCACTGGCCGGAGCTGCGGCGGGCGATCACCTACGCCTATCAGCTGTTCCCGGCGAGCCTCGTCGTCGTCAGCCCCGATTATCTCAACGTCATGACGATGATGCCGCAATCGGTCGGACGGACGCTGGTCGAGGACTTCATGCTCATCCCCGAGCCTCCCGCCACCGCCGAGGAAGAGGAGCATTGGGAGAAAAGCTGGGAGCTGCTCGACCAGGGAACGTTCGCGGGGGAGGATTTCCGCGCCGCCGCGCTGGGGCAGCAAGGGCTTTCATCGAGCGCGATCGGGGAGGTGACGCTCGGCACGCTCGAAAGCGGGCTCGTCTATTTCCACGACCAGATCGAGCGGCGGCTCGCCGGCTGACCCTCAGCCCTCCTCCTTCTCGTAGATGGTGAGGCCGGGCGGGACGCGCTTCGACCGCCTTCCCGAGAGCAATCCGTCGACCGCGTCGAGCGCCGCCTTGAGCGTCCGGTCCGAATAGGGCTTGGCGAGGCAGCCGACGGCCAGCACGCGCGCCTCCTCGGGGCAGTGGCCGGTGACGAACAGCACCGGGATCTCGGCCGCCACCGCCTCGCGCGCGACGTCGGCGCCGTCGCCCGCTCCGCGCAGCCTGATGTCGGTGAGGATGAGGTCGAGCGGCTCGCGCGCGATCACCTCCCGCGCCGCGGCGACATTGTCGACGGTCGCCACCACCTCATAGCCCGAATCGCGCAGCAGATGCTCGTTGTCGAAGGCGGTGAGCGGCTCGTCCTCGACGACCATGATCCGCCTGATCGTCCTTTTCCGCCTCCCGAACAGCACCTAATGTCTCCCTACGCCCATGGAGACCATCAGTGCCCGAAGCACAGCGCATTGCCAAGCTCCTTGCCCGCGCGGGCGTGGCGTCCCGTCGCGAAATCGAGCGCATGATCGCCGCCGGAAGGATCGCGATCGACGGCAGGCCGGTCGAAAGGCCGGCCACCCTGCTTACCGGCCTCGAAGGCGTGACGGTGGACGGCAGGCCGGTGAAGCCGCCCGCGCCTTCGCGCCTGTTCCGCTTCCACAAGCCAGCCGGCCTGCTCACCACCGAGCGCGACCCCAAGGGCCGCCCGACGATCTACGAGCGCATCCCGAAAAACCTGCCGCGGCTGATGCCGGTCGGGCGGCTCGACATGAACACCGAGGGGCTGCTGCTGCTCACCAATGACGGCGGCCTCAAGCGCCGGCTCGAACTGCCCGCGACCGGCCTTGCCCGCACCTATCGGGCGCGCGTCTTCGGCGAGGTGCGCCAGGCCGAGCTCGAAGGGCTCGCCGAGGGGATCGAGGTCGAGGGGATGCGCTACGGCCCGATCGTCGCCGATTTCGAGCGCCGCACGAGCCGCAACGCCTGGCTTGGGCTCAGCCTCGCCGAAGGCAGGAACCGCGAGGTCCGCCGGGTGCTCGAACATCTCGGCCTCAAGGTCTCGCGCCTCATCCGCACCGCCTACGGCCCCTTCGTCCTCGGCGATCTGCCCCCCGGCGCCATCGAGGAGGTGGGGCGGCAGGAGCTGGCCGCGCTGGAGGGAGCCCTCGGCCCCTCCCGCTCGGAGAAGGGGAAAGGGGCGGGGCGGCGTCCGCGGACCCGGCGCGCCCGCCCCGGGGGGAAGGCCGGATGAGGATCATCGCCGGGCAATGGCGCGGCCGGCCGATCGCGGCGCCGCCAGGAAGCGCCACCCGCCCGACCAGCGACCGCGCGCGCGAGGGGCTGTTCTCGATGCTCGCCAGCCGGCTCGGCGGCTTCGAGGGGCTCGCCGCGGCCGATCTCTTCGCCGGCTCGGGAGCGCTGGGGCTGGAAGCGCTCTCGCGCGGCGCCGCCTCCTGCCTGTTCGTCGAGCGCGATCCCGCCGCGCGGGCCGCGATCGAGGCCAATATCGCCCGCCTCGGCGCCGGCGGACGCGCGCAAGTCCGGGGCCAGCCGGTCGAGACGCTGCCACCGCCGCCAGCGCCGCTCGACCTCGTCCTCGCCGATCCGCCCTACCGCCATGACGGCATCGCCGCGCTGCTCGCCAGGCTCGCCGGCCCCGGCTGGCTCGCGCCCGGGGCGCTGCTCGGCATCGAAAGCGCCGCGCCGGCGTTGGAAATCCCGCACGCCTTCGTCCGCCTTGCCGACCGCCGCTACGGCAAGGCGCATATCCATCTGCTGCGGCGGGACTGAGCCTTATGCGACCATCGCTTTTCTTCGCCCTGCCCTTCGCCCTCGCGCTCGCCGCCTGCTCGAGCGAGCCCGCCGAGGAGGCCGAGCCGCAGCGTCTCGTCGGCGAGGAGGCCGAGGCCGATCCGGTGCAGGCGGCGCTTCGGGGCCTCGCCGAGCGCGCCGCGCCCGGCCGGCTCGCGGTGATGATCCACGACATCCGCACCGGCGAGGCCTGGGGCGTCGATCCCGAAGAGCCGATGCCGATGCAGGGCGTTTCCGGGCTGCCGGTGGCGATCGCCATGCTCGACGCGATCGACGAAGGCCGCTTCGCGCTCGACCGGAAGCTGACGCTGAGCGAAGAGGATCTCTCCGTCGGCGCGAGCCCGATCGCCGAGCGCTTCGGCGAGCGGCGGGACTACACTATCGAGGAGCTGATCCGCGCCGCCATAGTGGATGGCGATTCCACGGCGGCGGACAAGCTGACGCAGCTGCTCGGCGGTCCCGAGGCGGTGACCCAATTCTTCGCCCGGCGCGGCGTCGAGGAATTGAGGATGGACCGCTACGAACATGAGCTGCAGCCGCAGAGCGTCGGCCTGCCGGGCAACGCCCGCCGCCCGATCGGCACCGAGGCGTTCGCGGAGGCGCGCCGAAACGTGCCCGGGGAAGCGCAGCGCGCGGCCGCCAATCTCTATCTCGCCGACCCGCGCGACCGGATGAGCCCGAAGGCGGCGGTCAAGCTCCTCCTCATGCTCGAGCGCGTGCTGCTGCTGTCGCCCGGGTCCACCGCGCTGCTCATGGAGATGCTGACGGAGGCGAAGGCGGCTCCCCAGGGCATCGGCGCCGCCCTTCCCGAAGGGGCCGTCTTCCGCGGCCTCGCCGGCGCCGGCCCGACGTCGGCAGCACCAACCTCGCGACCGGCGAGATCGGCATCGTCGAGCTCGCCGGCGGGCGCACGATCCTTGTCGCCGCCTTCCTCGCCGGCGCCGAGCTCGCGGAGGAGGAGCGCGCGGCGCTGTTTTCCGAGATCGGCAAGCTTGCCGTCGATGCGATCGGCGAAGAGCGGGCCGGATGAGATCCGACGAGATGCTGCCGAGCGGCGACCGCCGGATGATCGGCGAGGCGGGCGCGCTCGCCGCGGCGGTCCCGGATGCCGGTTCATCGCGGCGGCCCGCTTGCCCTCGCGCCCGCCGTTCCCTAATCGTTCGCTGGTGAGCGAGCCGCTTCCCGACGCCCCCGATCCGCCCTATCTCGCCGGCCTCAACCCGCCCCAGCGCGAGGCGGTGCTGACCGTGGACGGGCCGCTGCTCGTGCTCGCCGGCGCCGGCACCGGCAAGACCGCGGTGCTCACCCGCCGCCTCGCGCATCTCCTCTTCACCCGCCGCGCCTGGCCGTCGGAAATCCTCGCCGTCACCTTCACCAACAAGGCGGCGCGCGAGATGAAGGAGCGCGTCGGCCGCATGGTCGGCGAGGCGGTCGAAGGCATGCCCTGGCTCGGCACCTTCCACGCGATCGGCGCCAAGATGCTGCGCCGCCATGCCGAGCTCGCCGGCCTCAAGTCCAATTTCACCATCCTCGACACCGACGACCAGCTGCGCCTCATGAAGCAGCTCATCCGCGCCGCCGACATCGACGAGAAGCGCTGGCCGGCGCGGCAACTGGGCGGCCTCATCGACCGCTGGAAGAACCGCGGCTGGACGCCCGGCGATGTCGATGCGGCCGAAAGCGAGGCCTTCGCGAGCGGCAAGGGCCGAATGCTGTACGAACGCTATCAGCAGCGGCTGCAATCGCTCAACGCCTGCGATTTCGGCGATCTCCTCCTCCACATGCTGACGATATTGAAGCGCGACCGCGAGGTGCTCGAGACCTGGCAGCGGCGCTTCAAATATATCCTCGTCGACGAATATCAGGACACCAACCAGGCGCAGTATCTGTGGCTGCGCCTGCTCGCGCAGGAGCGCCGCAACATCTGCTGCGTCGGCGACGATGATCAGTCGATCTATTCGTGGCGCGGCGCGGAGATCGCCAACATCCTGAAGTTCGAGAAGGATTTCCCCGGCGCCAGGATCATCCGGCTCGAGCAGAATTACCGCTCGACGCCGCACATATTGGGCGCCGCGGGCGGGGTGATCGCGCAGAATGCCGGCCGGCTCGGCAAGACGCTGTGGACCGAGGAGGAGGCCGGCGAGAAGCTGCGCGTGATCGGCGTCTGGGACGGGCCCGAGGAGGCGCGCCGCATCGGCGAGGAGATCGAGGCGCTGCAACGCGCCGGCGAATCTCTCGACACGATGGCGATCCTGGTGCGCGCCCAGTTCCAGACGCGCGAGTTGGAGGACCGCTTCATCTCGATCGGCCTGCCCTATCGCATCGTCGGCGGCTACCGTTTCTACGAACGCGCCGAGATCCGCGACGCGCTCGCTTATCTGCGCGTCATCGCCCAGCCCGCCGACGATCTCGCCTTCGAGCGCATCGTCAACACCCCCAAGCGCGGCCTCGGCGACAAGGCGGTGGCGAAGATCCACGCCTTCGCCCGCGCCCAGGGGCTGCCGCTGCTCGCCGCCGCCGCGCAGATCGTCGACACCGACGTCCCCGCGGAGGCGGGGATCACGCCGCAGGCGCGCCGCTCGCTCGGCAATCTCGTCGGCGACATCGCCCGCTGGAAGCGGATGCTGTCCTCCCCCCCCGCGCGCGGGGGGGGGGCCCCCGCCGGGCCGCCCCCCCGGGGGGGGGGGGGCGGCGCCCGGCGGGGGGGGGGGCGCGGCGGCCGGCGGGGGGGGGGGG
>JBHJHL010000028.1:0-18489 GCA_050330935.1 Sphingomonadaceae bacterium | reverse complement strand
CGAAGCCCTGTCCTTTCAACGGTGGAAAGAAAGGCAGCCCTTCGACAAGCTCAGGGCGAACGGTGCGGTCGAGCGTGTTCCGATCTCTCTTCTTTTTCTCTCCGCGCCTCCGCGCCTCCGCGTGAACCTATTCCGCCGCTTCCGCCTGCCCCGGCGCGCGATAGACCAGCACCGGCTGCCGCGCCGCGCGGGTCTCGTCGAGCCGGCGCCGCGGCGCGTGGACGGGCGCGCCCTTCAGCGTCTCGTCGCCCTTCTTCGCCCGCATCGCCACCGAGCGCAGTGCGCCGATGAACTGATCGAGGCTCGCCTTGCTCTCGGTCTCGGTCGGCTCGACGAGCATCGCGCCGTGGACGACGAGCGGGAAATACATCGTCATCGGGTGGAAGCCCTCGTCGATCAGCGCTTTGGCGAGATCGAGCGTCGCCAGCCCCTCGCCGAATCCCCTGTCCGAGAACAGCGCCTCGTGCATGCACGGGCCGCTGTCGGCGAACGGCGCGTCGAGCACGTCCGCGAGCGCGCGCAGCACATAATTGGCATTGAGCACCGCGTCCTCGGCGACCTGCTTCAGCCCGTCCGCGCCGTGGCTCAGCATGTAGGCGAGCGCGCGGGTGAACATGCCCATCTGGCCGTGGAAGGCGGTCATGCGCCCGAAGCTCTTCCCATGATGCTCGCCGACCGTCTCTTCCTCGACGAGGACATGATGGCCGTCCCGCTTCTCGACGAAGGGAAGCGGCGCGAAGGGCGTCAGCGCTTCGGAGAACACCACCGGCCCGGCGCCCGGCCCGCCGCCGCCATGCGGGGTCGAGAAGGTCTTGTGGAGATTGATGTGCATCGCATCGATGCCGAGGTCGCCGGGCCGCACCTTGCCGACGATGGCGTTGAAATTGGCGCCGTCGCAATAGACGAGCCCGCCCGCTTCGTGGACCGCGTCAGAGATCGCCTTCATGTCGGGCTCGAACAGGCCGCAGGTGTTGGGATTGGTGATCATCACCGCGGCGACGTCGGGGCCGAGCCGCGCTTTCAGCGCATCGAGATCGACGCGCCCGCGGTCGTTCGCCGGGATGTTCTCGACCCGATAGCCGGCGAAAGCCGCGGTCGCGGGGTTGGTGCCGTGCGCGCTTTCGGGCACCAGCACCACCTCGCGGGCATCGCCGCGCGCTTCCAGCGCCGAGCGGATCGCGAGCAGCCCGGTGAGCTCGCCATGCGCGCCCGCCTTGGGGCTCATCGCCACCGAATGCATGCCGGTGAGCGCGACCAGCCAGTCGCCGAGCGTCGCGATCGCCTCGAGCGCGCCCTGCACCGTGTCGACCGGCTGCAGCGGATGGATGTCGGCGAAGCCCGGCAGCCGCGCGATCTTCTCGTTGAGGCGCGGATTATGCTTCATCGTGCAGCTGCCGAGCGGGAACAGCCCCATGTCGATCGCGTAATTCTGCCGCGACAGCCGCGTATAGTGCCGCACCGTCTGCGGCTCGGAAAGCCCCGGCAGCCCGATCGGCCGCGCGCGCTCCAGCCCGGCCAGGTATCCCGGCGAAAGCCGGGATCCAGACTGGGCACCGGCTTTCGCCGGTGCACCGATTCCCTCGATATCCACCCCCGTCGTCTCGGTGTCGCCGATCTCGAAGATGAGCGGCTCCTCGAGCATCAGCGCGCGGTTGCCGGTGAAGGTCTCGGCGGCCCGGGCGGCGCCGGGCACGGCGCGGGCCGGGCGATTTTCGGGATGTTGCGTCATTACATCCGATCTCCACCCGTTCGTGTCGAGCGAAGTCGAGACGCGCAAACGCCTCTCGACTGCGCTCGGGACGAACGAAACATCCCGCGCGCGCGCATCATGCCAGTGCCTTCCCAAACCCGTTCGCATCGAGCTGTGTGGAGATGCACAGACGCCCCTCGACTGCGCTCGGGACGAATGAAACACCCCGCGACCCCGCTCATGACAGCGCCTCCTTGAGCGCGGCTTCGAGCGCGTCGATATCCGAATCCTCGACCGTCTCGGTCACCGCGACGACGAGCCCGTTCGCCAGCCCCTCCTCGTCCGGATAGAGCCGGCCGAGCGAGACGCCGCCGAGCACGCCCTTGTCCGCCATGTGCCGCACCACCGGCCGCGCCTCGGCCGGCAGGCGCAGCGTGAATTCGTTGAAGAAGGCCCCGTTGACGAGCTCGACACCCGGCAGCGCCGCGAGCCTTTCGGCGACCTCCACCGCGCGCGCATGGTTGACCGCCGCCAGTTTTCTGAGCCCCGCCTCGCCGAGCAGCGTCAGATGGACCGAGAAGGCGAGCGCGCACAGCCCCGAATTGGTGCAGATGTTCGACGTCGCCTTCTCGCGCCGGATATGCTGCTCGCGCGTGGAAAGCGTGAGCACGAAGCCGCGCCGGCCCTCGGCATCGACCGTCTCGCCCGCGATCCGCCCCGGCATCTGCCGGACATGTTTCTCGCGGCAGGCGAACAGCCCCACATAGGGCCCGCCGAAATTCAAGCCCACGCCCAATGCCTGGCCCTCGCCGACGACGATGTCGGCGCCCATCTCGCCGGGCGAGCGGATCGCCCCCAGCGCCACCGGCTCGGTGACGACCGCGACCAGCAGCGCGCCCTCCTCCTGGGCGCGCGCGGCGAGCTCGGAAAGATCGGCGATACGCCCCAATATGTCGGGATATTGGACGACGACGCAGCTCGTCTCGCCGTCGATCGCCTTGACGAGCCGCGGCAGGTCCGTTTCCGGCTCGAGCGCCGGCGCCGCCGTCTCGAGCGCATCGTCGGTGAAGCCCGCCATCGTCCTCGCCACCGAGACATAATGCGGATGCAGCCCGGCCGAGAGGATCGCCTTCTTCCGCCGCGTCACCCGGTGCGCCATGACGATCGCCTCCCAGCAGGCGGTCGAGCCGTCGTACATCGAGGCGTTGGCGACCTCGCAGCCGAAAAGCCGCGCGACCTGCGTCTGGAACTCGAACAGCGCCTGCAGCGTGCCCTGCGCGATCTCCGGCTGATAGGGGGTGTAGCTGGTGAGGAACTCGCGGCTCTGGATGATATGGTCGCCGCTCGCCGGGATATGGTGGCGATAGGCGCCGGCGCCCAGGAAGAAGGGCGCGGCGGCGGCGGCGAGGTTCCTGCCCGCCATCGCCGCCATCGCCCGCTCGACCGCCATTTCCGAAGCATGGGTCGGCAGGCCCTCTATGCCCTCGATCCGCGCGGCTTCGGGCACGTCGGCGAAGAGATCGTCGATCGTCGCGGCGCCGATCGCGGCGAGCATCGCCTTGCGGTCATGATCGGTCAGCGGAAGATAGCGCATTCAGGGGCTCCCGCAGAGACCCTCCCCCATGATGGGGGAGGGTTTGGTGGGGGTGAATTTAAGCGTAGATTGACGGCGGTGAAGCATCATCCGCCTTTGGGAACAACGGCGCGAGCCCGAAATTTGCGGGCCCGACCGACCGAAGCAGAAAAGCGCATGTGGCGGCTGCTTAGAGAGAATTTTCCCGGCGCGCGCTTCCGACGACAGGTGCCCATCCGGCACTTCATTGTCGATTTCGCGAGCCATGGCGCGAAACTGGTGATCGAAGTCGACGGGGGTCAGCACGGAACGCAGGCCGACGCGCGCCGAACCGAGATCATCGCAGAGGAAGGTTACACGGTAGTGCGCTTTTGGAATCATGAGGTGATCGGCAATCCTGATGGCGTTGGCATGACGATCTCCGATGCATTGCGCCGCCATCACCCCTCCCAACCCTCCCCATCGAGGGGAGGGCTGTAGAGCGGCACAAATCTGCTCCTTCTGTCCGATCACAAACCCTCGCAGAATTCCTTGTAGGCCCCCTCGTCCATCAGCCCGTCGAGCTCGCCCCTGTCGGCGAGCTTGAGCCTGAAGAACCAGCCCTCGCCTTCGGGCGCGCTGTTGACGAGCGAGGGATCGTCGACGAGCGCCCGGTTGGCCTCGCTCACCTCGCCCGAGACCGGCGCGTAGACGTCCGAGGCGGCCTTGACCGATTCGACGACCGCCGCCTCCTTGCCTTTCTCCAGCTTCCTGCCCGGCTCGGGCAGCTCGACGAAGACGACGTCGCCGAGCTGGTCTTGCGCATAATCGGTGATGCCGACGGTGGCGGTCTCGCCCTCGACGGCGATCCATTCGTGGCTTTGCGTGAAATGACGGCTCATTTCCTGTCTCCCTTGCGGTGATAGCGGTGCGGGACGAAGGGCAGCGCGCTCGCCTCGGCGGCGAAGAGCTTGCCGCGCTGCGACAGCGTCAGGCGCGTGCCCGGCGCGGCGAGCGGCGCGGGCACATAGGCCATCGCGATCGGCCGCTCGAGGCTCGGCGAGAAGCCGCCGCTCGTCACCTCTCCCACCTCGCTCCCCTCCGCGTCGAGCACGGCGGCGCCCTCGCGCACCGGCTGGCGACCCTCGACCAGGAGGCCGACGCGCTTGCGCGCCGGCCCTTGCTCGAGCTCTTGCAGGATCCGCTCGGCGCCCGGAAAGCCGCCCTCGCCGCGCCGGCGCTTCGACACGGCAAAGGCGAGCCCCGCCTCGACCGGCGTCGTCGTCGCGTCGATGTCCTGACCGTGGAGCGGCAGCCCCGCCTCGAGCCGCAGCGAATCGCGCGCGCCGAGCCCGGCCGGCCTCACCTCCTCCTGGTCGGCGAGAATCTCGGCGAGCGCCTCGGCGCGCTCGCCGGTGACCGAGATCTCGAACCCGTCCTCGCCGGTATAGCCCGAGCGGCTGACCCAGGCGGGGATGCCGGCGATCTCGAAGGCGCCCCCGGCCATGAAGCCGAGCTCCGCCGCGGCGGGCGCGAGCCGCGCCATGACCTTGCCCGCCTCGGGCCCCTGGAGCGCGACGAGCGCCTGCTCCTTCATATGGTCGAGCACCGCGCCGTCGGGCAGCTCGGCCTTGAGATGGGCGATGTCGTCATGCTTCGCGGCGCCGTTGACGACGAGGTAGAAATGGTCGCCGCGGCGCGTGATCATGAGATCGTCGATGATGCCGCCGGCGCGGTCGAGGAGCAGCGAATAGCGCAGCCGGCCCTCGCCGAGCAGCTTCAGGTCGGCCGGGAGGAGGCGTTCGAGCCCCGCCTCGGCCTGCGGCCCCGCGACGACGAGCTGGCCCATATGGCTGACGTCGAACAGGCCCGCATGCTCGCGCGTCCAGCGGTGCTCGGCGATGATGCCATCATATTGCAGCGGCAGCTCGTGGCCGGCGAAGGGGACCATCCGCGCGCCCCGGGCGCGGTGCCACGCATCGAGCGGCAATCGGGCTTGGCTCATCGCTCCGGTCTCCAGCGCGGACGGGTCCGGTGCGAACCCGGTCGCTTTCCGCACCCCCTCTGTCGGGTGGACCTGAGAGATTCCCCCGGCGCGGGGTTACCCCTTCGGTGGCCCGCCGCCGGGCGGGCGCTTTCCAGAGCGTCCCGGACGCGCGGTCCTTTGGCCTGAGAGATTCCGGGGCGGTTGCTCCTTCGGCGCCCCGGATCGTGATCCGGGGTCTCTCCCGCGCGTCGTCATGGACGGTGCGGCAATGGCGAAGCGAAAGGCGGGTGTCAATCGCTCCCTCGCCCGACCCCCGCGCCTTTCGGAAAGCTGCGACGGCCCGCGCGCCGCCGGCGGCGGGATGAAATGCCGCTTGCGCGCGAAAGTCCTTTCGCCGAGCAGGAAAGTCTTTCCTACAGCCCCCCTCGCATGCTTCATCCTGGCGGATGGAACACAAGCAGAACCCAGCTCGCTTCGAAGGGCCGGCCGATGAGTCCGCCTCGCCCTCCAACCCCCTATCGGGAAGCGCCGCGTCGGCCGAACCTCCGCCGGCCTTCTCCGACAGCCTCGATGCGGCGCTCGGCGCGACGCTCGATGCGACCTTCGCGCCGGGCGGCCGCAAGCCCCGCCACGACGGCTGGACGCCGGAAGCGGTCGCGATCTTCCTGCGGCATCTCGCCGCCAACGGGATCGTCGATCATGCCGCGCGCGCGGCCGGCCGATCGGCCGCCTCGGCCTATGCCTTCCGCAACCGCCGGCAGGGCCGCGCCTTCGCGAAGATGTGGGACGCGGTGCTCGTCCACCGCTCCCGCGCCCGGCTCGCCTCCGACATGCAGGCGCGGGCCCTCGCCGGCTGCGTCTCGCTGCGCAAGCGCGAGGGCGAGGTGGTCGGCGAACATCATTATCATGACAACCGCCTCGCCATGTCCCTGCTCACCCGGCTCGACCGGCTGGCGGAGAAGGAGGCGGCGGAGGACGCGCAGCTGCGCGCCCTGTCCGAGGATCTCGACGAATTCATCGATTGCCTCGCCTCCGGCGGCGATGCCGACGCCTTCGTCGAGGCCCGCAAGCCCGCCGAGCCTGTCGCGAGCGCGGACGAGGAACCGGACGACGATCCGGAGCTGACCCTGTTCGCCCGGGTCGCGGGCTGCCCCGACTATCGGAACGTCGATCCGTTCGACATCGAGGTGCTCGATCTCGATCCCGCCATGCGCAGCGATTGGTCCCCCGACCAGTGGGTGCGCGCCTGGCGCAGCGGCTTCATGATCTGGCGCGAGATCGGGCTCGAGAATCCGGACTGGACCGATGGCCCCGGCACGCCCGTGCGCTTCTGGCTGAAGCGCAGAGCCGCGCGCGCGGCCGCGGCGACGGAGGACGGTGCAGGACCGACGGCCGAGGGCGAAACGGTCGACACCTCCGATCTCGATCCCGAGACGATCCTGGACTGGACCCAGGATCAGTTGGCGCGCGCCTGGCGCAGCGGCTTCCTGGCGACGCTCGCGGCGGAATTCTGGGATGATCTCGCGGCGGATTTGCCCTCGCCCGGGAGGGGCTGGTGACCGCCTCCTGGCAAGCCTCAACTTCCTCAACTTATTCGCCGCGCGCCGCGCCTCAGCGAGTGACGTTGTAGGCCAGCTGGTCCTCGGTGAGCTGGAAGCCGACGAGCAGCTCGAAGCTCGCCCGCTTGACCGCCGCGCGCACGTCCGGGTCGGACATCGGATCGATCGCCGCCTCGGGATCTCCGGGCTCGCGCTCGCGGGTGATGCGCTCGCGGATTTCCTCGGGCAACGTCGCCGCCGAACGCAGGATCCGCGCCGAAGCGGCGGCGGAGGTGCTGGCGCGATGCTGGCCGGGCTCGAAGCGCAGCGCGACGCGGCTCACATCCTTGGCGACGACGCGGTCGCCGGCGTGGACGACGGTGGCGAAATAGGGGAGGATCACCTCGCGCGCGCCCTCGGCGTCGCGGCGCGAGCCGTGGACCTCGAAATTGGCGCCGGCGAGGAGATATTCGCCCGAATCGTCGCAGGCGGCGCGGACGTTGGTGACATAGGCGACGACATCGATCGCGCGCGCGTCGCGGCTGGAGGGCGGATCGAACAGGGTGATGTCGCCGGTGCCCGCCGGAATCGCCACCGCCGGGCAGGCGGTGCGGGTGGTGACGATGCCGGCCCGGGTGAACTGGCCCTCGCGGCCGCAGCCGGCGAGCAGGAGCGGGAGGAGAAGAAGCAGGGATTTTTTCGGCAATGGCACGTTGCTATCCTTGGAAGGGAGCGGCGGGGGCCGCCGCGCCCGGCGATCATAGAAAGCGGCTTTGCGACAGGCAAGCAAAGCCATTACATGGAAAGCCATGGCCCGAAAGCCGCCGCTCCATCTCCTCATCGCCGCGCCGCGCGGATTCTGCGCCGGCGTCGACCGGGCGATCCACATCGTCGAGCTGGCGCTCGAACGCTATGGCGCCCCCGTCTACGTCCGCCACGAGATCGTCCACAACCGCTATGTCGTCGAGAGCCTGAAGGCGCGCGGCGCCGTCTTCGTCGACGAGCTCGACGAGGTGCCGGACGGCGTGCCGGTGGTCTTCTCGGCCCATGGCGTGCCCAAGGCGGTGCCGGCGAGCGCCGAGGCGCGCGGGCTCGAATATTTCGATGCCACCTGCCCGCTCGTCTCCAAGGTCCACCGTCAGGCCGAGCGCATGGTCGAGGCGGGGCGCCATATCCTGTTCATCGGCCATGCCGGCCATCCCGAGGTGGTCGGCACCTTCGGCCAGGTGCCCGAAGACGCGATGACACTGGTCGAGACGGTGGAGGACGTCGCCGCGCTCGATCCGCCCGACGAGGACGCTCTCGGCTATCTCACCCAGACCACGCTTTCGGTCGACGACACCGCCGAGATCATCGCCGCGCTCGAGCGGCGCTTCCCCGCCATCCAGGGGCCGCGCAGCGAGGACATCTGCTATGCGACCTCGAACCGGCAGCGGGCGGTCAAGGACATCGCCCGGCGCTGCGACAAGCTGGTCGTGATCGGCGCCCCCAACAGCTCCAACTCGTTGCGCCTCGTCGAGGTCGCCGAGCGCGAGGGAACCCCGGCGCGGCTGTTCGGGCGCGGGGCCGACATCGATCTCGCCTGGCTCGAGGGCGTGAAAACGCTGGGGCTCACCGCCGGCGCCTCGGCGCCCGAGGAGCTGGTGCGCGAGATGGTCGACGAGCTTTCGCGCCATTTCGAGGTCAGCGAGGAGGACGCCGACGGCGTCGTCGAGCGCATGGTCTTCAAGCTGCCGCGCGGCCTTCGGGCGGCCTGAGGCCCGCCGCGATGAGCCAGGTCGAAATCTTCACCGACGGCGCCTGCAAGGGCAATCCGGGCCCCGGCGGCTGGGGGGCGGTGCTGCGCTACGGCAGCGAAGAGCGCGAGCTTTCCGGCTCCGAGCCCGAAACCACCAACAACCGCATGGAGCTGATGGCGGCGATCAGGGCGCTCGAGGCGCTCAAGCGGCCTTCCTCGGTGCTGCTCAGCACCGACAGCGTCTATCTGCGCGACGGCATCACCAAATGGATCCATGGCTGGCAGCGCAACGGCTGGCGCACCGCGGCGCGAAAGCCGGTCAAGAACGAGGATCTCTGGCGGCGGCTGATCGAGGCCGCGCGGCCGCACCGGATAAGCTGGCGCTGGGTGAAGGGCCATGCCGGCCATCCCGAGAACGAGCGCGCCGACCTGCTCGCCTCCGACGCGGCGTTTCAGGCGGAGAAGCGTTCGGCGGCATAGGGCGACGGATCGATGCCCTCGACCATCGGCTCGGGGTGCCGGCCGAGCAGCAGCGCCGCCGCGAGCTTGGCCGCCGCCGGGGCGGTCTGGATGCCGAAGCCGCCTTGTCCCGCGCACCAGAAGAAGCCGGGCGCGTCGGGGGCGAAGCCGAAGATCGGCAGGCGGTCGGGGGCGAAGCTCCGAAGGCCCGCCCAGCGCGCCTCGATCCTCCCGATCCGCCAGTCGACCGCGCTTTGCAGCCCCGCGATCGCGCGCGCTACGTCGATCTCCTCGGGCGCGCAGTCGGAAGGCTCGCAAGGGCTTTCGTCGTGCGGGCTCAGCCACAGCCGCCCGCCCGCCTCGGGCTTGAAGTAGAAGCGCCCGCCCGCGTCGATGACGAGCGGCATGGCGGAAGGCGGCGGCGGATCGGTGACGAGCTGGACGAGGGTGCGGCGATAGGGGCGGATGCCGAGCGGCGCGACATCCGCCATCGCGGCGATGTCGTCGGCCCAGGCGCCGGCCGCGTCGACGAGGATGTCGGCGGCGAACTCCCCGTCCCGGGCGGCCAGCAGCCAGCCGCCGGCGCGCCGGGCTATGCGCCCGATGCGGGCATCGCGGTGCAGCCTCGCGCCTCGTTTGCGCGCATGTTTGAGATAGGCCTGATGGAGGCGCGCGACGTCGATGTCCGCGCAGCCCGCTTCGTAAAGGGCCCAGTCCCAGCCGGGGCGAAGACCCGGGACATGTTCTTCGAGCGCCCCGCGGCAAAGCCGTTCGAGCGTCACCGGCGAGCCGGCGAAATCCCTCGCCATCGCTTCGAGCCGGGGCAGCGAAGGAGCGTCGGCGAGGGTGATCGCGCCGCGGCGGTTCAGGAAGCCGAGATCGGCGAAATCGGCGGGCGGGCTGGCGAGAAAGGTGCCCGAGGCCGAGGTCAGCGGCTGCACCTCCGGCCCGCCATAGCCTTCCGACCAGAAGGCCGCCGAGCGGCCGGTGGCATGATAGCCGGGCTGGCTTTCCGCCTCGATCAGCATCACCGAGACATGGCCGGCGAGCTCGGCGGCGAGGCTCGCTCCGGCCATCCCCGCGCCGACGATCGCGATCTCCGCCCTGTCCCTCATCGCCCGGCGTGGCGGTCGAGGAAGTCGTCGATCAGGGCATGCGCCTCGAGCCGCACCTCGTCGCGCTCGCGCAATATCTCGTGCGCGGCGTCGGCGAACATATGAAGCTCCGCCTTGGGCATGAGCGAGGCGGCGCGCCGGATCGCGGCCGGGCTCACCAGCCGGTCGGAGTCGCTGCCGATGAGCAGCACCGGCGTGGCGACCGCCCGCAGGCCTGCCGCGTCGTGCCTCGCCATCGAGCGATAGGCGGCGGCGAGCCAGCCCCAGCTCGGCGGCCCGAGATCGTAGCGGGGGTTGTTCTCCTTCCACCAGCTCTCGTCCGCATAGCGTTCGAGCGAGCTGGTGAGATTGGCCTGGCGAAAGCCGCCCTTCGGGCCTTCCTTCCAGACCGGCCGGCGTCGCCAGCCGAGCCGCGCGGCGAGCGCCGCGATCGCGCCGGCCAGCCTGCGCGGCAGCTTGCGCGCGTTGAAGCCCAGCATCGGCGCGCTCAGCACCGCCGCGTCGAGCCTCGGCCGGTGCTCGGCGAGGATGCGCAGCAGCAGATGCCCGCCGAAGCTGTGCCCGATCGCCGCGTGCGGGCCGGGCCGCTCGGCGATCCAGCTTGCGATCAGCGCCGCCCCGTCCTCCACCAGCGGATCGAAATCCTCGATATGACCGGCGACGATGTCGCCCGCCGAGCCCCCCTGGCCGCGCCAGTCGAAGGAGGTGACGTTCCAGCCCAGCGCATGCCAGTGCGCCTTGGCCTCGAGATATTTCTCGATGAAATCGCCGCGGCCGCCGCCGAAGATGAGGCTGCCGCGCGGCTCGGCCTCGGCGGGCTGGAGCCAGTCCATCCGCCTGATCCGCCAGCCGTCCGCCGCCCGCCAACGGGAAAAGCGCGCTTGCGCGGGGCGGGCGCGGCGGTCGACGAGCGATTGCGGCATTCCGGCCTGGTTACGGTTTGGCAAGGCCTGGCGTCTAGAGCCCCCGAAGATATGAACGGGGTGTTAGCCATTTTTCTCCTGTTTCTGCTCGCCGCGCTGCTCGTCGCGGCGGCGATCGGCGACTGGCGCTCGCGCACCATCCGCAACCGACTGACCGGCGCCATCGCGCTCGGCGCCATTCCCTACTGGCTCGCGCTCGGCCTCGCGCCATGGCCCGACATGGCGCTGCAGATCGCGATCGCCGCATTGCTCTTCGGCCTGTTCGCGCTCGCTTTCGCGATCGGCGCGATGGGCGGCGGCGATGTCAAGCTCATCGCCGCGCTCGCGCTCTGGCTGCCGCCGCGGGGGGTGATGGAGATGCTGGTCGCGATGGCGCTGGCCGGGGGAGCGCTCACCTGCCTGCTCTTCATCCGCCACCGCCTGAGCGGCGCGAGGCACCGGCTGCAGGTCCCCTATGGCGTGGCGATTTCCTTCGCCGGACTGTGGGTCATTAGCGAACCGTTTCTTAACCAATTTAGGTGATGAGTTTCAGCCGGCTCGTGAGGGGCCAGGGATAGGAGGCGAGTGGCGCCATGGATGTGAAGAAGATCGCGCTGTTGGTCGGTGCCTTGCTGATTGCGGCAGTCACCGCGGTCATGGCCAAGAACATGTTCACCGGCTCGAGCGCACCGGAGGCCACCGCATCGGCGGCCGCCGTCGAGGGTCCCGAAGTTCTCGTCGCGACCCGCACCCTGCCCGTGGGCACGATCATCGACGCCGAGGCGCTGCGCTTCCAGCGCTGGCCCGAAGGCCTCGTCGAGGCCGCCTATTATATAAAAGGCCAGCCCGGCGCCGAGCCGGCCGAGCTCCTGGGCACCGTGGTGCGCAACGAGATCACCGCCGGCCAGCCGCTCACCCAGGGCGCGCTGATCAAGCCCGGTGAGCGCGGCTTCCTCGCCGCGGCGCTAGGCCCCGGCATGCGCGCGATCACCGTCCCCGTGAGCGCGACGAGCGGCGTCGCCGGCTTCATCTTCCCCGGCGACCGCGTCGACATCGTGCTCACCCAGGAGGTCGAGGGCGGCGGCGAAGGTCCGCCGCTGAAAGCCTCCGAAACCATTTTGCGCAACCTGCGCGTGCTGGCGATCGACCAGCGCACCAACACCGTCGACGAGCAGGGCAATGCGGTCGCCCAGACCGTCTCCAACGTGACGATCGAAGTGACGCCCAAGATCGCCGAGAAGATCGCCGTCGCGCAAACCATCGGCCAGCTTTCGCTGTCGCTGCGCTCGATCGCCGACACCACGGCCGAGCTCGAGCGGGCGATCGCCGCCGGCGAGGTCGAGGTGCCCGAGGACGACGATCCCAATGCCGAACGGCGCATGCTGCTCGCGATCGCGCAGAAACCGATCGATTCCAATCCGACCGCTACCGTCGGCGGCGAGGTCTCGCGCTTCCAGCGCAGCACCGTGCCGACCAAGAGCAAGCAGCGGCAGGATTCGTCGCCCGGCTCGGTGCCGCCCTTCTATGCGGCGATGCCGCCGGCGCCCGGCAATCAGGGCGGCGGCCAGGCCGATGCGGCCGATAAATCCAAGAAGCCGGATGGGCCGAGCGTTCGCGTCGCCCGCGGCAACGACGTCAGCTACGTTCCGGTGGGGAGCAAATAAGATGGTCAAGATCGATAATAAGGATCGCTGGGGGCTCGGCGCCGCGCTGGCCGCGGCACTGGCCGCGAGCCTCGCCATCGCCGCGGCGCCGGTCCCGGCGGCGGCGCAAGCGGTCGCCCAGAAGCCGGTCAACGACATCACCGTCTCGGTGGGGGCCGGACGGATGGTGCGGCTGGCGGCGCCGATGACCGATCTGTTCGTCGCCAATTCGGACATCGCCGACGTGCAGGTCCGCTCCGCGACGCAGCTCTACATCTTCGGCAAGAAGCCGGGCGAGACCACGGTCTATGCGACCAACCGCTCGGGCCAGGTGGTCTACGAGGCCAATGTCCGCGTCGGCAACAATATCGATTCGATCGGCTCAATGCTGAGCCTCGCCATGCCCGAGGCGAAGATCGACGCGACGCCGATGAACGGCATGATCCTGCTCACCGGCACCGTCGCCGATCCCGCCGACATCGAGGACGCCAACCGCCTCGTCCAGGCCTTCGTCGGCGAGGACATACCGGTCATCAGCAGGCTCAAGACGGCGACCCCGCTGCAGGTCAATCTGCGCGTCAAGATCGCCGAGGTCAGCCGCTCGCTGATCAAGGACATCGGCGTCAACCTCGCCAGCCAGGATCGCACGGGGGGCTTCCGCTTCGGGGTCGGACGGGGCCGCAATTTCGGCCAATTCGATCCCGACACCGGCGATTTCGCCTTCAGCAACCTGGCCGGCGGCAGCACCCTTGCCGGAGTCGCCGAGCTGCTCGGCATCGATCTCGCCGCCGCGCTCGACCTGGCCGAGAATGACGGCCTCGTCGTCACCCTCGCCGAGCCCAATCTCACCGCCCTTTCAGGCGAGACGGCGAGCTTCCTTGCCGGCGGCGAATTTCCGATCGCCACTTCCGACGGGATCGGCGGCACCAATATCGAGTTCAAGGAATTCGGCGTCAGCCTCGCCTTCACGCCGATCGTCCTCGAGGACGGCCGGATATCGATGCGCGTGCGGCCCGAGGTCTCCGAGCTTTCCGATCAGGGCGCGATCCGCCTCGACGGCATCTCGATCCCGGCGCTGACGACGCGGCGGGCCGAGACCACGGTCGAGCTCGGCTCGGGCCAGAGCTTCATGATCGGCGGCCTGCTCAGCAACAGCGCGTCCAATTCGGCCGAAAAGGCCCCGTTTCTCGGCGACATCCCGATCCTGGGCGCGCTCTTCCGCTCGAACAGCTTCCGCCGCAACGAGACCGAGCTGGTGATCATCGTCACCCCCTATCTCGTCAAGCCGATGGACGCGACGCGGGCCGCGCTGCCCACCGACGGCTATCGCGCGCCGACCGATGCCCAGCGCATCCTGCGCGGCGACCAGCATGTGCCGGTGACCGGCCAGCCGCCCCGGCCGCGCGTCGCGCCGCAGCAAGTCGTGGCTCCGGCGCCGGCCGTCCGGCCGGTTCCGCCGGCGCCGGGGGCCACCCAGCCCGACCCCTCCGCAACCCCGGGTTTTTCCTTCGATTGAGCGCGCCCCGAGCGAAAGGATGACATGATGTCCAGCAAATCTCTCACCGCCCTTCTCCTGGTCTCGACGCTCGGCGCCTGCGCGCCCTCCGATCCCATGGATCTCGCCCGGCGCGGCGTCACTCCGGTCAACCAGCCGGTGGTCAGCCGCACCGATTATGTGCTCGATCTCAACGCCGGCGGCGGCGCTCTGCCGCCGGGCGAGGAAGCGCGGCTCGCAGCCTGGTTCGACATGCTCGATCTCGGCTATGGCGACCAGATCTTCATCGACGACAGCGCGCTCTACGACAGCGGCGCGCGGGCGGACATCGCCGCGGTCGCCGGCCGCTACGGCCTGCTCGTCGCCGAGGGCGCTCCGGTGACCGCGGGGCCCGTGTCGCCGGGCAACGTGCGCGTCATCGTCAGCCGCACCGAAGCGAGCGTCCCGGGCTGCCCGAACTGGTCGGTCCCCTCCAAGCTCAGCGGCAGCAACGCCCAGCTTTCCAATTATGGCTGCGCGGTGAATTCGAACCTCGCCAACATGGTCGCCGATCCGCAAGACC
Organism: Sphingomonadaceae bacterium; assembly: GCA_050330935.1. GTDB lineage: Bacteria > Pseudomonadota > Alphaproteobacteria > Sphingomonadales > Sphingomonadaceae > Allosphingosinicella. The sequence continues at coordinate 3,808 of JBHJHL010000028.1, read as the reverse complement.
TCGTGCGCGGCCAGCAAGGCGTGCCCGGCGGCGACGCCCAGACCGCGAGCAAGGGGGTCAAGGTCTATCGCGACCAGAAGCCGACCGGGGCCGGGGGCCTGAAGGCAGAAGGGACGACGGGAGACAATCAATGAACGCTCCGACCACGAACCTTCGCGGCAACGCGTTGCGCGATCCGTTCGCGGCCTTCGTCTGCGACGAGGCCACCGCGGATCTCGTGCGGCCGGTCGCGGTCGAACATGGCTGGGCGCCTGAAAAGGTCAACAAGGGCGGTCTGCGCAACGCGATCCAGTCGCTCTCGGTCTCGGCGAGCCCGCACATCCTGTTCGTCGACCTGTCCGAATCGGGCGATCCGCTGAGCGACATCAACGCTCTCGCCGAGGTCTGCGAGCCCGGCACGGTGGTGATCGCCGCCGGCCAGGTCAACGACGTGCGCCTCTACCGCGATCTGCTGGCGAGCGGCATCCAGGACTATCTCCTGAAGCCGTTCAGCCCGGACATGCTGCGCGACGCCTTCGCCCAGGCGCAGATGGCGGCCGCCGGCCCCAAGACCTCCGAAGGCGGCGGCGACCGTCCGCACATGGTCGCCGCGGTGATCGGCGTCCGCGGCGGGGTCGGCGCCTCCACCATCGCCGCCTCGCTCGCCTGGCTGATGGGAGACCAGGCCAGCCGCTCGACCGCGCTGCTCGATCTCGACGTCCATTTCGGAACCGGCGCGCTGGCGCTCGATCTCGAGCCCGGCCGGGGCCTCACCGATGCGATCGAAAATCCGAGCCGCATCGACGGCCTGTTCATCGAGCGCGCGATGGTGCGCGCCAACGACAAGCTGTCGGTGCTCTCGGCCGAGGCGCCGATCAACCAGCCGCTGCTCACCGACGGCTCGGCCTTCTTCCAGCTCGAAGAGGAAATGCGCAGCGCCTTCGAAAGCACCATTCTCGATTTGCCGCGCACCATGCTCGTCCAGCATCCGCATCTGGTGCAGGACGTGCAAAGCATCGTCGTGGTGGCCGAATTCACCCTCGCCGCCACGCGCGACACCATCCGCGTGCTTTCCTGGCTCAAGACGAACGCGCCGCAAGCGAAGGTCGTCGTCGTCGCCAACCGCTGCGGCCCGCATCAGGAAATCACCCGCAAGGATTTCGAGCAGTCGATCGAGCGTGAGGTCGACATCGTCATTCCCTACGACCAGAAGGCCGCATCGCAGGCCGCCAAGCTCGGCCAGCCGCTCGCGAAAGTGGCGGGGGGCGGCAAGTTCAAGCAAGCCTTCGGCCAGCTGATCAAGGAGGTTCTCGCGCCCGTCGCCGACAGCCGGGACGAACTGGAAAGCGAAGGCGACGGGTCGCTGCTTGCCAAGCTCGGCGGCCTCGCGCGCAGGAAAAACAAGCAGACCGAAAAAGCCGAGGCCTGACATGGGCCGGCCGCTTCCCCTCGGCAGCGCTGACAGGATGTGAACGGACCGACGATGCCGTTGCTCAACTTCTTGTTTCTCATGGGCGGCATCAGCCTGGTGCTGATCCTCCTCGTCTACGCCTTCATGGGCCCCTCGGCCTCGAAGGCGCAGACGCGCAGGATTCAGTCGCTGCGGGAGCGGCACAGCCGTTCCAGCGAGGTCGTCGCGCAGGCCAAGATCAACCGCATCCTTTCCAAGCACGACAACGAGATGGACGGGCTGGCGCAGCGCTTCATCCCCAATCCCGCGCTGCTGCGCGAACGGCTGCGGCAAACCGGGCGCGAATGGACGCTCAGCCAATATCTTCTCGCCAGCCTCGGCATCATGATCATCGTCTTCCTGCTGTTCTTGCTGCGCGGAGCCCCGCTCGCCTTTGCTCTTTCGCTCGGCGTCTTCGTCGGCATCGGCCTGCCCCATTTCATCGTCGGCATGCTCATCAAGCGGCGCGGCGCCAAGTTCATCGCCCGTTTTCCCGACGCCATCGAGCTGATGGTGCGGGGACTGCGCTCGGGGCTGCCGATCTCCGAGACGGTCTCGGTCGTCGCCGACGAGATCCCCGGTCCCGTCGGCGAGGAATTACAGGAGGTGGGCGACAAGATGAAGATCGGCCGGACGATGGAAGCCGCGCTGCAGGAAACCGCAGACCGGCTCAAAATGTCCGAATTCCAGTTCTTCGTCATCAGCCTGGCGATCCAGCGCGAGACCGGCGGCAATCTCGCCGAGACGCTCTCGAACCTCGCCGACGTGCTGAGGAAGCGCGCGGCGATGAAGCTCAAGATCCGGGCGATGTCGTCCGAATCCAAGGCCTCGGCCTATATCGTCGGCGCGCTGCCGTTCATCGTCTTCGGCCTCATCTGGTTCATCAACGGCGAATATATGCAGGACTTCTTCATCGATCCCCGGCTGATGATCGCCGGCGTCGGCGGCCTCGTCTGGATGGGCATCGGCGCCTTCATCATGGCCAAGATGGTCGATTTCGAGATCTAGGGGGCGATGATGGAAGCGGCGGCACCCACTATCCTCGGCCTCGATTTCGTGATGATCGGCACGATCCTGGCGGCGATCGCGACCTTCTTCGTGCTCGTCGCCATCTACGCCGCGACGACGGTGCGCGACCCGATGGCGAAGAGGGTCAAGGCGCTGCACGAGCGGCGCGAGCAATTGAAGGCCGGCATCATCGTCGAGAAAGGCAAGCGCCGCAAGAGCATCAGCAAGCGCAGCGAGAAGGGAGACCGGATGGAATCCCTGCTCGCCTCGCTCAAGATGCTGCAGACCGAGCAGGTCGAGAAGACGCAGAACCGCCTGCTCCAGGCCGGCATCCGCGACAAGGACAGCGCCTATGTGCTGATCCTCGCCCGCCTCCTCCTCCCGCTCGTCATCGGCGGCGGCATGGTCGTCTACGTCTATGTCCTGAACGGCTTTCCCGAATGGGGCGCGCTCAAGCGCTACGGCCTCGTCGCGCTGACCCTGATCGGCACCTACAAGGCCCCCGACCTGTGGCTCAAGAACCGCATCACCAAGCGCAGCGCGGCGATCCGCAAGGGCCTTCCCGACGCGCTCGACCTGCTCGTCATCTGCGCCGAGGCCGGCCTCACCATCGACGCCGCCTTCGCGCGCGTCTCGCGCGAGCTCGGCAAGGCCTATCCCGAGCTCGGCGACGAATTCGCGCTCACCGCGATCGAGCTGGGCTTCCTCCAGGACCGGCGCATGGCGTTCGAAAATCTCGCCAAGCGCATCGATCTGGAAGCGGTGCGCGGGGTCGTGACGACGATGATCCAGACCGAGAAATACGGCACCCCGCTCGCCAGCGCGCTGCGCGTGCTTTCGGCCGAGTTCAGGAACGAGCGGATGATGCGCGCCGAGGAGAAGGCGGCGCGGCTGCCGGCGATCATGACGGTGCCGCTCATCCTGTTCATCCTGCCGGTGCTGTTCATCGTCATCCTCGGCCCGGCCGCCTGCTCGATCTCCGACGCGCTGCTTTCCGGCTGAGCCTTCCCCCCGCTTCCCCTGACGGAACAAGCGGGGCATAAGGCCAGTTCGAGACAAGCAGGAACCGGAGGCGGCGATGCCCGAATTCACCCTCGACGAATGGATCATCATCCTCCTCGTCTTCATTCTCGGACTGTTGCTCGGCATGTTCGCCTTCGCCGGCGACAAGTGGAAGCGCCGCTATCGCGAGGAAAAGCGGCTGCGCGCCGGCGAGCGCGACGAGCTCGACGAGGAGCGGCGGCTGCGCGAGGAGATAGAGCGCGACCGCGACGAGTGGCGCGCCCGCGCCGAACGCGCCGAGGCCGCCCCGCCAGCTCCACCGCCGCCGCCCCGGGCTCTGCCCCGCCCCTACCCCTCGCTTTCCCCGAT
>JBHJHL010000027.1:0-7789 GCA_050330935.1 Sphingomonadaceae bacterium | reverse complement strand
CCTTTCCCACCCCCCCCCGGGCCGCCGCGCCGCCGGCCCGGGCCCCCCCGCACACCCCGCCGCCGATCACATATCCAACCGCGTTGCCATTACCCGCGCCGCGGTCTAACACCGCGACCTTGACGCCTTTTTCGGCGAGCGCGCGCGCGGTCGCCTCGCCGAGGCCGGAGGCGCCGCCGGTGACGACAGCGGCGACGTTGGAATCGATTTTCATATCGGGCTCCCGCAGATGGCTCTTGGCAAGTCCTAGAGGGACAATATGGAAAGGAGCAACCCGGCTTTGCAAAGCCGGTCGGCTGCCGCTTTTCATTTTCTTGCCCTTGGCGCTATGGGTCGAGCCGACGCGTTTTCCCAGCTTCCTGACCTCGTGACGAAACGATAACCCGATGCCGCTGCAGATCGAGATCCTGAAGCCGCTCAAGGTCCGCCGGGGCATCATGTGCCTCACCGCGGTCTATAACGAAGAGTGGTTCCTGCCCCATTTCCTCGATCATTACCGCCGGCTCGGGGTCGGCCATTTCATCTTCTTCGACGACCATTCGACTGACGCGACGCGCGACATCCTGATGAAGCAGCCCGATTGCATGGTGCTGACCTCGGCCGAAAAGCCCCCGGCCGAGGAGAGCCGGCTGCGCGGCTTGCAGATGGCGCTGTCGCACGCGGTGCCGCGCCGCTTCGCGCCCGGGCGCTGGTCGCTGCGCGTCGATGCCGACGAATTCCTCATCCTGCCGCGCAAATTTTCCAATCTGCCGCAGCTTACCCATTATCTCGATCATCGCGGGCTCGCCTGTGCGCTCGCGGCGATGTGCGATTTCTATCCCGAAAGCCTGGACCGGCGCGACTATGATCCGCTGCCGCCCTTTCAGGGCAGCCCCTGGTTCGACCGCGCGCTCGGCTTCCAGCGCATTCCCAATCACGTCCAAATCCGCAAAAAGCCAGGCGGAATCAGGACCCGGCTGCGTGACCGGCTGTACGCCGAGCAGCCTGAAGTGGCGAAGACGATCTTCGATGAAGAATATGGTTTCGCCCGGCTGTGGAAAGTGCCCCTGATCAAGGAAGGTCAGGGGGTGGTGCGAGCCGACATCCATGACGTCAACGTCACGACGCCGCTTGGCATCCAGCTCGCGCTTGCCCATTTCAAATTCTATCCCGGCCTCGACAAGCGGATCGCGGCGGCCTTGGAATCGAAAGCCTATTTCGCCGGCTCGCGCGAATATCGGTTCCTGCGCGCGGCCATCGATCATCTTCCCGACGAAAAGCTGGTCGGCGACGACAGCATCGAGTTCCGCTCCCCCAGGGACATGGAAATGGCGGGGATGATCTGGGCCGACTAGCGCCCCCAGGCGATGAAATGGGGATTGCGATAGCCGGCTTCCCGCTTGCCGTAGGTAAGCGGCCCTGCCTCCTTCATTCCGTCGAGCGCGAGGACGCGACCTCCTGCGGCTTCCAGCACCGCCTGGCCGGCGGCGGTGTCCCATTCCATGGTCGGGCCGAAGCGCGGATAGACATGCGCCGCGCCCTCGGCGACGCGGCAGAATTTCAGCGAGGAGCCGGCGCGGATGAATTCGCCCACCTTCAGTTCGGCGAGCTTCTCCTCGGTGCCCGGCATGTGATGATCGCGGCTGCCGACGGCGATACGCCGCGCCTCGGGGATGTCGGGCGTCGCGATCGGCTCGCTCGGATGATCGCCGAGGCGGCGCCAGGCGCCCTCCCCCTTCGCTCCGGCATAGAGCGCGTCGAGCGCCGGCGCCTGGACGACGCCATGGGTGGGAACGCCGTTTTCAACGAGCGCGATGTTGACGGTGAACTCGCCGCTCCTCTTGAGGAAGCTCTTGGTGCCGTCGAGCGGATCGACGAGGAAGAAGCGAGGGCCGAGCTCGGGAATCTTCCCTTCCGCCGCTTCTTCCTCGGCGAGCACGGCGATATCCGGATAGGCTCCGCGCAAATGCTTGAGGATGATCTCCTCGGCGGCATGGTCCGCCTCGGTGACTGGCGAGCCGTCCTCCTTGATCTCGGCCTCGCAGCCTTCGCGGTAGATGCGGTCGACCGCGGCGCCGGCCTCCAGCGCCGCCTCGACCATCTTGTCGAGCATGGTCATGCGCGCCGCCCTAGCCGCCTCCCGTCGGAGAGAATAGCCCTCGCCGCATTGTGGCCCGGCGCTCCTGTCACCCCGCCGCCGGGATGCGCGCCCGAGCCGCACAGATAAAGGCCCTCGAGCGGCATGCGGTAATCGGCATGGCCGAGCATCGGCCGGGCCGAGAAGAGCTGGTCGAGACGCATCTTTCCGTGAAAGATGTCGCCGCCGACCAGCCCGAAGCGGCGTTCGAGATCGAGCGGCGAAAGCGCCGAGCGGCCGATCACCGAGGCGGAAAAGCCCGGCGCATAGGTCTCGACGACCGCGATCACATGGTCGGCCGCCTCCTCGCGCCGCGCGTTCCAGCCATCCTCCACCTCATAGGGGAAATGCTGGCAGAACAGGCTCGCGACATACGTGCCTTCGGGCGCGAGGCTGTCGTCGAGCGTCGAGGGGATGACGAGCTCGATCACCGGCTCGGCCGACCAGGGGCCGCGCCGCACGTCGAGATAGGCGCGATCCATATGGCCGAGCGAGGGCCCGATGACGATGCCGGCGGTCAGATGATCGCCGGGTTCGGGCAGGCTGGTGAAGCGCGGCAGCTTGGCGAGCGCGACGTTCATGCGGAAGGTGGCGCTTTGGCATTGCCAATGCTTCATCCGCGCCTGCGCTTCGGGCGCCGCGCCGGCAGGGAGCAGGTCGCGAAAGAGCAGCCTGGGATTGATAGCGGCCGCCGCCGCCTTCGCACGCCACGTCTTGCCGTTCGCGACCGCGCCGGCCGCCCTGCCCTTCTCGACGATGATCTCCGAAACCGGAGCGCCGGCGACGATCTTCACCCCCTGCGCGCGGCACGCTCTCGCCATCGCCTCGCTGATCGCGCCCATGCCACCTATCGCATGGCCCCAGGCACCCTTCACGCCAGCCGTCTCGCCGATCACATGATGGAGAAGCACATAGGCCGAGCCCGGCGTGAAGGGGCTCGCATAATGGCCGACGATGCTGTCGAAGCCGAACAGCGCCTGGACGAGATCATGGCTGAAATAGCGCTGGAGGATGTCGCCGGCCGAGGCGGCGAAGAAATCGACCAGGCGGCGCCGATCGGGAAGCGAGAGTTTCGCGATCCCGCGGCCGAGCTTCACCAGCGCGGCGATATCGGCGAGGCCCCCGCCGGCATTGGGCGGCGCGCACAATAGCCATTGTCGCATCAGCGCGGCGACGGCTTCGAGATCCCGCTGATATTCGGGGTAGGCGGCCGCGTCCCGGGGAGCAAGACGCGCGATCTCGCGCGCCGTCAGCCCGCCCCGCCCGGCGAGAAGATAATCGCCGTCCCGCGTCGGCAGGAAATTGTCGATCTCGCGCAGCACCACCCGCAGCCCGTGTCGCTCCAGCGCCATGTCGCAAATGATCTTGGGCTGGAGCAGGCTTACCGTGTAGGCGGCGGTCGAATTCCTGAAGCCGGGATGGAACTCTTCGGTCACCGCGGCGCCGCCGACGATGTCGCGCGCCTCGAGCAGCGTCACCTTCATCCCCGCCCGCGCGCAATAAAAGGCGCAAACGAGACCGTTATGCCCGCCGCCGATGACGAGGAGGTCGCTCATCGCATCAGCACCAGCTCCTCGGACATGGTCGGGTGAAGCGCGATCACCTCGTCGAACTGCTCCTTCTTCAAGCCCGCCTTGACGGCGATCGCCGCCGCCTGGAGGATTTCCGGCGCATCGGGCCCGATCATGTGGACGCCGACGACGCGCTCGGTGTCGCCGTCGACGACGAGCTTGTAGAGCGCCCGCTCGTTGCGGTCGGCGAGGACGTTCTTGAGCGGCCTGAAATCGGAGGTGTAGGTCTTGACCGAGCCGAGGCTGTTCTTAGCCTCGGCCTCCGTAAGGCCGACGCCGGCGAGCGGCGGATGGCTGAAGACCGCGCTCGGGATAAAGCCATAATCCACCCGCCAGGGCTTGTCGCCGAAAACGGTGTCGGCGAAGGCCTGGCCCTCGCGGATCGCCACCGGCGTCAGTTGCACCCGGTCGGTGACGTCGCCCACCGCGTAGACCGAAGGGCAGGTCGTGCGGCTGTCCTCGTCGACCTTGACAGCACCCCTTTCGTCGATTTCCACGTCGGCGCCGTCGAGGCCGAGATCATCCGTATTGGGCTTGCGACCGGTGGCGAAGACGAGGCAGTCGGCCTCGATTGGATCGTGATTGGTCATCGATACTCGCACGCAGCCGTCATCGAGCTTCTCGACCTTCTCGAACTCGGCGTGGAAGCGGAACTCGATCCCCTTCATCGTCGAGATCTGGATCAGGCGGTCGCGGATCTGGGCGTCGTAATGGCGCAGGATGACGTCGGTGCGGTTGAGAAGCGTCACCTTGCTGCCGAATTCGTTGAAGATGCCGGCGAACTCATTGGCGATATAGCCGGCGCCGGCGATAATCACCCGTTCGGGCACCTCGTCGAGATCAAAAATCTCGTTCGAGGTGATGCCATGCTCGTGGCCGGGACAGTCGGGAATGTCGGGCCAGGCGCCGGTGGCGATGAGGATGGTGCGCGCGCTCATGCTGCGTCCGCCCGCGAGCTCGACCTCCTGGGAACCGGCCAGCCTCGCCCGTTCATGAAACAGCTCGACGTCGTGATTTTCGAGCGTCTCGGTATAGACCCCCTCGATGCGCGCGACCTCGGCATGGACATTGTCGCGCAACGTCCGCCAGTCGAACGAGCAGTCGGGAACCTCCCAGCCGAAGCGGCGCGCATCGGCGAGGTCCTCGGCGAAATGGGCGCCGTAGACGAGCAGTTTCTTGGGGATGCAGCCGCGGATGACGCAGGTGCCGCCGATGCGATGCTCCTCGGCGACGGCGACCCTGGCGCCGTGCGCCGCCGCGACCCGCGCCGCGCGCACACCGCCCGATCCGGCGCCGATCACGAACAGATCATAATCATATTTTCCGTTGGCCATTCCAGCTCCTTTGGTCCGCGCCGGGACCCTTGGCGTTCGTCATTGCAGCCCGGCGAAGGCCGGAAAAGGCAATCCCGGCATTCCCTGGCGAATTGCTTCGTTGCCGCGCTCGTCGCGATGACGCAGCGCCGGAACTACCCCGGGCTCCCCAGCGCCCGCTCAATGAGCGCCTTCGTCGAGGGATCGAAATCGGTGGCATCCTCGCCGCCGGCCAGCACACGCGCCATGTCCTTGCCGAGCTCGACGCCGAACTGGTCGAAGGGATTGATGCCGAGCAGCACCGCGTTGGCGAAGGTGCGGTGCTCGTAGAAAGCGATGAGCGCCCCCAGGGTCTGGGCATCGACGCGATCCATGAGGATCGTCGTCGAGGGCCGGTCGCCGGGATAGGAACGGTGCGGATCGTCGCCCTCGCGCCCCGCCATCAGCGCCGCGCCTTGCGCGAAGCAGTTGGCGAGGAGCTGGCGGTGATGCTCGGGGGCCTGGGAATCGCCGGGCTCGATCGCCGCGACGAACTCCACCGGTACGAGGTGCGTGCCCTGATGAAGAAGCTGGAAGACCGCGTGCTGCGCGTCGGTGCCCACCCCGCCCCAGACGATCGGCGCGGTCGCGCGGCCGATCTCCTCGCCCTCGAGAGTCGCCCGCTTGCCGTTCGACTCCATCTCCAGCTGCTGCAGATAGGGGGGCAAGAGCTTCAGCCGCTCGTCATAGGCGAAGACGGCTCGCGTCTCGGCGCATCGCACATTGGCGTAATAGCGGTCGACGAAGGCGGCGAGCAGCGGCGCGTTCTCCCGGCTTTCGGCGAGGCGGAAATGACGGTCCATCGCCCCCGCGCCCTCGAGCAACCCCTCGAAGGCGTCCCAGCCGAGGGCGAGCGCGGCCGGAAAGCCGATCGAGGACCACAGCGAATAGCGGCCGCCGACCGTTTCGGAGAAAGGCAATATGCGGGTCTCGTCGATGCCGAACTCGACCGCCTCTTCGGGGTTGGCGGTAAGCGCGACGACGCGGCCATAGGGGTCCTCGACCCCGTCCCCCTCGAGCCAGGCGAGCGCGCTGACCGCGTTGAGCATCGTCTCTGCGGTGGTGAAGCTCTTGGAAGCGATGACGATCAGCGTCGCCGAAGGGTCGAGACCGGCGGTCGCGCGCTCGATCGCCATGCCGTCGACATTTGAGACGAGCGCGACCTCGTAGCGCGCGTCGGCGTCGCGCAAGGCATCGACCGCGAGCGCAGGGCCGAGCGCCGAGCCGCCGATGCCGATATGGAGGATATGGCGGATGGGGCCGAGGCTGCCGGCCTCGATCGCGTCGATGAGGGTGCGCATGCGAAAGTGCAGAGAGCGCGCTCTCTCGACGCTTTCCTTGGCCCCTTCGCCACGTTCGGCGGAATGCTCGGCGGCGCGGCCTTCGGTGGCGTTGACCGGCGCCCCGGCGAACAGCGCCTCGCGAGCGCCGGCAAGATCGCGTTCTTCGCAGAGCCGCGCGAAACCGTCGATCAGCTCCCGGGTCAGATGCGTCTTCGAGAAATCGAAGCGGATGCCGGCCTTGTCGATCGACAGCCGCGACAGCCGATCCGGCTCGCGCTTGAAAAGCTCGGCAAGGCCGGAACGCGGCGCGGCGCTCAGCTGCCCCCAAATATCGGTCATCGATCCTCCTGTCCGGAGAGAGGGATGTAGAGCGCGGAAGGAGGGAGGGCTAGGGGAGCGAAGGACCGACAGCCGGGGAATTTCCCCTCGACGGGACGGACGGCGGCGGGATGGATCAGACCAGCGGCAGCACGATCGTCGCGGCAAGGCCGCCGTTGGCGCGATTCTCCAGCCGCAACTCGCCGCCATGATCGCGAGCGATGGCGCGGGCGAGCGCGAGGCCGAGGCCGGCGCCGCCAGTCATCCGGCTGCGCGAAGGCTCCATGCGGGTGAAAGGCTCCATCATCTCGGCGATGCGCTCTGCCGGAATGCCGGGCCCCCGATCGAGCACCTCGATCAACGCCTCGCCGCTCTCCGCGCGCACCCCGACCTCGGCACCGCCGCCATATTTGATCGCATTCTCGATGAGATTCCTGAGCGCCCGGCGGATGAGATCGGGGCGGACCTCGGCGGCGACGCGAGGCGAATCGGCGAGACGCACCGTGCCGCCCAGCTCGGCCATGTCCTCGACCAGCGCGTCGGCGAGCGCGGCGAGATCGGTACGTCGCGCCGGCTTGCCCGGACGGCCGAGACGCGCCAGCGCCAGGATGTCGTCGAGAATGCGGTTCATCTCCTCGATGGTCTCTGCCATTTTCACGCTCTCGGCCTCGTCGAGCGCGTTTTCGGCGCGGATCCTGAGCGAGGCGAGCGGGGTCCGCAGATCATGGCCGATCGCGCCCAGCATCTGGTCCTTCTCGACCAGCATCGCGGCGACGCGCTCGCGCATCTGGTTATGCGCCTCGATGAGCCGGCGCACGTCGGCGGGGCCGGCGACCGGCACCGGCTCGGCGGCATCGCCGGTTCCGAAGCTTTTGGCCGAGCGGGTGAGCGCGGCGACGGGGCGGGCGATGCGACGGCCGATCCAGAGGATCGCGGCGAGGATGACGAGATAGATGATCACCGTCTGGACGATGAGCCAGCCCAGTCCGCGCGGATCGCCGGGGCGGATGGGCACGATCGCGTTCGCCCAGCGCCCGTCGCCCCCCTGGGCCGAGAGGATCAGCATGTCGCGGGGGGGGGGGGGCGGGGCGCGGGGGCCCCCGCGGGCGGGGGGGGGGGGGGGGCGGGGGCGGGGCGGGGCGCGGGCGC
>JBHJHL010000026.1:0-28019 GCA_050330935.1 Sphingomonadaceae bacterium | reverse complement strand
CGTGGCGGCCGAGGAGGCCGCCCGGGTCGCCGAGATGGTCGCCGCCCATGTCGCGCTCGCCGACATCGAGCCCGGCACCCGCATGGACCTGCGCCTCGGCCGCCGCGCCGACACGCGGGTGGCGCGGCCGCTCGACATGCTCGCCTTCCGCGCGCGCTTCGATCTCAAGCTCGAGCTCAGGCGCGGCGAGACCGGCCGGCTCGCCGTGCACCGCATCCCGATCGCCGTCGATAATAGGCCGTTGCGCATTCAGGGCTATGTCGGGCGCGGCCTCTATCACGCCGCGCGCGCGGCCGGGGGGCCGCCGCGGACAGTGGCCGCCTATCTGAAAGCGCTCGCCACCCAGATCGACGTCGGCCGGATCACCGGCGACGACCGCTTCGACATCATCGTCGAGCACAGCCGCGCCGAGACCGGCGAGACGCGCATCGGCGAGCTGCTCTATGCCGGGCTCGACCGCTCGGTGTCGAAGGACCTCCAGCTCATCCAGTGGCAGCAGGGCGGCCGCACGCAATGGTTCGAGGCCTCGGGCGTCGGCCAGCAGCGCGGCGAGCTGCAAAAGCCGGTGCCGGGGCCGGTCAGCTCGGGCTTCGGCATCCGCCGCCATCCGATCCTCGGCTATGCGCGCATGCATCGCGGGGTCGATTTCCGGGCCAGCTACGGCACCCCGGTGCGCGCCGCGACCGACGGCCGCGTCACCTATGCCGGCTGGAACGGCGGCTATGGCCGGCATGTCAAGATCAAGCACGATGGCGGCCTCGCCACCTCCTATTCGCATTTGAGCCGCTTCGCCGTCGCTTCGGGGCAGCATGTGCGCCAAGGCGAGGTGATCGGCTATGTCGGCTCGACCGGCCTGTCGACCGGCGCCCATCTCCATTATGAAATGTATCGGAACGGCCGCGCGGTCGATCCGCGCTCGGTAAGCTATATCACCCGCGCGCTGCTGAGCGGCGAGGAACTCGCCCGCTTCCGGGCCAAGCTTGCCGGGCTGCTCGCGATCCCCGCCGGGGCGCGCGAGGCGCCCGAATCGAGGCTCGCCGGCAAGCGTGGGGACGCGCCCGACGCCTGAAGGTCCGCCGGGCCTGAAACATAGCGGGAAAGCTTCAGCAGCCCTGGCTGCGCCAGCGCCGGACGACGCGGCCGATCATCGCCTCCTCGTCGCCGGTCTGCCGCCACAGATCGGAGAATTGGGGATCGTTCGAGGCCGGGCGGCGCTCGCTCTCGAGGCTGTCGAAATTGAGGCGGATTGGGATCGAGACGCCCTCGCCGCAGACGATGCATTCCCGGTTCCTGAGCGCCGGCACCACGTCGAGCAGCCCCTTGGCGCCCTCGGGCATCGCGCTTTTGACGAAGGCCTGGTCGCGGTCGTTGTTGAGCCGCATCGAGATGATCGTGCCGCATTGCGAAAGCACGCCTTCGGCGAGGTCGGACGGGCGCTGCGTCACCAGCCCCAGGGCGACGCCGTATTTGCGGCCCTCCTTGGCGATCCGCTCGAGCACCTTGCGGGCGGCGTTTTCGCGATGGTCCTCATGCGCGGGGACGTAGCGGTGCGCCTCCTCGCAGACGAGCAGCACCGGCCGGTGAAGCTCGTTGCGCGACCAGATCGCGTAATCGAAGACGAGCCGGGCGAGCACCGCGACGACCACCGAGGTGATGTCGGAGGGAACGCCGGAGACGTCGACGATCGAAATCGGCTTGCCCTTGCTCGGCAGCCGGAAAATCTTGCTGATGAAGGCGGCCATGCTGTCGGCGACGAGCATCCCGGAGAACATGAAATTATAGCGCGGATCGGCCTTCAGCTCGTCGATCTTGGTCTTGAGCCGCATATAGGGCGCGGTGTCGGTGGCCTTGTTCAAGAGCCCCATCTCGTTCTGGATCGCGGTGGTGAGATCGGACAGCGTGTAGGGGATCGGCGAGTCGACGGTGAGCTTGGCGAGTCCGTCCGCGGCGCGGTTCTTCTGGCGCGCCTGCAGCAGGCATTTGGCGAGAATGTCGGCGTCGCGCTGCCATTCGGCGCCCTGGCTGGTGATGAACACCTCGCAATGTTCCTCGAAGTTCATCAGCCAGTAGGGCATCTGGATGTTGTCGACGTTGAACAGCTCGCCATTGCCCTTGAAGGCGGCCGAATATTCGCCGTGCGGATCGATCATCACGATGTGGCCTTCGGGGGCGATGTCGCAGATGCGGTGCATGATCAGCGAGGCGGCGGTCGATTTGCCGGTGCCGGTCGAGCCGACGAGCGCGAAATGCTTGCCGAGCAGGGCGTCGATGAACAGCGCGCCGCGCACGTCGCGGGTGGGATAGACCGTGCCGATCTCGATATGGGGCCGCTCGTCGGTGGCGAAGATGCGTTTCAGATCTTCCCCGCTCACCGGATAGACGGGCACGCCGGGGATCGGATAGGAGGTGATGCCGCGGCGGAAATTGATCAGCTGGCCCGTCTGCGCATCCTCTTCCGCCTCGCCCATGAAATCGATGTCCGCGGTGATGCGGTTGCTTTCATGCTCGGCGACCTTGAGCCCGCGCACATTGGCGAGCAGCCAGTGGCCCGCGTGGCGCAGCTTGAGCTGGCTGCCGACCTGTCCCGAAAGCGCGGTCGAGGGATCGGGATCCTGCTGCAGGTCGGCGAGCAGATCGCCGTCGAGATGGATGTGGGCGCCGTCGCCATTGACTTCGAACACCACCCCGATCGAGGGCTGGCCGCGATAGGATTTGCGGGTCTTTCCGTGCGGCCGCCGCCGCTCCTTCCGGGGCGGCTGTTCGCTGTCGTCCATCGGAAATGAACGAAACCCCATCATGTCGGTCATCGCTTCGCGCCCCATTCTTATCCGGCTCGTCGCAAGTGCTTAAGCACAAAGCGTAAACAATTGCCTTCCTCGCCGGCGGCCTGGGGCGCCCCCGCGAGCGAATCCTTCCGCCCCGGATATGAAGCGGGTAATCGGGCGCCATGGACCTTTATCTTCCCATCGCCGGACTGTCGGTCAACGCGCTCGCGGTGGTCGCGCTCGGCGGGGTGGTGGGCCTGCTCACCGGCATGGTCGGCGTCGGCGGCGGGTTCCTGACCACGCCGATCCTGATCTTCTTCGGCATTCCGCCCGCCGTCGCCGTTGCTTCCTCGACCACCCAGATCACCGGCGCCAGCGTGTCGGGCGTGCTCGCCCATACCGAGCGCAAGACGGTCGATTTCAAGATCGGCGCGGTGCTCGTCTTCGGCGGCATAGCCGGGGCGGTCGCCGGCGGCGCCATCTTCCGGCTGCTCCAGGCGGCGGGCCAGATCGACACCGCGATCGCGCTCCTCTACGTGCTGCTGCTCGGCGGCATCGGCGGGCTGATGGCGCGGGAAGCGGCGGGCGCGCTCGGTCTGTTCGGGATAAGCGCTCCTCCCAGGCGACGGGCGCGCCGTCACAATCCGGTGATCGCCTGGCTGCCGATGCGCTGGCGGTTCTACAGCTCTGGTATCTACATCTCGCCGCTGGCGCCGCTCGCGCTGGGCTTCCTCTCGGGCATATTGACGGTGCTGCTCGGGGTCGGCGGCGGCTTCATCCTCGTGCCGGCGATGATCTATCTGTTCGGCATGTCGACCAAGGTCGTCGTCGGCACCTCGCTCTTCCAGATCCTCTTCGTCACCGCGGCGACGACGCTCGTCCACGCCGTCACCACCCAGTCGGTCGACATCCTGCTCGCGAGCCTGCTGCTGCTCGGCAGCGTCGTGGGCGCGCAATATGGCGCGCGGCTCGCCAGCCTCGCCAAGCCGGAGCTGCTGCGCATGTTCCTCGCGATCATCGTCCTCGCCGTCGCGCTGCGCATGGGGCTGGGGCTCGGCTGGCGCCCGGACGAAATCTACACGGTGCAATATCTGTGAGGCGATGTGCGGCGCTCCTCACGCTGCTCTTCGCCCTCGCCGCCGCGGCGCGGGCGGCCGAGCCGCTGCTCGTCCCCGACGTCTCGCAGCGCGAGATCGAAATCCGCTACAGCTTCACCGGCGCCAAGCTGCTGCTGTTCGGAGCGATCGTCTATCCCGGCGGCCGGGTTCCCGAAGAGCCGCCCGACGTCGCGGTCGTCGTCAAGGGGCCGCCGCAGCCGATCATCGTGCGCGAAAAGCGCAAGGTCGGCGGCATCTGGATGAATGTGGATGCGGCGCGCTTCCGCACCGCCCCGGCCTTCTACGCCATCGCCTCCTCGGCGCCGCTCGAGCGGCTGGTCGACGAGCGCATGGCGGCGATCTACGAGCTCGGCCTCGACAATCTCCAGCTCTCGCCCGGCAGCGGCGCGCCGACCGAGGAGCAGCGGCGCTTCGAGGCCGGGCTTGTCGACTTGCGGATGCGCGCCGGCCTCTATGTCGAGGACCCGGGCGGCGTCGAGATGTCCGAGAATGTGCTCTATCGTGCCCGTGTCTCGATTCCGGCGCGGGTGCCGGTGGGCGAGTATACGGCCGAGACCTTCCTCATCCAGGATGGCGAGGTCCTCGCCGCCGCCTCGCGCGAGATCCGCATCGAGAAGCTCGGCCTCGAGCGCTTCATCGCCGATGCCGCGCGCCGCTGGTCGCTCCTCTACGGGCTCGCGGCGGTGGCGGTCTCGCTGCTTCTCGGCTGGGCGGCGAGCGCCTGGTTCAGGCGCCGCTGAGCCCGGCGGCCCTAGAAGTCGGTCGCGACGGTGAGCGCCGGGCCCGAGGCCGGGGCGGCGTCGCCGGCGATGCGCAAGCGCCAGTCCGCCTGCAGCCGCATCGTCCGTCCCGCTGCCGCCAGATCGAGCGAGACCGAAGGGCCGATGTCGAGCCGCGCGGCGCCGGGCTGGGCCGCGCCCCAGGGGCCGCCGCCCAGGCGCACGCCCTCTCCGGCCGGCACGGTGATGCGCAGCGCGCCGTCGGCGAACAGATCCTCCTCCTCGAGCCCCACCATACCCGCCTGGCCGTAACCTTCGAGGCGCGCTCCGCGGGGAAGCGCCATGGCGTCAACGCCGCCATGGACGAGGAAGGCGAAATCCGAGCGCCCGCCCCTCCCCAGCGCCTGCCGGCGCTCGACCGCCAAGCGTAGCGGGAGCGCGGCCAGAGGCTGGATTTCCAGCCCCAAGGCAGCTTCCGCGCAGCCGCCGCCGAGGGGACTGGCCAGGCGGCCATAAAGGCTCGGCGGCCGCTCCCCGCCAGCGAGCCGATAGGCGATCTTCACGCCCGCCTGACTTCCGCCCAGCGTGCCGCCGCGGGCGAGCGCCGGGAAGCTTCCCTCGCGCATATGGCTCCAGGCATAGGCACTCCAGCGCGACATACGAGACGGGCGTCGGGCGACGGAGGCGGCGCGAAAGCGGCTCGCGGCGAAGCCCGGGCCGGAAAGAGCGAGGATCGCGGGCAGCGGCGGACGCCCGGCGCCGGGGGACGATGCGGGGACAGGCGCGGCTGCGCGCCCTGCCCGTAAGGTCCACGCCGCGGGCGGATCGGCGGGCAAGGCCGGTCTCGGCGCGTCCTCGGCCAGCAGCACCGGAGGCGAACCGGTTCCGGTCGGCGCGGCGGGTGCCTCGGTCGGCGTTTGACGCCATGGCGTCGGGACCGCGGGCCTCGAGGCGGCGGTTCCGGTGGCCGTTTCGGCCGAGCTTGCGGCGGGGAGGAGATGGAAGGCCGTCCGTCCGCCCACCCACAGCGCCCCCGCGAGGACGAGAAAGCGAAGCGGAGCGCTGGCTATCATTCGGCGGGCAGCTCGCGCGGAAAGCGGTGAACCGTCTTTTCCCACCGCGTCACGCCGCTGCGGCGCGCGGCGAGATAGCGCACGAAGGCCCGCCGGGTCGCGAGCACGGCGATGAAATTGGCGACGAACAGCCGCGGCACCGAATAGAGCGCCTCGCGCCAGCCATGCGCGCGGCCGGTGAAGGCGGCGCGCACCGCGAAGCGCCAGCCCAGCAGCGCGGCGTTGACGAGCAGCAGCGCCGAAAGCAGCGGCGTGAGCGCCGGCGGGCTGCCGAGCAGCGCGAGCAGAAGCCAGAGGAGGAGGGCGGCGTAGCCGGCGACGATGAAGATCGCGGTGAGCAGCGCCTTGCGGTCGCGCAGCCGCATCCAGCGCTCGGCGATCCCCCCGCGCCAGCCGAGCCGGTCCCAGCCGGCCAGCGCGATGCCCGCGATCCAGCGCGATTTCTGCGCCACCGCCGCCTCGACGCTGCGAGGGAAATATTCGCGCGTCGCGGCAATGCCGCCGCCGGGCGCCAGCGGCAGGCGGACGAAGGCCTGGCTCTGCCCGAGCGCGGCAAGCCTCAGGCCGAGCTCATAATCCTCGGTGAGACAGTCGGCATCGAAGGGATGGCCGCTGTTCTCCGCCAGCCGCCCGAGCGCGGCGCGCGAGATTGCGCAGCCGACGCCGGCCGAGGGCAGCGCTGCGCCGATCGCTTGCCGGACGACCAGATCCTTGCCGTGCGCTTCGGCGAACTCATCGGCATAATGGCCCGACACCCAGCGCGAGCGCGGGTCGATGAGCGGCAGCACCGGCAGCTGGACGAGCGCATGGCGCTCGATCAGGCTGTCGACGATGGCAAGCTCGGCCGAGGAGACGATGTCCTCCGCGTCGTGGAGGAGGACGGCCTTGGCGGTGAAGCCTTCGCGCCGCTCGTCCCCGACCAGCGCCCGCCACAGATGGTTGAGGCAATCGGCCTTGGTCGTCGGCCCGAGATGGGGAAGGAGGACGGTGCGCAGGCGCGGATCGGCGATGCCTGCGAGCGCTTCGCGCGTGCCCGCGTCGTTGGGATAGCAGCCGACATAGAGGAGATAGTCATGGGCCGCTCCAGCGGGGCCGTAGCGCTCGAGGCAGCGGGCGATCATCTCGCCGATCACCTCGCCCTCGTCCCAGGCCGGAACGAAGACCGCGATCCGGCCGGGCCGCTCGGCAACCGGCAGATCGCCCACCGAGCGCGGCGCGTCCTCCCCGCTGCCCCGCCGCCGCCAGGCGCGGCGGGCAAGGAAGATGAGGTCGACGGCAAGATCGTCGATCCCGAACAGCAGGAATCCCGCCGCCGCGAGCAGCGCCAGCTCGTGCGCGGCAAATTCGATGGCGGCGATCGCCCCCGCTTCCATCGCCTTCCCCCGATTCGGACATGATTATCATCCGTTTCGGAGATAGTTTTGGCAACCCTTGGGAGCGGGGCTCGAGGGCGGGTCCGCTCAGTGCGGCACCAGCACCGTATCCTCGGCGTCGGGAAGCGTCTCGGGATGGTCGAGCGTGTAATGGAGGCCGCGGCTTTCCTGCCGGTCCAGGGCCGAGCGGACGATGAGCCCGGCGACCTCGACGAGGTTGCGCAATTCGACGAGATCGGGCGTGACCCGGAAATTGCCGTAATATTCGTGCGTCTCGCGCGCGAGCAGCGCGATCCGGCTGGCCGCGCGCTCGAGGCGCTTGGTGGTGCGCACGATGCCGACATAGTCCCACATGAAGCGGCGGATCTCGCGCCAGTTGTGGTGAACGACGACCTCCTCGTCCGAATCGGTCACCCGGCTCGCGTCCCAGGGGCGGATAGCGGGCGGCGGCTCATATTCGCTCCAGCAGCGGTTGATGTGGCGCGCCGCGGCGAGGCCGTAGACGAGGCATTCGAGCAGCGAGTTGGAGGCCATGCGGTTGGCGCCGTGCAGGCCCGACATCGTCACCTCGCCGGCGGCGTAGAGGCCCTGGAGATCGGTGCGCGCGTCGATGTCGACGATGACGCCGCCGCAGCTGTAATGCGCCGCGGGCACCACCGGGATCGGTTCCCTGGTGATGTCGATGCCGATATCGGGCTCGGCGAGACGCCGGGCGATGGTCGGGAAATGGGCGCGGACGAAGGCGGGGTCGCGGTGGCTGATGTCGAGGTGGACATAGTCGAGGCCGAGGCGCTTCAGCTCATGGTCGATCGCGCGGGCGACGATGTCGCGCGGGGCGAGCTCGGCGCGGGGATCGAAATCGGCCATGAAGCGCCGCCCGCTGCCGGGGATTTCGAGCCGCGCGCCCTCGCCGCGCATCGCCTCGGTGATGAGGAAGTTCTTGACCTGCACATTGTAGAGGCAGGTCGGGTGGAACTGGTGGAATTCCATGTTCGCGACGCGCGCGCCGGCACGCCAGGCCATGGCGATGCCGTCGCCGGTCGAGCCCCTCGGGTTGGTCGAATAGAGCCAGGCGCGGCTCGCCCCGCCGGTCGCGAGCACGGTCGCGCGGGCGCGGAACAGCTCCACCTTGCCGCTTTCGCCGTCGATCGCATAGGCGCCCCACACGCGCCGCTCGTCGCCGCCGCGCGCGCCATGGCGGCCGGTGGCGAAGTCGATCGCCGCCATGTCGGGCACGAGCGCGATGTTGGGCCGCGCGGCGGCCGCCCTTTCGAGCGCCTCCTGGACCGCCCGGCCGGTGGCGTCGTCGACATGGACGATGCGCCGCTGGCTATGGCCGCCCTCGCGGGTCAGATGCCAGCTTTCGGCCTCGCGGGTGAAGGGGACGCCCAGCTCGGCGAGCCGCTCGATCGCCGCCGGGGCGCTCTCGACGACATGCTCCACCACCTTGCGGTCGTTCAGGCCCGCGCCGGCGAGCATGGTGTCGTCGATATGGCTCTCGAAGGTGTCGCCGGGCTCGAGCACCGCGGCGATGCCGCCCTGGGCGCGCGCGGTCGAGCCTTCCGAAAGGCCGCCCTTGGCGAGCACCGCGACCCGCAGCCCTGGGTCGATCTCGAGCGCGGCGGAAAGGCCGGCCGCGCCCGAGCCGATGACGAGCACGTCGAAGGGGCGCTCAGCCATCCAGCGGTCGTCGGGTGAGGTTTAGGAAGACGTCCTCGAGATCGGGATCGCGGGTGACGACGTCGACGATTCCGAGCCCGTCGGCCTGCAGCGCGGCGAGCACCTCGCCGGCATTGACCTTGTCCTTCCTGTAGCTGATCGCGAGCGTGCGCTCGCCCTTCAATTCGATGCGGTCGAAGCAGGACGCGCTCGGCGGCTCGGCAAGATCGCGGTCGACGGTGACCTCGACCGCCTTCTCGACCGCCATGCCGACGAGCACCCGGGTCGGCTCGTTGGCGACGAGGCGGCCGTGATTGATGATCGCGATGCGGTCGCACAGCTCCTCGGCCTCTTCCAGATAATGGGTGGTGAGGACGATGGTGACGCCGCGCGTGTGGAGCCCGCGCACATAGTCCCACAGCTGGCGCCGCAAATCGATGTCGACGCCCGCGGTCGGCTCGTCGAGGACGAGGATCGGCGGCGAATGGACCATCGCCTTGGCCACCAGCAGCCGCCGCTTCATGCCGCCCGAAAGCGTGCGCGAATAGGCTTCCGCCTTGTCCTCGAGATGCATCGCGCGAAGCAGCTCGGCGGTGCGGCGGCGCGACGGCGGCACGCCGTAGAGCCCGGCCTGCAATTCCAGCGATTCGCGCGGCGTGAAGAAGGGATCGAACAGGATCTCCTGCGGCACGACACCGATCGAGACCTTGGCGTTGCGCGGATGATCGTCGATGTCGAAGCCCCAGATGCCGGCGCTGCCCGAGCTCTTGTTGACCAGCCCGGCGAGGATGTTGATCAGCGTCGACTTGCCGGCGCCGTTCGGCCCCAGGAGGCCGAAGATGCCGCCCCGGGGCACCTCCATGCTGATCCCGTCCAGCGCCAGCTTGCCGCCCGCATAGGTCTTGGAAAGGTCGCGGATGGTGATCGCGGCTTCGGCCATGGCAAGCGACTTATACGCTCGGCGGGCCCGCGCAAGTGAGCAAGGCGATTGCGGCCTTGGGGGGGCGTTGCTAAGGGCCGCCGCCATGGCCGCCATCCCCCCGCCGGAGACGACGATCGTCGAGGATCCGCGCGTCGCCTGCGACGGCGCCACGCAAATCCATCCCGCGCTCGGCCATCCGCGCGTCTATCTCCATATCGACGAGAAGGGCTTCGTCGATTGCGGCTATTGCGACCGCCGCTTCATCTTGAAGGGCGGCCCGGCCGACGAAGGTGTCAATGCGCCCGCCTGACCCTATATCCTTGCCATGACCCCCGATCCGCGCCGTTTCCTCTACCGTCCCGACGGGCTCGACCCCGACGCCGCCCGGCGGCTCACGGCCGCGGCCCTGAAGTCCTGCGACGACGGCGAGCTCTATCTCCAATATACCGCGTCCGAAGCCTTCGGCTTCGACGACGGGCGCTTGAAGACCGCCGACTTCGACACCCAGGCGGGCTTTGGTCTGCGCGGCGTCTCGGGCGAGACCACCGCCTTCGCCCACGCCAACGAACTTTCGGAAAGCGCGATCCGCCGCGCCGCCGAGACGATGGCCGTGCTCGACCCCGCCGCCGGCCCGAGGCCCGCCCCGCCGCGGCGCACCAACGCGCATCTCTACACCTACGAGGATCCGCTTTCGCTCGTCCCCTTCGCCAGGAAGGTCGCGCTGTGCCAGGAGATCGACGCCGCCGCCCGCGCCCGCGACCCGCGCGTCGCCCAGGTGTCGGTCGGGATCGCGGGCTCGTGGAGCGTCGTCGACATCATCCGTCCCGACGGTTTCGTCGCCCATGACGTGCGCCCGCTGGTGCGCCTGAACGTCGTCATCGTCGCCGAGGAGAATGGCCGCCGCGAGATGGGCTATCACGGCATCGGCGGCCGCACCCTCTATGACGGGCTGTTCGAGCCCGCGGCCTGGAACCGCGCGGTCGACCTCGCGCTCGCCCAGGCGCTCGCCAATCTTCGCTCGGTCGCCGCCCCGGCCGGCGAGATGACGGTGGTGCTCGGCCCCGGCTGGCCCGGCGTGCTGCTCCACGAGGCGGTCGGCCACGGCCTCGAGGGCGATTTCAACCGCAAGGGAAGCTCGGCCTTCTCGGGCCGCATCGGCGAGCGGGTCGCCGCGCCCGGCGTCACCGTCGTCGACGACGGCTCGATCGGCGAGCGGCGCGGCTCGCTCACCATCGACGACGAGGGCACGCCGACCCGGCGCACGGTGCTGATCGAGGACGGGATATTGAAGGGCTATCTGCAGGACCGCATGAACGCGCGGCTGACGGGCGTCGAGCCGACCGGCAACGGCCGCCGCGAAAGCTTCGCCCATGCGCCGATGCCGCGGATGACCAACACCTTCATGCTGGCGGGCGAGGAAGAGCCCGACGAGATCATCGCCCGCGCGAAGAACGGCATCTATGCCAAGAGCTTCGGCGGCGGCCAGGTCGACATCACGAGCGGAAAGTTCGTCTTCTCCTGCACCGAGGCATACCGCATCGAGAAGGGCAGGCTCGGCCCCCCGATCAAGGGCGCGACGCTGATCGGCGACGGGCCGACCGTGCTCACCAGGGTGGCGGCGATCGGCAACGACATGACGCTCGACGAAGGAATCGGCGTTTGCGGCAAGGGCGGCCAGTCGATTCCCGCCGGAGTCGGCCAGCCGACGCTGCTCATCGACGGCCTCACCGTCGGCGGCACCGCGGCATGACTAGGGAGCCGGCCTGGGTCGCGGAGCTCCTCGATTTCTGGTTCGACGCTCTCGACCCCGAGCGATGGTTCGACGCATCGGCGGAAATCGACGCCGACATCAGGGACAGGTTTCTCGCCCTGTGGGAAGCGCGGCGCGGCAACAGCGCCGAGGCGTTCCTCGCCTTGCCCGATATGGCGCTCGCGGCGGTGATCCTCTTCGACCAGCTGCCGCGCAACATGTTCCGGGGCGATGCCCGCGCCTATTCGACCGACGATCTCGCTCTCGCCGTCGCCGAGCAGGCGGTGGCGCGCGGCTATGACGAAGCGCTGCCGCTCGAGCGGCGCAAATTCCTGCTCATGCCCTTCATGCACAGCGAGGAACGGGAAACGCAGCAGCGCTCGGTGCAGCTCTTCGAGGCGCTGGGCGACGAGGGATCGCTGCGCTATGCGCGCCTCCACCGCAACCTCGTCGAGCGCTTCGGCCGCTTTCCCCATCGCAACGAGGCCTTGGGCCGCGAGCCGACCGAGGAAGAGCGCGCCCACGGCCAGCAGCGACCGTTTTGACATGCCGCTCGTCGAGCTCAAGCGCTACGAGGACAGGATCGCCGCCGAGATCGCCCGCGGCCGGCTCGCCGCCGAGGGCATCGAGGCGGTGCTGTTCGACGCCGGACTGTCGAGCCTCGGCGTCGGCGGCGCGCTGCCCGCGCGGCTGATGGTCGCCGAGGAGGACCGCCCCCGCGCCGCGGCGATACTGGCTGCGGCCGACGGATGATCCGCTCGCTCGTCCGGCGGCTTCCGGGCCTCCTGCGCCGCCTTGTGTTCCCGCCGCGCGAGGGCGTGTCGGTGATGCTCGCCAATGGCGCCGGCGAGCTGCTCCTCGTCCGCCACAGCTACGGGCGAAGCGACCTTTACATGCTTCCCGGCGGCGGCGTCGATCGCGGCGAGAGCCCCGCGCAGGCGGCGCGCCGCGAGCTCGCCGAGGAGACGGGCTGCGCGGCCGAGAATCTGAAGCTGCTTGCCCGCTACGCGCATCGCCATCGCGGCCGGCCGCAGCAGGTCCATCTGTTCGCAGCCACCACCGGGGACATTCCCGAGCCCGACGGGCTCGAGCTTGTCGAGGCGCGCTTCTTCGCGCTCGATTCGCTTCCCGTCTCGACCTCGGCGGCGACGCGGCGGCGGATCGAGGAGCATGAGGGCGGCGCGCCGGTCGCCCGGCGCTGGTGAGCGCGGACGCAAAGCGGGGGATGGTCCGCGTCGGCATCGGCGGCTGGACCTATCCGCCCTGGCGCGGAAGCTTCTATCCCGCCGAACTGCCGCAGCGATGCGAGCTTCAATATGCCGCCTCCAGGCTGGGTTCGATCGAGATCAACGCCACCTATTACCGGCTGCAAAAGCCCGAAAGCTTCGCCCGATGGCGCGACGCGGCGCCCGCGGATTTCGTCTTCACCGTCAAGGCCTCGCGCTACTGCACCAACAGGAAGCGGCTCGCCGAGGCCGGCGAATCGGTGATGAAGTTCCTCGATCAGGGGCTCGTCGAGCTCGGCGAAAAGCTCGGTCCTATCCTCTGGCAGCTCGCGCCGACCAAGCGCTTCGAGGCCGGTGATCTCGAAGCCTTTCTGAAGCTGCTTCCCGACGCCCATGAGGGGCTCCGGCTGCGTCACGCCCTCGAGGTCCGGCATCAAAGCTTCGCCGCGCCCGAATTCGTCGAACTCATGCGCGCGCGCGGCGCCGCGATCGTCGTCGCCGACCATGACGAGCATCCGCAGATCGCCGACCCGACCGCCGGTTTCGTCTATGCCCGGCTGATGCGGGCGCGCGCCGCGGTGAAGAGCGGCTATCCCGGCGCCGGGCTCGATAAATGGGCGCGGATCGCGAAGAGCTGGGCCGACGGCCATGCCCCCGAGGGGCTTTCCTATCGCGCCGGGAAAGCAGGCGCCGCCAAGGGCCACGACGTTTTCGTCTTCATGATCGACGGCGCCAAGGAGCGCGCCCCCTCGGCGGCTCTGGCCCTCATCGAGCGGCTCTAGCCGGGCCAGTGCCAGTCGGCGGGTCGCAGCGTCACCTGCGGGCCCTCGGCGATCGTCTCCCAGCCCTGTTCGGCGATGACGTCATTGCTCTCGACCGCCTCGCGTCCGGGGCCGAGCGACCAGGTGATGTGCCATGTGCTGCCGTCGGGCCGGTCGGTGCCGCCGCCGATCTCCACCACCATCGCCTCGACGCCAGCGCCGTCGTCGGCGCGGCCGACGATCCGGCCTGTCGTCGGCGCGAGCGCGCCCGGCCCCTCGCTTTCCTTGGGCCCGCGATAGGTGACATGGTCGGCGACCGCCTCCCGATAGCGCGGCGGGAAGCGTTCGAGCAGCGCCGCGCGCTCGCCGCGGTCGAGGCTCCAGCCGATGATGCGCATTGCCCGCCTCCCCGAGGCCGTTCTAGATTCGCCCCCTGGAAGGAGGCGCCGATGTTCGTCGCGGTCTACTGGTGGCGGGTGCATCCCGGCAAGGAGGAGCAGTTCCGCGAGGCCTGGCGGCGCGGGACGCGCGCGATCAGGCGCATCTACGGAAGCTGCGGCTCGCGGCTGCACCGCGATGCCGACGGCCGCTTCGTCGGCTATGCCGAATGGCCTGACGAGGCGAGCTGGCGCGCGGCGTTCGACAAGAAGATGGTCTATGACGACAAGGAGGCGCGGGCGATGTTTGTCGATGCGATCGCCGAAACGCCGCCCGGCAACGCGCCCGTCTTCACCATGGAAGTGACCGACGACCTGCTCGACCGGCAAGCGGGAGACGCCGCCTGAACGGGGGTCGCTAAGCCAGCCCTTCGGCTTCCATCGCGCGGCGCACGGCATCGCGCTCCCTGTTGCGGGCGCGGAAATCCTTAAGCTTGCGCGGCGTCTCGACTCCGAACTTGCCGGCCCACAGCGTCATAACCAGGAGATAATTGTCGGCGACCGTGGGCGCCTCGCCGACCAGCCAGCCATCCCCGTCCATCAGCGAGGCCGCCTGTTCGAGCTTTTTCGCCGCGCCGGGCTTGGCCTTTTCCCCGGCCTCCTTGTCGCCCTTCTTCAGCGCGGCGAAGATCGGGCCGAACGCCTTGGCGTGCAGCTCGGTGCCGACATAGCCGATCCATTCGAGAATCTTGTAGCGGTTCCAGCCTTCCGGCACGCCCTCGCTGCGGTCGGCGAGATACATCAGCACCGCCGGATTTTCGGTCAGCAGCCCGTCATCGGTCTCGAGCGCGGGCACGTAGCCGCGCTCGCTGATCTTGTGGAAATCGCGGCCGTCCTCGGTCTCGTGGGCCGAAAGATCGACCTTCACCGCCCGGTAATCGGCCTCCATTTCCTCGAGCGCGATATGGGCGGCGAGGCTGCAGGCGCCGGGCGAATAATAGAGCTTCATGGGGTCCTCCGGCAACGGGTTTCCTTTTGAAATGGTTTCCGCGCGGCGGAATGTCCAGTGCCCCATGGGTTGCGCGGCCCGCCGCTTCGGCTATCCCCTCGCCCCATGCCCGCGCATCTCTATCTGATCGACGGTTCGAGCTACATCTTCCGCGCCTATCATGTGCTGCCGCCGCTCACCAATCGCGAGGGGCTCAACGTCGGCGCCGTCTATGGCTACACGACGATGCTCTGGAAGCTCGCCGACCAGCTCGAGCGCGACGAGGGGCCGACGCACATGGCGGTCGTGCTCGACAAGTCCGAAAAGACCTTCCGCAACGAGATGTACGGCGAATACAAGGCCAACCGGCCGCCGCCGCCCGAGGACCTCGTTCCGCAATTTCCGCTCATCCGCGAGGCGACGCGCGCCTTTTCGATCCCCTGCATCGAGGAGGAGGGGCTCGAGGCCGACGACATCATCGCCTGCTACGCCACCGAGGCGACGAAAGCCGGCTGGAAGGTGACGATCGTCTCCTCGGACAAGGATCTGATGCAGCTCATCGCCGCGCCCGGGGTGGAGCTCTACGACACGATGAACGACCGCCGCATCGACGCCGCCTATGTCGGGAAGAAGTTCGGCGTCGGGCCGGAAAAGCTCGGCGACGTGCTCGCGCTGATGGGCGACAGCGTCGACAATGTCCCCGGCGTTCCGGGCATCGGGCCCAAAAGGGCGAGCGCGCTGATCGCCGAGCATGACACGCTCGAAGCGGTGCTCAACGCCACCGCTGATATGAAGCCTTCGAAGATGCGCGACAATCTCATCGCCCATCGCGATGACGCGCTGCTGTCGCGCGAGCTCGTCCGGCTGGTCTGCGACGCGCCGCTTCCCGAGCCGCTCGACGCGCTGGAGCTCAAGGGTATCCCGCCCGAGCCGCTGCGCGAATTCCTCGCCGGCCAGGGTTTCAAGTCGCTCCTCAACCGGCTCGAGGCGAGCCGCGCCGAGCCGGGCGTCGCCGCTCCCGAGACGGCCGAGCAGGCGCCGATCGACCGCTCGCTCTACGAGACGGTGACCGACGAGGCGGCGCTCGGCCGCTGGATCGCGGTGGCGGCGGGGCAGGGCCATGTCGCGCTCGACACCGAGACGACGAGCGTCGACTGTGTCTCGGCCGAGCTCATCGGCATCAGCCTCGCGACCGCGCCCGGCCGCGCCTGCTACATCCCGCTCGAACATGGCGGCAGCGACCTCATGTCCGAGCGCCCCGAGCAGCTCAGCGCCGAGCTGGTGCTGGCGAAATTGAAGCCGCTGCTGGAAGACCGCGCGACGCTCAAGATCGGGCATAATTTCAAGTTCGACTGGGTGGTGCTCGATGCCCGCGGCATCTGCGTCGCGCCGATCGACGACACGCTGGTGATGAGCTTCGATCTCGACGCCGGCGGCCTCGCGGCACACGACATGGACAGCCTCGCCGTCCGCCACCTAGGCCACAAGTGTTTGAAATACAAGGAGATATGCGGCTCGGGCAAGAAGCAGATCGGGTTCGCCGAGGTGCCGCTCGACAGGGCGACCGAATATGCCGCCGAGGATGCCGAGGTGACGCTGCGCCTGTGGCGGCTGCTGAAGCCGCGCCTGTCGCCCGAGGGGGTGACGCGCGTCTACGAGCTCATCGACCGCCCGCTCGTCTCGGCGATCGGCCGCATGGAGCGCGAGGGCGTCCATATCGACCGCGCCGTGCTGGCCGAGCTTTCGGGCGAGTTCTCGAAGCGGCTCGCCGCACTCGAGGAGGAAATTTTCGGCCTCGCCGGGCGCCGCTTCACGATCGGCAGCCCCAAGCAATTGGGCGAGATACTGTTCGACGAGATGGGCCTTCAAGGCGGCCGCAAGGGCAAGTCGGGCTTGTGGTCGACCGATGTCAACGAGCTCGAAAGGCTGGCCCGCGAGGGCGTGGGAATCGCCCGCCTCGTCCTCGACTGGCGTCAGCTCGCCAAGCTGAAGGCCACCTATACCGACGCGCTGCAGCAGCAGATCAACGCCGAGACCGGCCGCGTCCACACCACCTATTCGCTGTCGGGGGCGCAGACCGGGCGCCTTTCGTCGACCGATCCCAATCTCCAGAACATCCCCATCCGCACCGACATCGGCCGCCGCATCCGCGATGCCTTCGCCGCCGAGCCCGGCAACGTCATGCTCGCCGCCGACTACAGCCAGATCGAGCTGAGGCTCGCCGCGCACATGGCCGACGTGCCCGAGCTCAGGGCCGCGTTCGCGCAGGGGCAGGACATCCATAATCTCACCGCGCAGGAGCTGTTCGGGGAGGTCTCGCGCGATGCCCGCGCGCGTGCCAAGACGATCAACTTCGCGATCCTCTACGGCATATCGCGCTGGGGCCTCGGCCAGCGGCTCGAAATCCCCCCCGAGGAGGCGCAACGGATGATCGACCGCTATTTCGAGCGCTTCCCGGGCATCCGCGCCTACATCACCGACACGCTGACCGCCGCCCGCGAGACCGGCTTCACCCGCACCCTGTTCGGCCGCAAGACCAGTTTCCCGGGCCTCAAATCGAAGGTCCAGCACGAGCGCCAGGGCGCCGAGCGCGCGGCGATCAACGCGCCGATCCAGGGCACCAGCGCTGACATCATCAAGCGCGCGATGGCGCGGATGCGTCCGGCGCTCGACGAAGCCGGGCTCGGCAGCGCGCGGATGCTGATGCAGGTCCATGACGAGCTCGTCTTCGAGCTCCCCGAAAGCGATGCCGAGGCCGCCGCCGCGATCATCCGCGAGGTGATGGCGAACGCCGCCGAGCCGGCGGTCAGGCTCAGCGTGCCGCTCGCGGTCGAGATCGGCACCGGCCCGAACTGGGGCGCGGCGCATTGACGCATGCGGCCCGTCCGCCCGAGGACCTCGCGATCATCGCCCGCGGCGGGCGGACCAACTTCCTCGGCTTCGTGCTCAGGCTCGCGGCGCGCCTTCCCTTCCTGTTCATCGCCGGGCGGCTCTACGGCGCCGAGGCGCTGGGCCGTTTCGCCTATGCGGTGATCATCGTCGAGTTCGCCGCCCAGCTGGCGACGCTGGGCCTCAAGCGCGGGCTCGCCCACCAGCTCTCGACCACCTCGCGTCCGCACGTCCATGTCGTCTGGGACGGGATGCTCACCGCCTTCATCGCCTCGGCGGCGCTCAGCGCGATCCTGTTCGTCTTTCCGCAGGCGATGTTTCCCAACAGCGAGGTGGAAGGGGTCGAGCGGCTGCTCGCGCTGCTCGTCTTCGCCACCGCCGGATCGGAGGTCGCGCTCGCCGCGCTCGCCTACCGCCACAATATCCGCGCCACCGTCCACGCCCGCGCCATCATCGAGCCGTGGACGATCAGCATCGCCGCCGCGGCGCTCTGGTTCGTCTCCTCGCGCGATGGGCTCATCATCGCCTATGTGATCTCGATGCTGGCGGCGCTCGCCGCCTCGATCTGGCCGCTGGTCAAGAGCTACGGCCTGCCGCGCGGCTGGAGCCCGCATCCCTCGATCCTGTTCGCCGAGGCGCGGGCCAACATGCCGCTCGCCGCCGCCGACGCGATCGAATGGGGCTCGCGCCGGCTCGACATCGCGATCCTCGGCCTGTTCTTCGCCCCCTATTGGGTCGGCCTCTATTATGTCGCCCAGCAGGTCGCGAGCCTGCCGCAGAAGCTCAAGACCAGCTTCGATCCCATATTGGGCCCTGCGATCACCAAGAAGCTCGCCGAGAACGACCTGCGCGCGGTCGCCCGCCAGGTGCGCCAGGTCGGCTTCTGGATCATCGCCGCGCAGGCGGCGATCGGCCTTGCTTTCGCGATCCCCGCCGAAGCCGTGCTCGGCGTCGTCGGGCCGCAGTTCGTCGGCGCGACCGCGGTGCTCGTCTTCCTGCTCGCGGCGGAGGTGATCGCGGCGACGGCGGCGGTTTCCGAAGCGGCGCTCGTCTATATCGCGCGCCACCGCAATCTTTTGATCTCCTTCGGAATGCTGGCGGCGCAGACGCTGCTCTCGATCGCGCTCATCCTCGGCTTTCGGGCGCTCGATCTGCCCGTTTCCTACCAGGCGGCGGGCCCGGCGATCGCGCTGTGCCTCGCCCTCGGCCTCGCCTCGCTCGCCAAGGCGGCGCTGCTGAAGCGGCTGCTGGAGGCGCCGGTCTCGGGCTGGCGCTGGCCGCTCGTCTGGGCGGCGGCGGCGGCGACCGTGGTGGGCTATGTCGCGACGCAGGTGCCCGAATGGGGGGAGATCCTCGTCGGCATGCCGGCGATCATGCTGAGCTTCGGCCTCGTCATCTGGCATATGGGCTTTCTGCCCGAGGACCGGGTGCTGTTCCGCCTCAAGCAGCCCGACGTGCCGGGGCCGTGATTGAAGACTCGCCGGCGCCGCGCCCGATTCAATGCCGGAAATGGCGCATGCCGGTGAAGAGCATCGCGATTCCCGCCTCGTCGGCGGCGGCGATCACCTCCTCGTCGCGGATCGATCCGCCCGGCTGGATGACCGCGGTCGCCCCCGCCTCGGCCGCGGCGAGCAGGCCGTCGGCGAAGGGGAAGAAGGCGTCCGAGGCGACCGCCGAGCCGACCGTCCTCGGCTCGTTCCAGCCCGCCTTCTCGGCGGCGTCCTTCGCCTTCCAGGCGGCGATGCGCGCCGATTCGAGCCGGTTCATCTGGCCCGCCCCGATCCCCGCCGTCGCCCCGTCCCTCGCATAGACTATCGCGTTCGACTTGACATGCTTGGCGACCGTCCAGGCGAACAGGCAGTCGGCAAGCTCGCTTGGCGTCGGCGCCCGCTTCGTCACCGTCTTCAGCTCCTTCGCGCCGACCCGCCCACGGTCGCGCTCCTGGACGATGAAGCCGCCGGCGACCGATCTGAGCGTCACCCCCGGCCGCTCCGGATCGGGCAGCTCGCCGGTGACGAGAAGGCGCAGATCCTTTTTCCTCGTGAACACCGCGCGCGCCTTTTCCTCGGCCTCGGGCGCGATCACCACCTCGGTGAAGATCTCGGCGATCGCCTTGGCCGCGCTCTCGTCGAGCGGGCGGTTGACCGCGACGATGCCGCCGAAGGCGGAAACAGGGTCGCAGGCGCGCGCCGCGCGACAGGCCTCCGCGAGGTCCCGGGCTTGCGCGACGCCGCAGGGATTGGCGTGCTTGACGATCGCGCAGGCGGGGTCGCCGCCGCGGAATTCCGCGATCAGCTCGAGCGCCGCCTCGGCATCGGCGATATTGTTGTAGGAAAGCGGCTTGCCCTGTAGCTGCTCGGCCTGCGCGATCCCGCGTGCATGCGGTCCCGCCGGCACGTAGAGCGCCGCGGCCTGGTGCGGATTTTCGCCGTAGCGCAGCTGTTCGGCGCGCTCCATCGCGATGCTGAGGCTCTCGGGAAAAATCTCGCCCTGGTCGGCGAAGGCGAACCAGCCGGCGATCATCGCCTCGTAGCGGGCGGTATGGGCGAAGGCCTTGGCCGCCCAGGCCTTGCGCTGCTCCAGGCTCGTCGCGCCCTCATTGGCGTCGAGCGCGGCGATCAGCGCGGAATAATCTTCAGGATCGGTGATCACCGCGACCGCGGCGTGATTCTTGGCGCCTGAGCGGATCATCGCCGGGCCGCCGATATCGATATTCTCGATGATCTCCGCGCGCGGGGCGCCTTTCGCCACCGTCTCCTCGAACGGATAGAGATTGACGACAAGAAGGTCGATCGCGCCGATGCCGTGCGCCGCCATCGCCGCTTCGTGCCCTGCATCGCCGCGCAGCGCGAGAAGGCCGCCATGGATCATCGGATGCAGCGTCTTCACCCGCCCGTCCATCATCTCGGGAAAGCCGCTGAGCTCGGAAACGTCGCGGACCCGATGCCCGGCCTCGCGCAGCGCGCGGGCGGTGCCGCCGGTCGAGACGATCTCGATGCCATGCTTGCCCAGCGCCCCGGCGAGCTGCTCGAGGCCGCTTTTGTCGGACAGCGAAACGAGCGCGCGGCGGGCCCTGATCATGTCCATCATTCTTAAATATCCCCGCTCAGCCGCCGGTCCTGAAGGTCCAGCCGATGCTGATCCCGTCGGCCGGGCTTTCGCCGGAGATGACGAGCTGGCTGCCGCGGTGGGGGCGCGCCTCGCCGTCGATCCAGATGCTTTCCTCGATGTCCATGTCGCCGCCGCGGCAGCGGAACTGCCACAGCCGGCCGCCCCTGAT
Source organism: Sphingomonadaceae bacterium (assembly GCA_050330935.1). Lineage (GTDB taxonomy): Bacteria > Pseudomonadota > Alphaproteobacteria > Sphingomonadales > Sphingomonadaceae > Allosphingosinicella. Next base: position 7,119 of record JBHJHL010000026.1, on the reverse strand, counting down.
CCGCAGCAGCGCGCCGTGCCCGTCGGCGGTCGTCGTCGCCTCGACCGCCGGGGCGAGATGGAAGCGCACCGCGAAGGGCCGCGCCTCGCCGCGCTTGCGTCCGCGCGGCACCAGCCGGTCCTCGCCGCGCAGCTCGCGGCCGTCCGAGGAAAGATAGATTTCGCGCTGATGGGCGAGGCCGAAGCGGCGGACATAGCCGTCATGCGCGGCCTCGATCCTCACCGTCCCGTCGAGATCGGTGCGCGCGATCTCGACCTCGCTCACGCCCTTGCCGATCGATCCGTCGTCGTGGATCGCCGTCGAGTTGCGGTCGCCAAGGGTCAGCGTCGAATGGGCCGCGGTGGTGCGCAGCGCCTGGACGAGCGGCTCGGCAAGCAGGCCCTGCCGGGCGCCGACCCCGCCGCAATTGACGATCAGGCGCTCGGCGCCGTCGCTCGCCTCGATCGCCAGCGTCGAGGCGCAGCCGCCCTTGAGGACGCGGGCCGCCGGGGGCGGCGCCCCGTCCATCACCACTGTGAGCGCCTTGGCGGCGGCGTGCTGATAGCCCCAGCCGCGCGCCTGCCTGAGCGGCCGGGCGGCGACCCCGGCGCCTTCGACGACGGCGCGCACGCCGCGGGCGCTTTCCATGTTGCCGCCCTGCCAGCTCGACAGCGCCTCGTCCCCCAGCCGCGCGGCGAGCAGCGCGGCGACCGCCGCCGACAGCGCCTCCGCCACGGATTCCGGCATCTGCTCGCGGCGGGCGAGATAGCAGGTGCGCAGCTGCGCGAGCAGCTCGACGAGCCGAAGCTGCTCCGAGGGCGACCTGCTCTTGAGCCCGCCATCGTCGTGCAACCCTTCGGCGAGCGCCTTGACAAGCCCCGCCTCGCCGCGACCGAGCCGCTGCGGCCCGCCCTGGACGAGCAGCCCGGCGGCGATCAGCCCCGCCCAGGCCGAAATGCGCGCGAGACCCGCCGGCGCCTTCTCGGCGCCGCTTTCGACATGGCGGGCGCCGCGCGCCAGCGTGTTGAGCACCGCCGAGCGGTAGACCATGTCCTTCGAGGAAAGGATGTAGGGCGCATAGGCGGTCCAGAAGAAAATCCGCCGTCCCCACAGCGCCGGCTGCCAGGCGGCCTCGCTCAACTGTCCGGCATGGCCCGCCAGCCAGGCCTTGGTGACCGCCTCGGCGAGCGGCGAGGCGCGCTCGCGGGTCTCGGCGGCGGCGAGGTCGCGCAGCCAGGCGAAGCTTTGCAGATGCTCGCGAAATCCGGCCGATATGTCGCGATCGGCGAAATCGAGCGCGTCGAGGGCGACGCTTTCGCGCCCGTAGACGATGCTGCCCAGCATCATCGCCTCGCCCGCCGCCTTGTCGCCGGCGATCGGATCCTTGGGCACCGCGAGCAGCTTCAGCGGGAAGCGCCCGCGCAGGCGGACGGCATGGAAGGGCGTGCGCCAGGCGAGGCGATGCAGCCGGTAGGCGAGCCGCTCGGCGAGCGACAGGCCGCCTTCGTCGGCGCGGATCAGGCGCTTGCCCTGCTCGACGCCGTCCCCGCCGCGCTCGCCCTCGATGCGCTCGAACAGGCTCATCCGCGAAGCCCCGCGATATTTTCGGCATAGCGCGCGCGTCCGCCCCTGAAGCTCGCGGTGCCGGCGACCAGCACATCGGCGCCGGCGGCGATCGCCCGGGGAGCGGTCTCGGCGTCGATGCCGCCGTCGACCTCGAGCGCGATGTCGCGGCCGCTTGCTTCGATGCGTTCGCGGATCGCGGCGATCTTGTCCAGCTGGCTGGCGATGAAGCGCTGGCCGCCGAAGCCCGGATTGACGCTCATCACCAGCACGAGATCGATCTCGCCGATGAGATAGTCGAGCGCGTCGGCCGGGGTCGCCGGGTTGAGCACGATCCCCGCCTTCTTGCCGAGCCCCCGGATCGCCTGCACCGTGCGATGAGGATGCGGCCCCGCCTCGGGATGGAAGCTGATGATGTCGGCGCCCGCTTCGGCGAAGGCCTCGATGAACGGATCGACGGGCGCGATCATCAGATGGACGTCGAACGGCTTGTCGCTCGCCGGCCGCAGCGCCTTCACGACGTCCGGGCCGAGGGTGATATTGGGGACGAAATGGCCGTCCATCACGTCGATGTGGATCCAGTCGGCGCCGGCCTCGTCGATCGCCTCCACCTCCTCGCCGAGCCTGGCGAAATCGGCGGACAGGATCGAGGGCGCGATGCGGACCGGGCGTGTCACGGGGGTGAAATAGAGTCGCGATTCGGGCCCCGCAAGCAAGGGCGGGATTTATCCCCCGCTATTTCGGACGAAACGGGCGACGAAAAAGCCGTCGGCGCCGCCCTTTTCGGCCAGCCAGCCCGGGAGGATGCGCAGCCATCCCTCGGCCGAGGGCGCGAGCCCGGCGGGGAGCTCGCCCGCGGAGATCGGATCGAGGCCGCAGTCGCCGCTCGCCTTCAGAAAGGCCCTTGCCACCTCCTCGCCCTCCTCGCGCTCCAGCGAGCAGACGGCATAGACGAGCGTGCCGCCCGGCTTCAGCCAGCCGGCGGCGCGGCCGAGCATCGCCCTTTGCATCCTTGCCAGATCGGCGATGGCGCCGGGCCGCGCGCGGTGCAGCACGTCGGGATGGCGGCGGAAGATGCCGGTCGCCGAGCAGGGCGCGTCGAGCAGGATCGCGTCGGCCCGTCGGTCGGGGCTCCACTCCATGAGGTCGGCCTTGACGAGCTTGGCTTCGAGCCCCGTGCGCTTGAGATTGGCCGAAAGTCGTCTCAGACGACTTTCCGAAGCATCGAGAGCGGCGACGCGAAAGCCCGCGGCGGCGAGCTGCATCGTCTTGCCACCCGGCGCGGCGGCGAGGTCGAGCGCCGAACGCCCGCCGCCCTCGCCGAGCAGGCGCGCGGGGATCGAGGCGGCGATGTCCTGCACCCACCAGTCGCCTGACTCGTAGCCGGGCAGATGCTCGACCGGGGTGCCGCGCGCGACGCGCTTGTGGAGGGGCGCGAGGCTTTCGCCGTCGATTTGCTCGATCGCCTTCTCGCTCTTGAAGATAAGATCGAGCGGCGGCGGCCCGGCGAGCAGGCGCGCGGCGGCCGCGACCGTCTCCTTTCCCCAGCTCGCTTGCCAGCGGCGGGCGACGGTTCGGGGCAGCGTCGGCACCTCGGGCAGCCTGGCCCCTTGCCGCATCAAGGCCCCGAAAACGCCATGGACGAGCCGCCGCGGGCCTTTGCCGGCGAGCGGCAGCGCGGTGGCGATCGCGGCGTGCGGCGGGGTGCCGAGAACGAGCGCCTGGACGAGCGCCACCCTCAATATGCCGCGCGCCCCGGCGTCCCGCGGCAGGGGCCGGCGGGTGGCGCCGTCGATGAGCGCGTCGAGATCGGGCAGCCGGCGCAGCGCCTCGCTCGCGATGGCGATGGCGAGCGCGCGGTCCTCGGCCCGGTCGAGATCGCGCGTCGCGGCGGCGCGCGCGGCATCGAGCGGCGTGCTCCGGCGCAGCACCGCGTCGAGAAGGCGCAGCGCCGCGCGCCGTGCCGGCGTGCCGGCGGCTTCGGTCAGTCCGCCAGCCCGTGCGGATCGAGCGCGCTGCGCCGCGGCCGGTCGGCGAGAGGCGGCGGGCCGTCCAGCCCCATCTGCGCCGCCATCTTCTCGAGCGCGGCGATGCGGTTGCCGGTGTCGGGATGGGTCGAGAACAGGCTGTCGCCGCCGCGCGCCAGGCCCGGCACGATATAGAGCGAGGCGGCGGCGGGATTGCGCTCGGCGACCGGATTGGGAACGCGCCTGGCGCCCTCGGCGAGCTTGGCGAGCGCGCTCGCCAGCGCCCGGGGATTGCCCGAGATTTCGGCGCCGGCGCGGTCGGCGCCATATTCGCGCGTGCGGCTGATCGCGAGCTGGACGATCATCGCCGCGAAGGGCGCGACGATCACCGCCGCGATCATCGCCAGCGCGTTGCCGCGTCCTCCGCCCCGGAAGAACAGGCCGAAATTGGCGAGGAAGGAGATCGCGCCGGCGATCGTCGCGGTCATCGTCATGATCAGCGTGTCGCGGTTCTTCACATGTCCCAGCTCGTGCGCCATCACCGCGGCGAGCTCCTCGCGGTCAAGGAGCCGCAGCATCCCGGTAGTCGCGGCGACCGCGGCGTTCTGCGGGTTGCGGCCGGTGGCGAAGGCGTTGGGGTGCGGCGAATCGACGATATAGACCTTGGGCATCGGCAGCCGCGCGCGCTGCGCGAGATCGCGGACCACGGCCCACAGGCGCGGCGCGCTGTCCTCGGTAACTTCGCGCGCCTTGTGCATCTTGAGCACGATCTTGTCGGCGTTCCAATAGGTGAAGATGTTCATCGCGAAGGCGAGCCCGAGCGCGGCGACGGCGCCGCCCGAGCCGCCGACCGTATAGCCGAGCGCCATGAACAGCGCGGTGAGCGCGGCGAGCAGCATCAGGGTCTTCATCATGTTCATCTTGGCGCCACCTCCTTGGACGAAATATGGTGCCGCCTCGGCAGCGCTTCAATCGGAGCAAAGGACATGGCAAAGCGACCCGCACCTCTCGCGCCGCCCTTCCGTCTCTCCGGGAATCCGCCGGTGCCCGAGCCGGAGGAGGGGGAGGCGGGCCTTGCCGAGCATGGCGGGCCCGAAGGCCCCGAGCCGACCCGCTATGGCGACTGGGAAGCCGGGGGCATCGCCCGCGACTTCTAAAGGCCCTCTTCGCGCAGCGGGCGCGAGAGCAGGGCTTCGACCGCCCCCTCGGCCGAGACAGCGCCCGACAGCAGGTCGCACACCGCCTCGACGATCGGCATTTCGACATCGGCGGCGCGCGCCACCCGCCTGAGCACCGGCGCGGTGAACGCCCCTTCGGCGACGGTGCGGCGGTCGGCGAGCAGCTCGGCGGCGGGCCGGCCTTCGCCCAGCCCCTTGCCGAGGCTGAAATTGCGCGAGCTTGACGAAGTGCAGGTGAGGACGAGGTCGCCGAGCCCGGACAGGCCGGCCAATGTTTCGGCGCGCGCTCCGTGCGCGAGGCCGAAGCGGGTCATCTCTGCGAAGCCGCGCGAGATCAGCGCCGCCCGCGCATTCTGCCCTAGCCCCATGCCCTCGACGACGCCGCAGGCGATGGCGAGGACGTTCTTGACCGCGCCGCCGATCTCGGCCCCGGCGAGGTCGTCCGATAGATAGAGGCGGAAATTGCGCCGCGCGAGCCGGCTTCGCAGCCGCTCGGCGAGCTTGCGGTCCTCGGCCGCGAGCGTCACCGCCGCCGGCAGCCCTTTGGCCACCTCGTGCGCGAAAGTGGGCCCCGAAAGCACCGCCAGCGGCGCTTCGGGCTGCGCCTCGCGCGCGACCTTGTGGAGCAGATCGCCGCTCTCCTCCTCGATCCCCTTCGAGCAGAGGACGAGGGGAATATCGAGCCGCGGCATGGAACCAAGCACGCCGCGCATATGCTGCGCGGGGGTGACGACGAGCAGCGCGTCGCCCTCGGCGAGCTCGTCGAGCTCGCCGGTCGCCGCGATCCTCTCGTCGAGCGCGACATCGGCAAGGAAGAGGGGGTTTTCATGGCTGCGGTTCACCGCCTCGACCACCTCGGGCTCGCGCGCCCAGACCGTCACCGGCCCTTTCGCCGCGGCGGTCTGGGCCAGCGCGGTGCCCCAGGCGCCGCCCCCGACGACGCCGATCTTCACGCCTTGACCCCCGCGCCGCGCGCCGCCCCGGCATCGGGATCGAGCGGCCAGCGCGCGCGTGCTGGCGTATCGAGCGGATCGATGTGCCCCGCCTCGAAGCGCAGCGCGCCGGCCCAGCCGATCATCGCCGCATTGTCGGTGCACAGCCAGGACGGCGGCGCGACGAAGGGCAGGCCATGGGCGGCGGCCAGCGCCTCGAGCGCCGCGCGCACGCCTTGATTGGCCGCCACCCCGCCGGCGGCGACGAGGGCGGTTGCGGGCGGGGCCCGCTCCAGCGCCCGGCGCGTGCGGTCGGCGAGGCAGTCGACCACCGCCTGCTGAAAGGAGGCGGCGATGTCCGCGCGGGCATATTTCCCGCTTTGATGCGCGCGCAGCACCGCGCTTTTGAGGCCGGCGAAGGAAAAATGCGGCTCCTCGCTTCCGGCGAGCGGGCGCGGCAGCGGCACGGCTTTCGGATCGCCCTTCTTCGCCTCCTCCTCGACCGCCGGCCCGCCGGGATAGCCGAGGCCCATGAGCTTCGCGCATTTGTCGAACGCTTCGCCCGCCGCGTCGTCGATCGTCGTCGCGAGCCGGCGATAGGCGCCGACGCCTTCGACGAGGAGGAGCTGGCAGTGGCCGCCCGAGACGAGCAGCAGCAGATAGGGAAAATCGAGTTCGGGCTCGCACAGCAGCGGCGAGAGCGCATGGCCCTCGAGATGGTTGACCGCGACGAGCGGCTTGCCGAGCGACATCGCCAGCCCCTTGCCCGCCATCAACCCCACCATCACCCCGCCGACGAGGCCCGGGCCCGCGGTCGCGGCGACGGCGTCGATGTCGCCGGGCGCGACCTCGGCTTCGGCGAAGGCGTCGCGGACCAGCCGCGGCAGGATCTCGACATGCGCGCGCGCGGCGATCTCGGGCACGACGCCGCCATAGGGCCGGTGCGCCTCCTCCTGCCCGGCGAGCCGGTGGGCGAGAATGTCGCGCCGCGAAGAGACCAGCGCCGCCGCGGTCTCGTCGCAGCTCGATTCGATGCCGAGGATGAGGGCCATGTCGCGCTTTCCTGTAGCTTCCCGAGCCGCTAGCACCAAGCGCGATGGATTTTCCCTTTCGCATCGGCACCCGCGGCTCGCCGCTCGCGCTCGCCCAGGCGCGTCTCGTCGTCGAGGCGCTCGGGGCCGCGCATGGCTGGGAGGAAAGCCGCATCGAGATCGTCGAGATCGCCACCACCGGCGACAGGGTGCAGGACCGCGCTCTCGCGGAGATCGGCGGCAAGGCGCTGTGGACCAAGGAGCTCGATCGCGCGCTCGGCACCGGCGAGACGCATGTCTCGGTTCATTCGATGAAGGATGTCGAGACGATCCGCCCGGCCGAGTTCGAGCTCGTCGCGATCCTGCCGCGGGCGGGCCCGCGCGCCCGCGGGGGGGGGGGGGCGCCCCGCGAAGCGCGGGGGGGAAGCGCGGGGCGCGGGCCGTGGGCGCCCCCCCCCGCGGGGCCGCG
>JBHJHL010000025.1:0-7656 GCA_050330935.1 Sphingomonadaceae bacterium | reverse complement strand
CCTCACTATTGCCACGCTCGCCGCCTTCTCTTCGTGTATCAGCATCGGGGGGGGCCGTGCCGGGGCACACTGCTTCTCTTCGGCGGGGGGCGGCGCGGCTGCGGGGTCCCACGACAGCGCCCGGAAATCCGGCCATTCCTCGAGATGGACCGAGACCGCGTCGGGAAAGCGGGTGCGCCACGCCTCCTCGGCGGTGAAGGGAAGGATCGGCGCCGCATAGCGGACGAGCGCGTGGAACAGCGTGTCGAGCGCGGTGCGGTAGGCGCGGCGCTTCGCGCTGTCGGGTGCGTCGCAATAGAGCGAATCCTTGCGGATATCGAAGAAGAAGGCGGACAGGTCCTCATTGGCGAAATCGGCGAGCGCGCGGGCGTAGCGCGCGAAGGCGAAATCGTCCGCCGCCGCGCGCAATTTCGCATCGAGCCCGGCGAGCAGGTGAAGGACATAGCGTTCGAGCTCGGGCATCCCCTCGACCCCGACCCGCTCATCCTCGGAAAAATCGGCTAGCGCGCCGAGCAGATATCGGAAGCTGTTCCTGAGCTTGCGATAGGCATCCGATGCGCCCGAGAGGATTTCGGGGCCGATGCGCACATCCTCGAAATAATCGGTGCTGGCGACCCACAGGCGCAATATGTCGGCGCCGGCCTCGCCGATCACCTTCAGGGGATCGGTGACGTTGCCGAGGCTCTTGGACATCTTGCGCCCCTCCGCATCGAGCGCGAAGCCGTGCGTCGCCACCGCGCGATAGGGGGCGCGGCCGCGGGTGCCGCAGGATTCCAGGAGGCTCGACTGGAACCAGCCGCGATGCTGGTCCGAGCCTTCGAGATAGAGGTCGGAGACGGCGCCCTCGCCGTAGCGCGCCTCGATCACATAGGCGTGGGTCGAGCCCGAATCGAACCAGACGTCCAAAATGTCGGTCACCGGCTCATAATCGTCGAGGCTGCGGTCGTTGCCGAGCAGCGCCTGATGATCGGCGGCGAACCAGGCGTCGGCGCCGCCTTTTTCGAAGGCTTCGAGGATGCGGGCATTGACCGCCGGATCGACGAGCGGCTCGCCGCTCTTCCTGTCGACGTAGAGCGCGATCGGGACCCCCCAGGCGCGCTGGCGCGAGATCACCCAGTCGGGGCGCCCCTCGACCATCGCGCGGATGCGGTTCTTCGAGCGCGGCGGGACCCAGCGGGTGTCGTCGACGGCGGCAAGGGCGAGGGCGCGCAGCGAATGCCCCGATTGCCCCGCCCCCTTGAAGGGGAGGGAAAGCTCCCTGTCCATCGCGATGAACCATTGCGGCGTGCAGCGGAAGATGATCTTCGCCTTCGAGCGCCAGCTCACCGGATAGCTGTGTCGGAAATCCTGCGCGGCCGAGACCAGCGCGCCGGCTTCGTCGAGATCAGCGCAGATCGGCCCCTCCGGAGCGTTGAACTGGTTGTTGATCACGCTTCCCTGGCCGCCGAGCCACGGCCAGTCCTCGCGATAGCGGCCGTCGTCGGTCACCGCGAAGACGGGCTCGAGGCCATGCGCCCTGGCGAGCGCGAAATCGTCCTCGCCATGGTCGGGCGCCATGTGGACGAGGCCGGTGCCCTGATCGGTGGTGACGAAATCGCCGAGGAGGAAGGGGCGGGGACGCGCGAAGAAGCCGCCGAGACGATGCATCGGATGGCGGGCGATGGCACCGGCGAGCTTGGAACCCTTGAAGGAGGCGAGCCGATGGCCGACGATCTGCTTTTCCTGCCCCTCGCGCCTACGCGCCTTGGCATGAACGAGCTTGCCGATACGGTTCAGGAGCGCGTCCACGAGCGGTTCGGCGACGAGCAGCTGCAGGCCGACCGTCGAGCGTGCTCCGGGCTCCTCGCTGGGATGCGCTTCGGCGCCATAGCCTTCGGGCTCGGCATCTATGACGATGAGGACATACTCCAGATCCTCCCCGTAGGCGATCGCCTGGTTGACCGGGATCGTCCAGGGAGTGGTGGTCCAGACGGCCGCGTGCGTGCCGACCAGCTCCGGGGCATTGGGCGCCTGCATGATCTCGAAGGCGACGTCGATCTGCGTGCTTATGATCTCCCGATATTCGACCTCGGCCTCGGCGAGCGCGGTCTTCTCGACAGGGCTCCACATCACCGGCTTGGCGCCGCGATAGAGCTGGCCGGTTTCGGCGAACTTGAACAGCTCGGCGACGATCGCGGCCTCCGCCGCGAAATCCATCGTCAGATAGGGATCGTCCCAGTCGCCGAGCACGCCCAGGCGCTCGAACTGCCGGCGCTGGATGTCGACCCATTCGGCCGCATAGTCCCGGCACTGCTTGCGGAATTCCGCCGGGGGGACATCGTCCTTGTTCTTCTTCGCCTTGCGATACTGCTCCTCGATCTTCCATTCGATCGGCAGGCCGTGGCAGTCCCAGCCCGGCACGAAGGGCGCATCGAAGCCCATCAGCGTGCGCGAACGCACGACTATGTCCTTCAAGATTTTGTTCATCGCATGGCCCATATGGATGTCGCCATTGGCATAGGGCGGGCCGTCATGGAGGATGAAGCGCTCCCGCCCCGCGCGCGCCTCGCGGATTCGCCCGTATAGGCCGATCTCGGCCCAGCGGGCGAGGATTTCGGGCTCTTTTCGCGCCAGCCCCGCCTTCATCGGAAAGTCGGTTTTCGGCAGGAAGACCGTGTCGCGATAATCAGGCTTGTCGGACATTGGGCGCGGGCTTAGGGGCTGCGCGCCCCGGCGGCAAGCCGCCGCTTCGCCGCCTCGGCATCCTCGGCCATCTGCGCCTCGAGCGCCGTCAGATTTTCGAACCTGCGTTCGGGCCGGATGAAGGCGATGAATTCGACCTCGACCGTCTGGCCGTAAAGATCGCCGTCGAAATCGAAGAAATGCGGTTCGAGCCATTCCTCGGGCGGATCGAAGCTCGGGCGGATGCCGACATTGGCGACGCCGTCCAGCATCCGGCCGCCTGGCAGGCGCCCGCGCACCGCGTAGATGCCGAAGCGGGGGCGCAAATAGCTGCCAAGCGCGATGTTGGCGGTCGGAAAGCCAAGCTCGCGGCCTCGCTTGCCGCCATGTTCGACAACGCCCTCGATCGCGAACGGACGCGTCAGGAGATGCGCCGCGGTCGCGCAATCTCCATCCTCGAGCGCCGTGCGGATGCGACTCGACGAGACCGGTTCGCCGCCCTCCATGACCGGGGCCGCCGTCGCCACCGCCAGCCCGTGCCGCTGCCCAAGCTCGCGCAGCAGGCGGACATCGCCGGCGCGCCCCTTGCCGAAGGTGAAATCCTCGCCGGTGACGACGCCGCCGGCGCCGATCCCCCCCACGAGCAGCCTGGAGACGAAATCCTCGGCGCTGGTGTTGGCGAGCGCGGCGTCGAAGCGAAAGACCAGCATCGCATCGGCGCCGGCCGCGGCGAACAGCCGCTCGCGCTGGTCGAGCGTGGTGAGGCGGAAGGGCGGGACATCGGGCCTGAAATAGCGCACCGGATGGGGATCGAAGGTGGCGACGAGGAGCGGCGATAAACGCGCCTTCGCCTCGGCCAGCGCCCTGGCGACGACGGCTTGGTGCCCGCGGTGAAATCCGTCGAAATTGCCGAGCGCGACGATCCCGCCGCGGAAGCGCCCGGGAACCGCCGCGCCGCCGTCAAGCCGCTCCATGGCGGCGGCTATAGGGCGACGGCGAAGGAGGGGCAATGAAGGCGGGTCATGCTGACTGCGGCGGCCTTGCACTTCGTTCCAGCCTCACGAAGCTGAAGGCGGGGCGCCCCTCCCGGGCCGGATGATCGACGCGAGAGACCTCCTCCCAGCGCGCGGAATCGAAGGGCGGCAGGATTGTGTCGCCCTCCGGCGCGGCATGGACTTCGGTTAGCTCGACCGCCTGCGCCATCGGCTCGAACCGCTTGAAGATCTCCGCGCCCCCGATCACCGAGACGAACCCGGCATCGGCGAACGCGACCGCCTCGTCGACACCGTGCGCGACGAGCGCCCCTTCGGCGCTCCAGCCGCGATCGCGGGTGAGGACGACATGGCGGCGGCCGGGGAGCGGGCCGGGCAAGCTTTCGAAGGTCTTCCTACCCATGATCATTGGCGTCCCCATGGTGACTTCCTTGAAGTGGCGCATGTCGTCGGGAATGCGCCAGGGCAGCCCGCCTCCCCTGCCGATGACGCCATTGTCGGCGCGGGCGACGACGAGGGTGATGTGGGGGAGAGCATCCTCAGTCATAGGTTTTCACCGGCGAAAGCCGGTGTCCAGTGGTCGCTGGGCTCCGGCTTTCGCCGGAGCACAATCCGGTCATACCGCCACCTCGGCCTTGATATGCGGATGGGGATCGTAGTCCGAAATCTCGAAATCCTCATACTCATAGCCATCGATCGAATCGGGCTTGCGCAGGATTTCGAGGCGCGGCAGCGGCCGCGGCTTTCGTGAAAGCTGCTCTCTCGCCTGCTCGAGATGGTTGCGATAGAGATGGCAGTCGCCGCCGGTCCAGACGAACTCGCCCGGCTCCAGCCCGGCCTGCTGGGCGAGCAGGTGGGCGAGCAGCGCATAGCTCGCGATGTTGAAGGGCACGCCCAGGAAGACGTCGGCGCTGCGCTGATAGAGCTGGAGCGAGAGGCGCCCGTTCGCGACATGGGTCTGGAACAGGCAGTGGCATGGAGCGAGCGCCATCCGCTCGTTCTCGCCGGGATTCCAGGCGGTGACCACCTGCCGCCGCGAGGCGGGCTGCTCGCGGATCAGCCGCATGAGCTGGGCGATCTGGTCGACATGGCGCCCGTCCGGCGCCTGCCAGCGGCGCCACTGTTTGCCGTAGACAGGGCCGAGATCGCCCTTGTCGTCGGCCCATTCGTCCCAGATGCTCACGCCGCGCTCGTTGAGCCAGCGGACATTGGTATGCCCCTTCAGAAACCACAGCAGCTCGATGACGATAGATCGGATATGGAGCTTTTTGGTGGTGACGAGCGGAAAGCCCTCGCCAAGGTCGAAGCGCATCTGGTGGCCGAAGACCGACAGCGTGCCGACTCCGGTGCGGTCCTCCTGCCGCGCGCCGTCGTCGAGGATTCGCCGTAAAAGATCGAGATAGGCCTGCATCGCATCATCCTTATGGCCTTGCGGCGCGCGCATTTGAAGCGCCGGCCAGGTTCATCCGGAACGGAGGGGATTGCCTCCGCTTCGGATCAAATCGGCGCTGCCATAGGCCGCTGCGGCACATATGCGCGCTCAGCATGGCCGGCCCCCGCTCCCCGACCCGCGTTGAGACCGCGCGCGACGCCGCCAATCTTCTCGCGCCGCTGTTCCGAAGCGCGCGCGGGGAGAAGCTGGCCGTGATGCTGCTCGGCCGCGAGCGCGAGCTGCTCGACATCAAGCTCTTCCCCGGAGAACCTACCGAGATCGATATGCCCTTGCGGGCGATCGTCTATGCCGCGATCGAAGCCGGTGCCGAGGGGCTGGTGCTCGCCCATTGCCATCCGAGCGGCAACCCCCACCCCAGCCGCGACGACCAGAAGGCGACCCGCGCGCTCGTCCAGCTCGGCCGCCCGCTAGGGCTCCAGGTCCACGATCATCTCATCTTCGCCGGCGAGGAGATTTCGAGCTTCAGGGCGCTCGGCCTGCTCTAGGAGGGGGAAAGGCCGGCGCACACCGGAATATCCTCGGGTTCGGGGCGCATGCCATCGGCGCGGAACATCGCGAAATAGGCTTTGTCGTCGGGCAGACGCTCGAACCGTGCGAGCTGATAGCCGACCGCCTCGAACTCGCAGATCAGGAGCTTGGGCGGCGTGCCGTGCTGCGCGGTCGGTCGGTCGGCATCGACGACGACGACGCTGCCGTCCTTGGTCAGCGCCGGCCGCAAACGCCAGAGGAATTCCGCCGGCCGCTGGATCTCGTGATACATGTGGATGAGGAGTATCCGCTCGAAGGAGCCTTCGGGCAACCGCGGATCGTTGGGCAGGCCGAGCTTGACCGCGACATTGTCCAGCTGCTCGCGCTGCACCCTCCGGGCGAGCGCGTCGCGCGTCTCGGGGATGATGTCCTGCGCCAGCACCCGCCCCTCCTCGCCGACCAGCGGCGACAGGCGGACGGTGTAATAGCCCTCGCCGGCGCCGATGTCGGCAACGGTCATGCCGGGCTCGACCTCGGCGAGCTCGACCACCGTCTCGAACTCGCCGACGCTGTCGCGCGCGTCCTCGTTCGAATAGCGCGACGAGACGATCGGCGCGACGGGTCGGTCGGGCTCGGGGAAGCGCGATTCTTCCGCCCGCTCGCGGCAGGCGGCAAGCGCGATCAGGGCGAGGATGAAAGCCGCAGGGCGCACCCCGCTCATCCTAGTCCGCGACCATGCCCGCGCAACCGCGCTTCACGCCCGTCAATCGACATCCTCCACCTCGGCCTTCTCGCCGCTGACGCGCTGGGCGAGCGCGGCGGCCATGAACTCGTCGAGATCGCCGTCGAGCACGTCGGCCGGCGAGGAGGAAGTGACGCCGGTGCGCAGATCCTTCACCATCTGATAGGGCTGGAGGACATAGGAGCGGATCTGGTTGCCCCAGCCGATATCGGTCTTCGAGGCATGTTCGGCCATCGCCTCTTCCTCGCGGCGGCGAAGCTCGGCCTCGTAGAGCCGGGCTTTCAGCATCCGCATCGCCTCGGCGCGGTTCTTGTGCTGCGAGCGGTTGTTCTGGCTGGCGACGACGATGCCCGAGGGGGTGTGCGTGATGCGCACCGCGCTGTCGGTGGTGTTGACATGCTGGCCGCCGGCGCCCGACGCGCGATAGGTGTCGACGCGCAGGTCGCCGTCGTTGATCTCGATGTCGATATCCTCGTCGATCACCGGATAGACCCACACGCTGGCAAAGCTGGTATGGCGCCGCGCCGAGCTGTCATAGGGGCTGATGCGCACCAGCCGATGGACGCCGCTTTCGGTCTTGGCGTAGCCATAGGCGTTCTCGCCCTTCAAAAGCAGCGTCGCCGACTTGATGCCAGCCTGCTCGCCGGCATGATGGTCGATGAGCTCGACCTTCATGCCGCGCCGCTCGGCCCAGCGCGTGTACATGCGCTGGAGCATCTCGGCCCAGTCCTGGCTTTCGGTGCCGCCGGCGCCGGCATGGACCTCGACATAGGTGTCGTTGGCGTCGGCCTCGCCGGCGAGCAGCGCGGCCGTCTTGTCGCGCTCGGCGCGGCGGGCGAGCGCGGCGAGCGCCGCGACCGCATCGTCGGCGAGCCTGGCGTCGCCATCGGCCTCGGCGAGCTCGAGCAGCTCGACATTGTCGGCAAGCTCCTTTTCGATCGCGCGAGTCGCCTCGATCGCCTCCTCCAGGCGCCGGCGTTCGCGCATCACCTCCTGCGCCGCCCGGGGATCATCCCACAGCGCCTGGTCCTCGACCTTCGCGTTGAGCTCGTCGAGCCTTTCCACCGCCCTGTCCCAGTCGAGAAAACGGCGCAGCAGCGCGGTCGCGGCTTCGATCGTGTCGACATGGGCTTGCGCGTCGGCGCGCATGGTGAGGTCTCCGAAAAGAACGTGCCCCGGCGAAGGCCGGGGCCCTGAAATGACTATGGGCTGGATTCCGGCTTTCGCCGGAACACGCGCTGTTCCCGGTCAAGAGGCTAGTAAATTCCGCCCTCTCTCTGCAAGAAATCGCTGTCGGGGGGCGCTTCGGCCGCCGCGGACGCGCCGGAACCGCCGGCGCC
>JBHJHL010000024.1:0-50640 GCA_050330935.1 Sphingomonadaceae bacterium | reverse complement strand
CGCGAGCGCGATCTCGCGGCGATGGGCTGGGACGTCTGGCGTCGGGCGGCGACCGCGGCGGCTGGGCATGTCCGCGCGCGCAGCGGCAAGCGGCCGGCGACGCTGGCGCTTCGGGGAGGCGCGCTGCTCGACGACGAGGTCGAGGCGGGCTGCCGCTGGCGCCTCGCCCCCGCCGACGGCGCCTCGCTGCTGCGCGACCTCGAGCGCGCCGAGACGATGGCCGGTGGAGGAAGCGCCGGGGAGCAGCTCGCCGGCTATCCGGTCGCCGCGCCGCTGCGCGAGGCGCTGCGCCGGATCGCGCCGGCCGAGATCGGGCTCTTGCGCACCGCGCGCCTCGAAAGCGACCGCAAGGAGGCCGACGTCAGGTTCCGCGGGCCGGCGCTCTGGCGGCGCTCGGAACCGGGGCGCGATGCGGGGCTGGCGGCGGCGATCGCCGGCGATTTCAGCTATTGGCACCGGCAATGCGCCGGCTTGATGTAATCGAGGCGCAAGGCGCGCGGCTCGGCGCGAGCTTCGATGCCCCATCGCCCGAGGAGGCGAACGAGACCGCGATCCTGTTCGTCGTCGGCGGCACCCAGACGCGGATCGGCTCGCATCGGATGTTCGCAAGGCTCGCCCGGCAGCTGGCCGACAAGGGCTATCCTTCGCTGCGCTACGACCGGCGCGGGGTCGGCGACAGCGAAGGCGAGGACTTGGGCTATGCCAACGCCCGCCCCGACATGGCCCCCGCGCTCGCCGCGCTGCGCCAGGAATCGCCGAGAGCGCGGCGCGTGCTCGGCATCGGCCTGTGCGACGGTGCCACTGCGCTTGCGCTGCACGGAGGCGAGCTGGGTCTCGACGGCGCGGTGCTCGTCAATCCCTGGTTCGTCGAGACGGTCGCCGGCACGCCTCCGCCGGCGGCGATCCGGCGGCGCTATCGCGAGCGCCTGCTGTCGCTTTCCGGCTGGCGCGATTTGCTTACCGGCCGCATCGACTATCGCAAGCTGCTCACCGGCATGAAGACCATGAGCCGGCCCGGCCGCTCGGCGCTCGCCGACCGCGTTCAGGACCGCCTCGAGCGCGGCGATTTGCCGGTCGTCGCGATCTTCGCCCATGGCGACGCGACGGCAATCGCTGCCCGCGAAATCTGGGAAAGCCGGGCGTGGAAGGAGCTGCGCGCCCGCCATCCCGCGCCGG
This sequence comes from Sphingomonadaceae bacterium, assembly GCA_050330935.1. Classification (GTDB taxonomy): domain Bacteria; phylum Pseudomonadota; class Alphaproteobacteria; order Sphingomonadales; family Sphingomonadaceae; genus Allosphingosinicella. The sequence continues at coordinate 49,464 of JBHJHL010000024.1, read as the reverse complement.
TGCTCGTCGCCAGCGACGCGCACACTTTCTCGCGCCTGGGCGACATGGAAAAGCTCGAGCAGGCGGTGCTGGAGGGGATCGGCCGGCTGACCGCCCACCGGGCGCAGAGGGAAAGCGAAGCGGAAGCGGAGCCTTAAGCCGCCCTCGACTCCTCGAATTCCGCTTCGGCGAGGAATTTCTCGGCATCGAGCGCGGCCATGCAGCCGGTTCCGGCGGCGGTCACCGCCTGGCGATAGACCTTGTCCATCACGTCGCCGCTCGCGAACACCCCGGGGACGCTCGTGCGCGTCGATCCGGTCGCCACCTCGATATAGCCGTCGCGGTCCATTTCGAGCTGGTCTTGGAACAGCTCGGTCGCCGGCTTGTGCCCGATGGCGACGAAACCGCCCTCGACGTCGATGCGCTCGATCTCTCCGCTGGCGACGTTTCTGAGATCGATGCCGGCGAGCGCCTCGGGCTCGCCGCCGGCGACGAATTTGTCGACCACCCGGTTCCACATCACCTTGATGTGGGGGTTCTTGAACAGCCGCTCCTGGAGGATTTTCTCGGCGCGCAGCGAATCGCGGCGGTGGACGAGGGTGACGTCATGGCTGTGATTGGTGAGATAGAGCGCCTCCTCGACCGCGGTGTTGCCGCCGCCGATCACCGCCACCTGCTTGCCGCGGTAAAAGAAGCCGTCGCAGGTCGCGCAGGCCGAGACCCCCTTGCCCTTCAGACGCTCCTCGCTCGGCAGGCCGAGCCATTTCGCTTGCGCTCCGGTCGCGATCACCAGCGTGTCGCCGGCATAGACCGCCCCGCCGTCGCCGGTGAGCCTGAAGGGGCGCTGCGAAAGATCGACCTTGGCGACATGGTCCCACACCATCCGCGCGCCGACATGCTCTGCCTGCGCCTTCATCTCCTCCATCAGCCAGGGGCCCTGGATGACGTCGCGGAAGCCGGGATAATTCTCGACATCGGTGGTGGTGGTGAGCTGGCCGCCGGGCTGGATTCCCTCGACGACGATCGGCGCGAGGCCGGCGCGGGCGCCATAGATGGCGGCCGAAAGCCCGGCGGGGCCGGAACCGAGGATGAGCATGCGGGTGGAATGGGTGGCGGCCATGACGTTCCTGCGTGGATCGGCGGAGAAGGCCCGAGATAGGGTCGCACGCGGGCGCGGCGCAAGGGCGCTTATTCGCTCTCTCGGCCGCGATATTCGGATTTGGTCCCGTGCAATGTGCGCATCTCCGCCCCGGCCGAATGGTCGGCCAGACGGCGGGCGAAATCGACGAGCGCGTCCTGGAGATTCGGCGGCAGGCTCAAATAGGCGCCGAGCAAGGCATTGGCGCCGGGCTGCGACCAGCTCGCCTCGCCGCGCGCGCCGGTAAGCACATAGAGTATATCGACGCGCGCCTCGGCCAGGCGGGCAAGATAATCGCCCCTCAGATCTCGTTTATCGTTTTCGTAGAGACTTTGCTTGGGCACGTCGGTGCCGACGAGCTCGGCAAATTCCGCCTGTTTGAGCCCCAGACGCTTGCGTTCTTCAGCCAATCTCGCTCCGAAACCCATCGCTAATCGAAATTCCCGCTTGACAGTTCATCGAAAACCGTTGAATTGACTTGTTCAATTCTGCGAAAAGGATGCATTGCACATGCATTCCCTTCCTGTCGCGCCTTTTTCGCCGCGGCATCATCCGTTTCCAGGGTGCGAATCTCCCGGTCCCGCACGCCGGCCGCGTCTCCATAGCCCGCGCGATGGGTGAAGGCGACAAGACCACCGACGAGATGCTGCTGGTGGCGGCGGCGCAGGCGGTGCTCGCCTCGCTGCGCGGTCCGCTGGAGGGAAATCAGCTGTCCGGGCCCGCGCTCGCTTCGCTCCGGCTGCTCGAGACCGCGCTCGAACCCTATGAAGAGCGGAACCCGCAAGGTGGCGCATGAGGGAGATGGCCGGTGGCCGGCGGCCGCGCGCCGATATGGTAGCGGAGGAGGGACTTGAACCCCCGACACGCGGATTATGATTCCGCTGCTCTAACCAGCTGAGCTACTCCGCCCCATGCCGCCCGGAAGGCCGCGCCTTCCGGCCTGGCCCGCGGCCTATAATGGGGGCGCTCCGACCGGTCAACAAGCCCGCTTGACGGGCATCCAAAGCCGGAACCGCGCCGCGCCGCCATCGTTACCCGCGCGATGCATGTCCGCTATGGAGTAAGGCAAATGGAGCTGGTGACGCCGCTCGACACATTATGCCGGATCATCATCCGCGCGCGCGAATATGAAGCGCAGGTGCCCGCCTTCGACCCCAAGGCCGATCCCGACAATGTCGACGATGACGAAAGCCCCGACGACGATGCCGAAACCCTTTCGGTGCTCGAGGACGAGCTGAACACCGGGGTGGAGGAAGAGCTGCGCGGGATATTGGACGATCTCGCCGAGGATCAGCTCGCCGAGACGCTCGCGCTCAACTGGGTCGGCGTCGGCACTTACGATCCCCCCGAATGGGAGGATGCGATTTCCGAGGCCAATGACAGCGTGCGCGACGGCACCGATCATGTCATCGACGAGCTGATGGAAACGCCCCTGCTCGCCGCCAATCTGGAATCGGGCCTTGCCGCCTTCGACCTGAGCTGCGAGGGCATCGGCACGATCGAATAGGCTCAGATCTCGACCTGGCTGCCGAGCTCGACCACGCGGTTGGGCGGCAGCCTGAAGAACTGCATCGCGCTCGCCGCATTGCGCAGCATCCAGGCGAACAGCTTCTCGCGCCAGATCGCCATGCCGGGGGCGGAGGCGGGAATCAGCGTCTGGCGCGCGAGGAAGAAGCTGGTGTCCATCATCCTGATCGGAGGGCCGCAGTTTTCGAGCCGCTGGAGGGCGCCGGGGACGTCGGCTTCCTGCATGAAGCCATAGCGCAACACCACGCGATAGAAGCCGCGGCCGATATCCTCGATCTCGAAGCGTTCCGCGTCGGGCACCCAGGGCTCCTCCTCGATCCTGACGGTGAGCAGGATGACGCGCTCGTGGAGAACGCGGTTATGCTTGAGATTATGGAGCAGCGAGGGCGGGATGCCTTCGGACGAAGTGGTCATGAAGACCGCGGTGCCGGGCACGCGGGTCGCCGAATTGCAGGCCGATCTGACGAAAATCTCGACCGGCATCGAGGCCTCGCGCATGCGCGCCAGCATCAGCCGCCGGCCGCGCGCCCAGGTGGTGAGCAGCGTGAAGGCCACGAGGCCGACGAGCAGCGGGAACCAGCCGCCGTCCGGAACCTTGGCGAGATTGGCGGTGAAATAGGCGCCGTCGACGACGAAGAAGATGGCGAGCAGCGGGATGGCGATCCAGCGCTTCCACTTCCACACTCCGAGCAACAGCACCGCGAGCAGGCAGGTGTCGATGGTCATCGCGCCGGTGACCGCGATGCCGTAAGCGGAAGCGAGATTGCTCGAATTGCGGAAGGTGAGGACGAGGATCAGCACCGCCGCCATCAGCAGCCAGTTGACCACCGGGATATAGATTTGGCCGGCTTCCGAGGCGCTGGTGTGGCGGGTGGCGAGGCGGGGCACGAAACCGAGCTGGATCGCCTGATGGGTGACTGCGAAGGCGCCCGAAATCACCGCCTGGCTGGCGATGAAGGTGGCAACCGTCGCGAGCAGCACCAGCGGTAGCCGCAGATGCTCGGGCGCGAGCATGAAGAAGGGGCTCTGGATCGCGCGGGCCGCTTGCGCCGCGTCTAGATTTATGATCAGCGCCGCCTGACCCATATAGTTGATGAGCAGCGCCGGCATGACGAAGAAAATCCAGGCGGTGCGCATCGGTCGCCGGCCGAAATGGCCCATGTCGGCATAGAGGGCGGCGGCGCCTGTCACCGCCAGCACCACCGAGCCCAGCGCGAGGAAAGCCTTGAAGCCGTCGAGGATGAAGAAGTTGACCGCGTTCCAGGGGTTGAGCATCGCCAGCACGATCTCCGGGCGCTGGACGATCTGCACCGCGCCCAATGCGGCGATAGTGACGAAATAGACGAGCATCACCGGCCCGAACATCGCCCCTACCTTGGCGGTGCCGCGACGCTGGATCATGAACAGGAAGACGAGCAGGACGACGGCGATCGGGATGACGAGCGGGCTCAGCGCCTCGTTGACCACGGTGAGACCCTCGACCGCCGACAGCACCGAGATCGCCGGGGTGATCATGCTGTCGCCGTAGAAGAGCGCGGTGGCGAACACGCCGAGCAGCACGATGAGCGGCCCGTAGCGCGCCCGCTCCAGCTGTCGCGACAGGAGCGCGAGCAGCGCCAGCGAGCCGCCCTGGCCGCGATTGTCGGCGCGCATCAGGATAGTGACATATTGAATCGTGACGACCAGCGTCATCGACCAGAAGATGAGGCTGATGACGCCGTAGACATGGGCGAGGTCGAGCTCGAGCGGATGCGGGCCGACGAAGGTCTCGCGAAAGGCGTAGAGCGGCGAGGTGCCGATATCGCCGAACACGATGCCGACCGCTCCGACGGTGAGCTTGAAAAGCCCGGAACGGCGCCGTTCGGCGACATCCGGATGGTTGTCCGGCTCGATGGGTGCGGTGCTGGCCTGGGTCATTGGCGGACAAGCCGTGCGGGCATCGGACGACTCTTCTTTGGTGCCTCGCGGGCTGCGCGCCGCGCTTAGCAGCGCCTTTGCCGCATCGCAACGGGACAAAGCCGGTCCGCCCCGCTATAGAGCGCCACTTTCCGCTTTCCGAGAGATGGGAGATGGCGATGCGCGTCGGCGTGCCCAAGGAGATCAAGGTTCACGAATATCGGGTAGGGCTCACGCCCGCTTCGGTGTTCGACGTCGTCCAGGCCGGCCATGAGGTGTTCGTCGAAAGCGGCGCCGGAAGGGGGATCGACTTCGAGGACGCCGATTACCGAGCGGTAGGCGCCGCCGTGCTCGGCAGCGCGCGGGAGGTGTTCGAGGCCGCCGACATGATCGTCAAGGTGAAGGAGCCGCAGCAGGAGGAGATTGCGCTGCTCGAGGACCGGCACATCCTCTTCACCTATCTCCATCTCGCCGCCGACCGGCCCCAGACCGAGGGGCTGATGAAATCGGGCGCGACGGCGATCGCCTATGAGACGGTGACCTCGCCCAACCGCTCGCTGCCGCTTCTGAAGCCGATGAGCGAGGTGGCGGGAAGGATGTCGATCCAGGCCGGCGCCCATTATCTCGAAAAGGAGCAGGGCGGGCGCGGCATATTATTGGGCGGCGTGCCGGGGGTTAAGCCGGCGCGGGTGGTCATCATCGGCGGCGGCGTCGCCGGCCTGAACGCCGCGCAGATGGCCGTGGGCCTGCGCGCCGACGTCACCATCTACGACATTTCCAACGACCGCCTCGCCGAGCTCGACACCCATTTCGGCAACCAGATCAAGACCGGCTATGCGAGCCAGGCGGCGATCGCCAATGCGGTCGCGACCGCCCATCTCGTCATCGGCGCGGTGCTCGTCCCCGGCGGCGCGGCGCCCAAGCTCGTCACCCGCGAGATGCTGAGGAGCATGAAGCGCGGCACCGTCGTCGTCGACATCGCGATCGACCAGGGCGGCTGCTTCGAGACCTCGCGCCCGACGACGCACGACGAGCCCGTCTATGTCGAGGAGGGCATCATCCACTATTGCGTCGCCAACATGCCCGGCGCGGTGGCGCGCACCTCGACCTTCGCGCTCAACAACGCCACCCTCCCCTATGTGCTGCAGCTCGCCAACAAGGGGCCGGCGCGGGCGATGGTCGAGAATCCGCATCTCGCCGCCGGCCTCAACGTCGATAACGGCAAGATCAGGCACGAGGCGGTGGCCGAGGCGCTCGACCTGCCCTACGCCGCCTGAACGTGCTTCAGCCACCCTCGAGCGCGCGCATCGTCTCGACCTGATCGAGCATCGCCAGCCTCAGCTCCAGCTCCTCGCGCCAGATCGTCTCCTCGGGCAGCGAGGCGAGCAGGCGCGACCAGATCTCGCGGGCCTCGTCGAGCCTTCCCGCTTGGACGAGCGCGAGCCCGTAGAAGAAGGGCGGCCCGGGATGGTCGGGCGCGACCGCCGCCGCGCGGTCGAAGGCGAGCTTGGCCGCCGGGTTGATGCGGCCGTCGGCATGGAGCACGAGAGCGTTGCCGAGGCCGACCCACAGATCCGGATTGGCGGGGAACTTGTCGAGCGCGCTCCTGATCACCATCACCGCCCGGCGATGGTCGCCGCGCCGCTGATAGCTCTCGGCGAGGTTGAGCCAGGCATCGGCCTGGTCGAAACGGCCGAGCAGCTCGGGCCGCGCCTGGGCGAACGCGTTTTCCGGCATTTCCACGATGCGCGGCGGCGCCGGAGCTCCCGGCATGTCGGGGCGGCCCTGCCAGGCATAGCCGGCGAAGGCCAGCGCCACCCCCGTCGCGGCGAGGAGCAGCGGCCCGCGCGCGAGCCCGGCGAGCTTCCACAGTCCGAGAAGGACAAGCGCGGCGAGCAGTGCCGGTATCGCCCAGCCCATCAGCCTCGCCCCTTGCGGAAGCGCGAACGGGCGAGCCACAGCCCGAGCGCGAGGAGCAGCAGCGGCGCCGCCCACAGAGGCCAGGTGACGGGCCCGAGCGGCGGATCGTAGCTTACCCAGTTGCCGTAGCGCTCGATCAGCCAGCGGCGCACCTCGGCCGGCTCCTCGCCGGCGGCGATCCGGCGGCGGATGAGCGCGCGCATGTCGCCGGCCATGTCGGCGTCCGAATCGGCGATCGACTGGCCCTGGCAGACGAGGCAGCGGATGCTTTCCATGAGCCTGGCCGCCTCGGCCTCCTCGGCGGGATCGGGCAGCTGGCGATAGGCGTAGTCGGCGGGCGGCAGCGCGGACTGGGCGAGCGCGGGCACCGGCAGAAGAAGCAGGCCTAGCGCTGTGCAGATGTGAATATGCCTGGATTTTTCCCTCATTTCGCCGCCTCATAGGCGCCGGCGAGCTCGCCCACATGTTCGGGGCGGATGATGCCGATATGCTGGTGGCGGATCATCCCGTCGGCATCGACGATGAAGGTTTCGGGCACGCCGGCCGAGCCCAGCGCCATCTGCACCCGGCTGTCGTCGTCGAGCATGATCCGCCGATAGGGATCGCCCCAGCGGTCGAGAAAGCGCTCGATATCCTCGGGGCGGTCGCGGATCGCGATGGCGTCGATCGGAATGCCGCGCTCGGCGAGCGCTTCGAGCTGCGGCGCCTCGAGCTTGCACGGCTCGCACCAGCTGGCGAAGATGTTGACGAGGCGCGCCCCCTCGTCGCCCCCGCCCCCCTTCTCGCGTCCCGGCAGCGCGGGCAGCGCATATTGCGGCATCGGCGCGCCGACGAGACGCGAGCGGACCTGGGTGTCGGGCGCGCGGGTGAGGCCGAAGAGGAACAGGCCGACGAAAAGGAAGAACAGCGCCAGCGGCGTCCAGAGCAGAACGCGCCTCACTCCGGCTCCTCCGGGCGGGCCTCGCGGCGCAGACGGCCGACGAGAGCGAGGAGGCCGCCGAGCGCGACCAGTATCCCGCCGAGCCAGATCAGCGTCACCAGGGGCTTCCACCACAGGCGCAGCTGCCAGCGCCCGTCGGCGCCGCTTTCGCCGATGACGGTGTAGAGCTGGCCGCCCAATCGCGTCGCGATCGCCGCCTCGCTGGTGTCGGTGGGCGGCGAGGAGAAGCTGCGCGCCTGCGGGGCGAGCGTGAAGCCCTTGCCGCCGCCGCCGCGGGCGGTGAGGCGGCCCTCGATCGCGGTCCAGTTGCGCCCCGCGATCGGCTCGACGCCGTCGAAACGCACCCGATACGGGCCGACCGCGACCTCCTCGCCGGGGCGCGCGGCGACGAGCGTCTCGCGGGTGAAGGCGGTTTCGGCGGCCATGCCGGCGAGCGCGACCGCGATGCCGAGATGCGCGAGCACCATCCCCCAGATGGCGAGCGGCGTGCGTCGCAGCTTGCGTCCCCTCAGCGGCATCAGGCTCGCCGCTCCCACTCCGGCGGCGAGCGCGAGGCCGAGAAGCGGGAAGACGCCCATGCCCGGCGCGAGCAGCAGCAGGGCGGCGAGGACGAGCGCGCTTGCGAAGGCGGGAGCGCCGAGCTTTCTGAGCATCGCTCCCCCCCGGTCCTCGCGCCAGCGGAGCAGCGGCCCGGCGGCCATGATCGCGACGAGCAGGAGCGCGATCGGGCCGGCGGCGCGGTTGAAATAGGGCGGGCCGACCGAAAGCTTGTCGCCGCTCAGTGCCTCGAAGGCGAGCGGATAGAGGGTGCCGATGAGGACGATGCCGAGAATCACCGACAAGAGCAGATTATTGGCGACGAGCGCGCCCTCGCGGCTCAGCGGCGCGAAGGTCTTGCCCTCGCGCACGGTGCCGATGCGCAGCGCGAACAGCGCCAGCGCGCCCCCGATATAGAGGAGCAGCAGCGCGAGGATGAAGGTGCCGCGCCCGGGATCCACCGCGAAGGCATGGACGCTCGTCAATATCCCCGAGCGGACGAGGAAGGTGCCGATCATCGACATCGAAAAGGCGAGCACGGCGAGCATCACCGTCCAGGCGCGCAGGCCGTCGCGGGCGGCGAGCACGCTCACCGAATGGAGGAGCGCGGTGGCGGCGAGCCAGGGCATCAGCGAAGCGTTCTCGACCGGGTCCCAGAACCACCAGCCGCCCCAGCCGAGCTCGTAATAGGCCCACCAGCTGCCGGCGGTGATGCCGAGCGTGAGGAATATCCAGGCGCCCAGCACCCAGGGCCGCATCGCGCGGGCGAACGCCGGGCCGACGTCGCGGGTGACGAGCGCGCCGACCGCGAAGGAGAAGGCGACCGAAATGCCGACATAGCCGAAATAGAGCGTCGGCGGATGGAAGGCGAGGCCCGGGTCCTGGAGCAGCGGATTCAACCCCCTCCCCTCCTCGGCCGGCGGTTCGAGGCGGGCGAAGGGGTTGGAGGCGAAGAGCAGGAAGGCGTAGAAGCCGAGCCCGATCGCCGCCTGCGCGGCGAGCGTCGCGATCGAGCTGTCGGGCCGCAAGCGGCGTTCGAACAGCGCCACCGCCGCGCCGGCGAGCGCCAGCACCGCGACCCAGAGCAGCATCGAGCCTTCGTGATTGCCCCAGGCGCCGGCGAACTTGTAGAGCCAGGGCTTCATCACATGGCTGTTGGCGGCGACCAGCTCCACCGAAAGATCGGTGCGCAGGAAAAGGAGCAGGAGGCAGGCGAAGGAAAGGGCCGCGAGCATCCCTTGCGCCAACGCCAGTGGCCGCACGAGGCGGGCCAGGCTCTGCTCGCCTCTGACCCCCGCGATCCCCGCCGCAAGCTGGACGAGCGCCAGCGCCGCCGCGAGCCACAGCGCCGCCAGCCCGGCCTCGGCGATCATCGGATCGTCTCGCTCTGGTGCCGGTCGCGCCCGGGCGCGAGCTCGGGCGGCATGTAGTTCTCGTCATGCTTGGCGAGCAGCTCCTCGGCGACGAACAGGCCGCTTCGCATGAACCGCCCCTCGGCGACGACGCCCGAGCCCTCGCGGAAGAGATCGGGCGCGATGCCGGTATAGCGCACGGGAATGGCGGCATCGCTGTCGTCGCCGACGACGAAGCGGATCGTCACTCCGTCGGCGGCGCGTTCCAGCGATCCTTCGCGGACCATGCCGCCGATCCTGACCGCGCGGTCGTAAGGCACGCCCTTGCGGGCGACATCGGCGGGGGCGTAGAAATAGGAGGCCTGATCGCGCATCGCCGACATCGCCAGCAGCACCGCCGCGAGCGCCGCGGCGAGCGCGAGGGTGAGCAGCGCAAGCCGTTGATGCTTGGCCTTCATCGCCCGCGCTTCACCGTCTCGGCCTCGCGCTCGGCCCGTCGCATCGCGCGGTAGCTGGCCAGCACGAGCAGCAGCGTGCCGACGATCGCGACGGCATAGGCGCCTGCTATGAACGGCCAGTGATTCATGCTCGCGCCCGTTCCGCGTCGGTCGAATCGGCGGTCCGCCTCAGCCGCGCCTCGCGCCGGTTGCGGGCCAGCGCCGCGCGCATCCGCATCAGCACGACCGCGGCGAAGAGGAGCGTGAAGCCGAGCGCCGAGATCGGCAGCGGCCACAGGATCGAACCGTCGATGGTGGAGCTGGTGACGCCGATGCTGCGGCCCTGGTGCAGCGTCTGCCACCAGGTCACCGAATAGTGGATGACGGGAAGGTTGATCGCGCCAACGAGGCCGAAAATCGCCGCCATCCGGCCCTCTCCACCTTTCTCGCGTTCGGCCTCGGCGAGCGCGATATAGCCGAAATAGAGGAAAAGGAGGACGAGCATCGAGGTCATCCGCCCATCCCATTCCCACCAGGTCCCCCAGGTCGGCCGTCCCCAGAGCGAGCCGCTGACGAGGCAGATGGCGGTGAACATGGCGCCCGGCGCCGCCATCGCGCGCGCGGCGACGCCGGCGAGCGGATGGCGCCAAACGAGCTGGACGAAGCTGGCGACGGCGATTCCGCTCCACCCCGCCATGCCGAGCCAGGCGGAAGGAACGTGGACGTAGATGATGCGCACGCTTTCGCCCTGCAGATAGTCGGGCGGGGTCAGGACAAGGCCTGCGGCGAGCGCGGCCGCGGCGAGCAGCGCTCCGCTCCAGCCCAGCCAGGCGGTGAGCGGGCGCGCGAGCTTCAGGAATCGGGCGGGATTGGCGTAGGCATGCATGGGCGGAGCGCTTTTTAGCCCAGTCGTCCGGCTTGGCAAACTGCCCCTTGTCCTTCCTCGGCCCCGCCGCCAGTGCAAGGCGATGGTCGACACCCGCCCGCGCCAGAATGCCCTGATCGGCATCGCCCTCAGATTCGGCACCGCGAGCTGCTTTGCGGTGATGGCGGCGCTGATCAAGCTCGGCCACGAGGCGGGGATCGCGACGCCCGAGCTGATGTTCTACCGCTTCGCCTTCGGCCTGCCGCCGCTCATCGCATGGATCTGGTGGCAGGGCGGGCTCGACTGGCGGACCGAGCGGCCGGGCGCGCATCTCTGGCGGGCGGGGCTCGGCCTCGCCGCCATGGGCCTCGCCTTCACTGCGCTTTCCTATCTGCCGCTCGCCGAGGCGACGACGATCGGCTTCACCGCGCAGCTGTTCGCGGTGATGCTCTCGGCGCTGATCCTTGGCGAGAGGGTGGGAATATACCGCTGGAGCGCGGTCGCGGCGGGCTTCGCCGGGGTGTTCATCGTCATGCGGCCCGCTGGCGAGACGCTGCCCCTTGCCGGCCTGCTCATCGCCCTCGCCTCGGCTTTCGCGATCGGCTCGGTGCACATCACCATCCGCCGCATCGGCCGCACCGAATCGACCCAGACCACGGTGCTCTGGTTCACCCTCGTCTCGCTCGCCGCGCTCGGCCTGCTGATGCCTTTCCATGCCCGCGGCCATGACGCGGCGGGCTGGGCGATCCTCGCCGGCATCGGCCTGTTCGGCGGCGTCGCCCAGCTGATGCTCACCGCCTCGCTTCGCTACGCGGCGGTCGCGGTGATCGCTCCGTTCGATTATGTCCAGCTCCTCTGGGCGGTGGTCCTGGGCTGGCTCGTCTGGAACGACAGGCCGCCCGAGACGACCTGGATCGGGGCTTCGGTGATCGTCGCCTCCGGGCTCTACACCCTCTATCGCGAGCATCGCCTCGGCCGGCTCGACCGGCGCCGGGTGCAGGGGCCGCTCTAGGCGCCGCCCCGCCCGATCCGCCGCTGGGCGATGGCGTCGGCGACCTCGGCCGGATGATGGCCGCTCGCATCGCTCTCGTCCCAGATCTCGCGAAGGCGCCCCGGGATGCGCTCGATATTCTCGCGCACGCCATCCTTGCCGGTCAGCCCGAGATGCTCCGAGGCGACGTTGATGATGCCGCCGGCGTTGATGACGTAATCGGGCGCGTAGAGGATGTCGCGCGCGGCGAGCCGCTCGCCGTCGGCGGGCGTGGCGAGCTGGTTGTTGGCGCCGCCGGCGACGACCGCCGCCTTGAGTTCGGGGATGGAGCGCTCGTCGAGGATCGCGCCGAGCGCGCAAGGACAGAATATGTCGGCCTCGGTGCTGAGGATGCCGCGCGCGTCGACGACGGTGCCGCCCGCCTCGCCGGCGAGCGCGGCGGCGCGGGCGGGATCGATGTCGGCGATCGCGAGCCGGGCGCCTTCTTGCGCCGCGTGGCGGGCGACGCGGCTGCCGACGCTGCCAGCGCCCTGCAGCGCGATACGGACGCCGGCGAGGCTGTCCGTCCCGAGCTTGCGCCGCGCCGCCGCCTTCACCCCCAGATAGACGCCATAAGCGGTGTGCGGGCCGGGATCGCCGCCCACCTCTCCTTCCTCGGCCGGCAGGCCGGAAACATGCGGCGTCTCCTTCGCGATCGCGACGAGATCGGCGACCGACATGCCGACATCCTCGGCGGTGATGTAGCGCCCGCCCAGGGCCTCTACCGCCCGGCCATAGGCCGCCAGCATCGCCGGGGTCTTGGTGAAATTCTCGTCGGCGAGGATGACCGCCTTGCCGCCGCCGAGCGGCAGGTCGGCCATCGCGTTCTTGTAGCTCATCCCCCGCGACAGGCGTAGCACGTCGGCGAACGCGTCCGCCGGCTCGGCATAATGCCAGAAACGCACGCCCCCGGCGCCGGGGCCGAGATGGGTCGAATGGACGGCGATGATCGCTCTCAGGCCCGACCGGCGGTCGGTGACGAAATGCACCAGCTCGTGATCGTCGAAATCGGGAAGCTCCCAGAGCGCGGTCATTCGTCTGTCCTGCCAAAGGGAGATGCCCCGGCGGATGGGGCGACCGACGGGACTTGAACCCGCGACCCCTGGTACCACAAACCAGTGCTCTAACCGGCTGAGCTACGATCGCCGCAATGCCCGGGAGGTTGCGGCACATATAGGCCGCCCGCTTTGCCGGTCAAGCGAGCAGTGGCGCCCCAACGAGGGGCGTCCATGGCGGCATCGGATGGGGTCGGAAAATGGTGGGCGCGGCAAGGATTGAACTTGCGACCCCTGCGGTGTGAACACAGTGCTCTACCACTGAGCTACGCGCCCGAAAGCCAGTCACCGGGCTGCCGGCCAGAGCAATCTCCACTCACCGCCGCTACGGGCCAGGGCCCGGATGCCCTGACCGCGCGTGCGAACGCCCGGCCTCGCGGCCGAATGTGAAACCGAAAGCTCCACTGCGGCCGGCGGCATTGTCGCCCGCCGGCCACGACAGCCTAGTTTACGGCGTCCTTGAGCCCTTTGCCGGCCTTGAACTTGGGCTGGGTCGAGGCCTTGATCTGCATCGGCTCGCCGGTGCGCGGATTGCGGCCCGTCGACGCCTTGCGCCGGCTGGTCGAAAAAGTGCCGAAACCGACCAGACGGACCTCGTCACCTCTTCGCAACGCATTGGTGATCGAATCGAAAACACCTTCGACCGCCTTGGCTGCGTCACCCTTGCTGAGGCCGGTCGAGTCGGCGACCGAGCTGATAAGTTCTTGTTTGTTCATCCGATTCTTACCCCTGTTACTGGATTCGCGGCGGAAGCCGGACGCCAGTTAAGGACAGGTGATGGGCTCGCGTCAAATGGAAAGCGCGATTTTTTCGCGGAAATTGGCGAAATCCGGATCAGCGGACGCTATTTCAACGGCTTTCAGTGGCGCACCGCAAGGTCGCTTCCGTCATCGCCGGCGGCGGCGATGTCGCCCGGCGGCTGCGTCGCCAGCTCGTCGGCGTCCGACCATTCGATGGGGACCACGGGGGTCGTCAGCGCGTGCCCCAGAACCTCGTCGACATGCGCGACGGGGACGATTTCCAGCCCGTCCTTGAGCTTGGCGGGGATTTCGGCGAGGTCCTTCTCGTTCTCCTCGGGGATGAGCACCTTCTCAATGCCGCCGCGCAGCGCCGCGAGCAGCTTTTCCTTGAGGCCTCCCACCGGCAGCACGCGGCCGCGCAGCGTCACCTCGCCGGTCATCGCGACGTCGCGGCGCACCGCGATCCCGGTCAGCGTCGAGATGATCGAGGTGACCATGCCGATGCCCGCCGAAGGGCCGTCCTTGGGCACCGCGCCCTCGGGCAAATGGACGTGGATGTCCTTCTTGGCGAACAGGCTCGGCTTGACGCCGTAGCTGGGCGAGCGCGCCTTGACGAAGCTCATCGCCGCCTGCACCGATTCGGTCATCACCTCGCCGAGCTTGCCGGTGGTCCTGATCTGGCCCTTGCCGGGAACGGTGACCGCCTCGATGGTCAGAAGCTCGCCGCCCACCTCGGTCCAGGCAAGGCCGGTGACGGCGCCGATCTGGTCCTCCTCCTCGCCGATGCCGTGGCGATAGCGGCGCACGCCGGCGAAATCGGCGACATTCTTCGCCGTCAGCCTGACCTTCTCGTCCTTGCCCTCGAGGATGCGGCGCAAGGACTTGCGCGATATCTTGGCGATCTCCCGCTCCAGCGTGCGCACGCCTGCCTCGCGCGTATAATGGCGGATGAGGCTTCTGATCCCTTCCTCGGCGAAGACGAGCTCGCCCTCCTTGAGGCCGTGCGCCTCGATCTGCTTGGGGATGAGATGGCGCTTGGCGATCTCGACCTTCTCGTCCTCGGTATAGCCTTCGAGGCGGATGATCTCCATCCGGTCGAGCAGCGGCTGCGGCATGTCCATGGTGTTCGCCGTGGTGACGAACATGACGTCCGAAAGATCGTAGTCGACCTCGAGATAATGGTCCTGGAAGCGGTGGTTCTGCTCGGGATCGAGCACCTCCAGCAGCGCCGAGGCGGGATCGCCGCGGAAATCCTGGCCGAGCTTGTCGATCTCGTCGAGCAGGAACAAGGGGTTCGAGGTTCCCGCCTTCCTCAGATTGGTGACGATCTTGCCCGGCAGCGAGCCGATATAGGTGCGCCGGTGGCCCCTGATCTCGGCCTCGTCGCGCACCCCGCCCAATGACTGGCGGGCGAATTCGCGGCCCGTCGCCCGCGCGATCGAGCGGCCGAGCGAGGTCTTGCCGACCCCGGGCGCGCCGACCAGGCACAGGATCGGGCCCTTGAGCTTGTTGGTCCGCGCCTGGACGGCGAGATATTCGACTATCCTCTCCTTCACCTTCTCGAGCCCGTAATGATCCTCGTCGAGGATGCGCTGGGCCTCGGCGATGTCCTTGTTGACCTTGGACTTCTTGCCCCAGGGCAGGCCGAGCAGCACGTCGAGATAATTGCGGCTGACGGTCGCCTCGGCCGACATCGGCGCCATCGCCTTCAGCTTCTTGAGCTCCTGCGTCGCTTTCGCCCGCGCTTCCTTCGAGAGCTTGCCCTTGGCGATCTTGCGGGTGAGCTCGCCGAGCTCGTCGCCCTCGCCTTCCTCGCCCTCATTGCCGAGCTCGCGCTGGATGGCCTTCAATTGCTCGTTCAGATAATATTCGCGCTGGGTCTTCTCCATCTGGCGCTTGACGCGGCTTCTGATCTTCTTCTCGACCTGCAACACGCCGAGCTCGCCTTCCATGAAGGCGAATGCCATCTCCAGCCGCCGTCCCGGCTGGAGCTCGGCGAGCAGCGCCTGCTTGTCGGCGACCTTGATCGTGATGTTGGCGGCGACGGCGTCGGCGAGCTTGGAGGGATCCTCGATCTGGCCGAGCTGGACCGCGGTCTCGGCCGGCAGCTTCTTGTTCAATTTCGAATAATTTTCGAATTGCTCGACCACCGAGCGCATCAGCGCGGTGACCTCGGCGCCTTCGGCGTCCTTTTCCTCCACCTCCTCGATCTCGGCGGTATAATGCTCGCCCGCGAGCCGGAAATCCGCGAGCCGGCCGCGCTCCTCGCCCTCGACGAGCACGCGCACCGTGCCATCGGGGAGTTTCAAAAGCTGCAGCACCTTGGCCACCACGCCGAGATCGTAGAGCGCCTCGCGGTCGGGATCGTCCTCGGCGGGATCGAGCTGCGAGACCAGGAATATCTGCTTGTCCGCCGCCATGGCGGTCTCGAGCGCCGCCACCGATTTGTCGCGGCCGACGAACAAGGGCACGATCATGTGCGGAAAGACGACGATGTCGCGCAAGGGGAGGACAGGAAGGGATTTGCTCATGAACACTCCAATGGGCCGGGGGGGGCGAACTGCGCGCGGCCGGGGCGACATATGGAGGCTGTCCCCACGCGCATCAACATTAGCGCCCAGAGATTATCGCCGCGTAAAGGAAAAGGGGCGGGACCCGCGGCCCGCCCCTGTCGAAAGCTCGAAAAAGCCGTCCCTAGAACTCGTATCTGATGCCGAGCTGAATCTGCCGGATCGAGGGCGGCACTCAAGCTCTCTCGCCATGTCTCTGGCAGAGCCGTGTCCGCCATGTTTCATTCATGTTGCGGGAGGCGCCATGGCCCAGATCAGCGCACCGGCAAGCGTGTTTTGCAGCGCGTGGATCGCTGCCGGCACGAGCAGCGCAAGAAAAAGACCGCGTTCTTTCCAGGCGAGGAAGGAGACGGAGAAGATGAGAAAGGACCAGCCGGCGCTGAACCCCCAGATCGGCGCCGACAGGCTGTGGAGCATCGCCCAGGCGAGCGCGCTCGCCGCCGCCGCCGCGCCGGGGCGGAGAAAGAGCAGGAGAAGCATCAGGAGAAGCGCCATCAATATCGTTTCGATCACCGGCGCGACGAGGGCGAGCAGCACGAAAGCGCTCCAGCCTTCGGTTTCCAGCTCGGGGAGCCGCGCCTCCGGAGCGATCGCCGTCGCGACGAGGGCGATCGCCAGCGCCGGCAGCAGCGACAGCGGAAAGGCCTTGAGCACGTAAAACGGCACGGGATCGCGCGCGGCGAAGAGAAAACGCGGCAGGAAGGCGAGCAAGCCGGGGCGGCCCGAGGCGAATGTTTTCCTCATCGGCGGCCGGGACGGCGGATCAGGCGGCGTCGCCGGCCTTTTCCTTCTTGGCGTAGACCTTGACCGGCTCCTTGCGGCCTTCGACGACGTCCTTGTCGATCATCACCTCGTCGACGCCGTCCATCGAGGGCAGATCGAACATCGTGTCGAGCAGGACGTTCTCGAGGATCGATCTCAGGCCCCGGGCGCCGGTCTTGCGCGCGATCGCCTTCTTGGCGACCGACACCAGCGCATCGTCGGTGAAGCTGAGCTTGATATCCTCCATGTCGAACAGCTTGGCATATTGCTTGACGAGCGCGTTCTTGGGCTCGGCGAGAATCTTGACCAGCGCCTCCTCGTCGAGGTCCTCGAGCGTCGCGATCACCGGCAGGCGGCCGACGAATTCGGGGATGAGGCCGAATTTCAGGAGGTCCTCGGGCTCGCAATGGGTAAGCACCTCGCCCGCGCGCCGCTCCTCGGGCGCGGCGACATAGGCGCCGAAGCCGATCGACTTGCCCTGCAGCCGGTCGGCGATGATGCGTTCGAGCCCGGCGAAGGCGCCGCCGCAGATGAACAGGATGTTGGTGGTGTCGACCTGGAGGAATTCCTGCTGCGGATGCTTCCTGCCCCCCTGCGGCGGCACGCTCGCGGTGGTTCCCTCCATGAGCTTGAGGAGCGCCTGCTGCACCCCCTCGCCCGAAACGTCGCGGGTGATCGAGGGGTTATCCGACTTGCGGCTCACCTTGTCGATCTCGTCAATATAGACGATGCCGCGCTGGGCGCGCTCGACATTGTAATCGGACGCCTGGAGCAGCTTGAGGATGATGTTCTCGACATCCTCGCCGACATAGCCCGCCTCGGTGAGCGTCGTCGCGTCGGCCATGGTGAAGGGCACGTCGAAGGTGCGCGCGAGCGTCTGGGCGAGCAGCGTCTTGCCGCAGCCGGTCGGGCCGATGAGCAGGATGTTCGACTTGGCGAGCTCGACATCGCTGTCCTTGCCGCCATGGGCGAGGCGCTTGTAGTGATTGTGCACCGCGACCGAGAGCACGCGCTTGGCGCGGTCCTGCCCGATCACATAATCGTCGAGCGTCGCGCAGATATCGAGCGGGGTCTTGAGCCCGTCATGGGTCTTGATCAGCGAGGATTTGGTCTCCTCGCGGATGATGTCGTTGCACAGATCGACGCATTCGTCGCAGATGAACACGGTCGGCCCGGCGATGAGCTTCTTCACCTCATGCTGGGATTTGCCGCAGAAGCTGCAGTAAAGCGTGCTTTTTCCGTCGTTGCCGCTGACGTTGCTCATCGAGGATTCCCGTATTCCGCTCGGCCTAGTCCCGGCCGGATCGCATCCATCCTAAACCGCATGCCCGCCCCGGGACAATGACCTTGTTGACCGCCTATTCGGCCGCTTCCTTGGGTTCGGCTTCCTCCGAGGGCAGCGGACGCTTCTCGAAAACCTCGTCGACCAGGCCGAACTCCTTGGCCTCCTCGGCGGAGAAGAACTTGTCGCGCTCGACGGCGCGCTCGATCTCCTCGAGCGGCTGGCCGGTATATTCGGCCATCAGCTCGTTCATGCGCTGGCGCACGCGCAGGATTTCCTTGGCATGGACCTCGATATCGGCGGCGGTCCCCTGCATGCCGGTCGAGGGCTGGTGGATCATGACGCGCGCGTTCTTGAGCGCCACCCGCATGCCCGCCTCGCCCGCGGTAAGCAGGAAGGCACCCATCGAGGCGGCAAAGCCGGTGCACACCGTGCCGACGCGCGGGCGGATATATTGCATCGTGTCATGGATCGCCATGCCCGCGGTCACCGAGCCGCCCGGCGAGTTGATGTACATGTAGATGTCCTTCTTGGGATTTTCCGATTCGAGGTAGAGCAGCTGGGCGGTGATCAGCGAGGCCATCTGGTCCTCGACCACGCCGGTGATGAAGACGATGCGCTCGCGCAGCAGCCGAGAATAGATGTCGAAGCTGCGCTCGCCGCGATTCGATTGCTCGATGACGATGGGGACGAGCGCGTCGGTGATAGGCTCTCTCATGGCTTTCGGGATCCTGCGATGCTGATGATGGTCTCGTCCCGAACATCGGCGCTTGGCGGCGCGGCTTCAAGGGGCCTGGCCGCCCGCTCCTCAGGCGCGCGGTAGCCGAGATAGAAGAGCCGCCGCGTCTCGCGCCGGCCGCGCACCACGGTGTCGAGAATGAGGCCGGTGAAGAAGCTCAGGAAAGCGAGCAGCATGAGGCCCGTGACGAGCACCGCGGTGGGCAGGCGCGGCACCAGCCCGGTCTCGAAATAGGTGATCGCCAGCGGCACCGCGAGGACGATTGCGGCGGCGGCGAGGAGGAGGCCGAAGCCGCCGTAGAACAGCACCGGCCGTTCGAGCCGGAAGAGCTGCGCCACGGTGCGGAAGATGCGCCAGCCGTCGCGCCAGGTCGAAAGCTTCGAGACGGATCCCTCGGGCCGCGCGCCATAGGCGCTGTCGAGCTCGGCCACCGGCATGGCGAGCTCGAGCGCATGGACGCTGATCTCGGTCTCGATCTCGAAGCCGCGCGACAGCGCCGGGAAGGATTTGACGAAGCGGCGCGAGAAGACGCGATAGCCCGAGAAGACATCGTTGAAGCTGCGCCCGAACAGCCAGCCCAGCAGCCCGGTGAACAGCCGGTTGCCGATGGCGTGGCCGGGCCGGTAGGCGCCGTCCGAGCCCGAATCGCGCACCGCGACGACCATGTCGAGCCGGTCGCGGATCAGCATCTCGACCATCGGCGGCGCGCTTCGGGGATCGTAGGTCGCATCGCCGTCGGCGATGACGTAGATGTCGGCCTCGATATCGGCGAACATGCGCCTTATGACATGGCCCTTGCCGCGCATCCGCTCGCAACGCACGATCGCCCCCGCCGCCGCCGCGACCTCGGCGGTGCGGTCGCCGCTGTCATTGTCGTAGACGTAGATGTCGGCGCCGGGCAGGGCGGCGGCGAAGCCGGCCACCGTCCGGGCGACGGCGGCCTCCTCGTTATAGCAGGGCAAGAGAATGGCGATGCGGATGACGGCCTACCTCCATCGCTTCTTCTAGCAGGCCGGGATTAGGATTTCCTTGCCGTTTTTTTCGCCGCGCGCCCGGCCGGCGGAGCCTTTTCGGCACCGGCCTTTTTCGCGCCGGCCTTGCCCGCTCCCTTGGCCCCGCCCTTTTTCGCCGCGGCCTTTTTCGCGCCGGTCTTGGCGGCGGACTTCTTCTCCCCCCGCTTCTTCGCCGCGGGCCTGCCGGCCGATGCTTTCCTCGCGGCGGGTTTTTTCGCCGACCTTCTCGCCGGCGTCCGGGCGCCGCCCTCCTCGACGCCTTCGATCGTCTCGTCCTCGATCTCGGCCTCGAGCTCCTCGCGGGTCACCTCGCGCTCCTTGATCTCGGCGTTCTCGAACAGGAAGTTCACGACCTTGTCCTCATAGAGCGGTGCGCGCAGCTGCGCGGCGGCCATCGGGGTGGAGCGGACATATTGGACGAAGCGCTCGCGGTCCTCGGGGCGGTAGCGCTGCGCCGCCTGCTGGACGAGCTGGTTCATCTCTGCCTGGCTGATGTCGACGCCATTGGCCTGGCCGATCTCGGATAAGAGCAGGCCGAGGCGCACCCGGCGCTCGGCGATGACCCGGTAATCGTCCTTCTCGGCTTCGAGCTCGGCGCGCGCAGCCTTGGGATCCTCCTCCTTGTCGGCCTCCTGCTGAAGCTGCGTCCAGATCTGCTCGAACTCGGCCTCGACCATGGTTTCGGGCACCGGGAATTTGTGCCGAGTCGACAGCTGGTCGAGCAGCTTGCGCCTCATATGGGTGCGGGTCAGGCCGGCATATTCGTCCTCGAGCTGCTTCTTGATCAGCTCGCGCAGCTGGTCGATGCCATCGAGGCCCATCGACTGGGCGAATTCGTCGTCGGGCTCGACCGGCCTGGGCTTCTGGACCTCGGCGACCAGCACCTCGAACTTCGCCTCGCGCCCTTTGAGATAGGCGACCGGATAGTCTTCGGGGAAGGTGACGGCGACGGTGCGCTCCTCGTTGACCTTGGCGCCGACGAGCTGGTCCTCGAAACCGGGGACGAGCCGTTTCGAGCCGAGCTCGACCGCCATGCCCTCGGCCTTGCCGCCTTCGAACTCCTCGCCCTCGACGGTGCCGCGATAGTCGATGGTGACGAGATCGCCCTTGCGCGCGGCGTGGGATTTGGGCGCGGGCTCGAAGCTTTGCTGGTTTTCGGCAAGCTTGGCGAGCGCCTCGTCGACCGCCTTGTCGTCGACGGGAATGACGAGCCTTTCGAGCACGATCTCCTCGACCTGGGGCGCGGGCACCTCGGGCAGCGTCTCGAGCTCGACCTTGACCACCATGTCCTCGCCCGGCGCGGCGCCGCCCTCGAGCTCGACCGAGGGCTGAGTCGCGGGCCGCAGCCGCTGTTCGGCGAGCAGCTGCTGGACGCCTTCCTGGACGGCGTTCGAAAGCGCTTCGGAATGCAGCTTCTCGCCGTGCATCTTGCGGATGAGGTTGGGCGGCACCTTGCCGGGGCGGAAGCCGGGCATGCGCACTTGCGGCGCCACATCCCTGATTTCCTTGTCGATGCGCGCGTCGATCTCCTCGGCGGGGATGGTGAGGGTATAGGCGCGCTTCAATCCCTCGTTCAAAGTCTCGACGGTCTGCATGGCTGTGATTCGTACGCTTTCATGGCCTGGTGGATGCTTCGCGGCCGATCGCTGAAAGGGCTTGGCGAACTGGTGCGGGCGAAGGGACTCGAACCCCTACGTCTTTCGACACTTGGACCTAAACCAAGCGCGTCTACCAGTTCCGCCACGCCCGCGAGGATCTCGGCCGGTCGGGCGCGCTCTACATAAGTGCGCCGACCGGGGCAAGCGCCGGCCCGCCCGCGATCAGCGCAGCCGGGCGGTTTCGACGATCGCCTCGAAATCGGGCAGCGCGGCATCGAAATAATGGATCCGGGCGCCGTCGAGCAGAATGAGATAGAGCTCCTCGCCGATGATCGCGCCGACCGCGCGCCCCCTCCTGTCGACCTCGTTCGGCGACAGATAGTCATAGTCGAACTGGAAGCCGGGATAGCCCAGCAAGCGGCGCGGCGCGAGCCCGGTCATCTCGAAGTCGGCCGCGCCGACGCGGATGCGGTAATAGCTTTCGATCATGTCGGTGAGCTCGGGCGGGGTCATGTCGGCGCGGAATATCGGCACCCGCCGTTCGTCCTTCTTGCGCTGGCGGACGATCGCCTTGCCGAAGGGCAGCCCGCCGATGAAGCTCAGACCGTCGAGGATGGGGCCGTTCAGGGTCCAGTTCTCCTCCCATCTGACGTCGTAGCGGCTTCTCGGCACGCGGTTCCAGGCGCGCGGCGGGGTCACCACCATGCTGCGGTCGGCGACGGTGACGCTCTGCGGCTTCACCAGCGTGAAGCGCGAGCCGTAATAAGCGCCGCCACCGCCGCCGCCGGCGCATCCGGCGAGCGCCAGCGCGGCAAGCAGCATCGGCAGCATTCGGCAAAGACGCGCGACCATTCGAAGCTTCCCTATTGGCGCAGCGTATAACGCACCATCGGCGCGTCGGGGGCGTCGGGCTTCATTTCGAGATAGGTGGCGAGCGCCTTTCTGCCTTCCCCGGCGCGGCCGGTCTTGAGCAGGGCATAGCCATGCGCGCGCCAGGCCTCGGGCGGAGCGTCGGCATAGGTGATGGCGCGCGCATAGCCCGCGGCGGCGCGCTCGGCATCGCCGTCGCGCCCGCGCAGCCGCCAGACCTCGGCCTCGTGATAGCGCAGCAGGCCGTTCCAGCCGTCCTCGGCCAGCGTCTGGATGATGAACAGGCTGGCGCCGGGGTCGTTGAGCTTCACCTGATCCTCGAGCAACATCGGGCGATAATTGTCGATCGCCTGCAGATAGCGTTCGCGCCCGGTTTCGTATGGGACCCGCGTGCGGGCCGCGATCTCCCGAGCCGACTGGCCGAGATCCTCCATCCTCTCCTCGGGCGCGGGGTGGGTGGCGAGCAGCGAATAGCCGCGATCGGGGCGGACGCGGCGCATGCGCGCGCTGGCCTCGATCTCGCCGATCAGCTGCCGCCAGATGTCGGGCATGGCGAGCGGCGAATAGCGCGCGTCGGAAATGAGCCGCACGCCGAGCGCGTCGGCTTCCGCTTCCAGGCCGCGGCCGTAGGAGGCGAGCGAGAAAATGGTGCCGAACTGGGCGAGGCGGACGATGTCGCCGAGATAGACGCCCGCGGCGACGCCGCCGACCCCGGCGCCGAGCCCGAGGATGCTCAACGCATCGGTCTTGCCGCGCAGATCGCGCCAGGCGCGGATCTGGTGCTTCAGCAGGAAATGCCCCGCCTCGTGCGCGAGCACGCCGGCGAGCTGCGCCTCGTTCTTCATTCGCGTCAGCAGCCCGGAGAAGACGACCATGAAGCCGGTCGGCGCCATGAAGGCGTTGAACTCGGGAACATGGGCGAGATAGACGCGCAGATCCTGCGCCGCCGGGCCGCCGACGCGCGCCGCGAGGCCGGCGAGATAGGAGGTGAGCGCGGGATCTTCGATGAGCAGGTTCGAGCCGGCGATGTCGGCCTCGATGCGCTCATATTGCTCCCAGATGCCGCGCTCGTCCTTGTCCTGCGGCGCATAGCCGGGGCCGATCAGCGGTTCGAGCTCCTCGGGGCGCTTGCGCGCCGCGGCGATGCCGGTCCAGCCCGCGCAGCACAGGCAGGTCGCGCCGGCGAGCAGCGTTCTGCGGGTCATGATGCTCATTGGATGTTCTCCCGCGCGTCCTTGCCCGGCTTCATCCGTCCGAGCAGCCGGTCGACCATCTGCGCCGCGCCTTCGGGCGTGCGGATGTCGCCCAATTGCATGCCGGGAAGCTGGCTGCCGGTCCGGAGGACGTTGAACCACACGACCTCGCCGGTCCTCAGGTCGACGAGCGAGGCATAGGCGAGCTGCGAGCCGCCGCCCGAGGGCGCGCAAAAGCCGATGAAGCAGCCGGCGATCCCCAGCACCTGCAGGGCGACGCGCCCGGTCGAGGCGAAGCTGTCCTCGGCATAGAGGAACAGCGCATAATCATGGCCCGTCGCCTCGCCGAAGCGCACCGCCGCCTCGCCGAGCGTCCAGTCGAGCCCCTGCCGGCGCTTGGTCGGCAGCTCGAGCCCCATATATTTGTGCAGCGCGATCGAATTGCCGACCGCGGCGTGGAGGCGCTCGAGATCGGCGACGAGCTCGGGATCGGCGGCGCTGCCCTCGCGGCTTTGGAGGATGGTGACCTTGCCGCCCCTGCCCGCCTGCTGCTCGGCGAGCGCGGCGGTGAGATGCCCGCGCGCCGCGTCGGTCCAGTCCGCGCGCGGCTCGACGAGCCCGCCGGTGGTGACCGAGCCGACGCTCACCACCGGCCGCATGACGACGAGGCTGTAGTCGCCCGCTGGCGGCGCGAAGTCGCGATCGGCGAACTGGCGCGTCTGCACGCAGGCGGCGAGGACGAGCGCAAAGCACAGGAGGAATGGCAAGGACTTGCGCATTGAAGCTTCCCGAGACCGCGGTGCGGCGAAATAAAGCCTTTTAGAGAGAGGAGCTTAGCCGCTCATGAACGGCGGCGGCGGCGCGCGGCCGTCGCTTGGCTCCATAATGGCGCCGATAGTGCTCGCCTGAAAAGCCCAAATCCCTTATTGTAAGCGCAGGTCGAAAAACCGCGGGGGTCGAGCGGCCATGGCACAGCGCGGGACAAACGCCACCCCGGCATCTTCCGCTGCCGACAATGGCGGCAGAGAATCCGGGCCTCGCCTTCCCTTGGGAGGTAAAATCTACGGCATCGCCGCGATCGCCGGCGGCGTCGTCCTGCTTCTTTTCTTGATCGCTTACACCGCGCTTTCCGCCCGCACCGATTATCTGGAGCAGCGTAATTTGCGGGCTCTCGACCGGGTCGCCAGCGAAATGGAAGCGACGCGGCAGAGCCTTGCCTCGGCCGCCACCCTTCACTTCGTGCCCGACCAGCTTCACTTTTCGCTTACGCCCCAGTTCGAATGTCTCGTCGCGACGACCGAGGTCAAGAGCGGCGGTTCATCGCCGCTGCGCATCCAATATTATTTCGTCGAGCCGGCCGAGCTCGACGGGCGCGCCGAGGAGCTTCGGAAGATCGCGGTCGAGGCGAGCGAGCAGGGCGATGAAACCAGGCGCGAGAAGGCGATCGCGCGCGCGCGCCTGGAGGCCACCGAATTCAAGGACAATCCATGCACCTTGGAGCGGCCGTTCGGGAAAAGCTACGGACCCGAAAATGTCTATATCGGCCAGGACCGCATCCTGCTCGAAAGGACGGTCGCGCTCAAAAGCCTGCTGTGGCCGATCACGACCCGGAACTTCGCCGATGCCGCCAAGGAGGACTGCGGCAAGGGTCAGGGTTCGCTGCGCGGCTATGTCGAGGCCTGCCTCGCCAAGGCCGCCGTCGCGGATATGAAGGATTATGGCTTCACCAACCGCGCGGCCACCGATGCCGCCATAACCACCTCGCTCGATTCGACCTTCCGCAACAATGTCGTGCGCATCAACGCCTCGACCAGGACCGACGCGCTCGACCTCGATTCGACGCTCGAGATATTCGACGCCGTGCTGCTCATCGGCGCGGTCCCGCAGGCGGGCGGAAGCGGAACGGCGGAGGGCACGAAGCGATTCGCGCCCCAGCTGATGTTCCAGGCCGGCCACCTGCCGCCGGTGATGAGCCAGCAGAGCGGCGAGGGGCTGATCGCGATGCTCGAAGGCGCCTTCGGCATCGAAGGGGAAGAGGCCGAGGGCGAGGAGGCCGGGCCGCGCGATCCGGGCCTGCTCGAAGCCGAAGGCGGCCTGCTGATCGAATCCGCGGTCGGCGAAACGAGCGATCTCAAGCTTTTCACCCAAAGGAAGATCGGCAGCTTCGCGGGCCTCCACTGCCCCCAGCAGCAGCCCTGCCAGCTCGTCGGCGTCGTCTCCAAGCAGCGCTTCGATGCCCAGGCGCGCCGGCTGGACGGGGGGCAGGCGACGGTGCTGCTCGTCGTCTCGCTCACCTTCCTCGGCGCGATCCCGATCGTCCATCTCGCCCTGCGCAAGCGGCTCGATCCGATCGGCCACGAGATACAGTTCGCGACCTGGTTTTCGCTCACCATGCTGGCTGCGAGCGCGGTCATCGCCAGCCTCGCCTTGTGGTCGGCGATGGCGTCGCGCCACACGGCGAGGGTCGAGGCCGAAAAGAATATCGAGCAGGTGCGGGAAAGCTTTTCCGAGGAGCTCGGCGACATGGTCGAGCTCGTCGTCGACGTGAATGCCAGGCTGGATGAGAGCGACGCGGTCTATCCAGCGCCCTCGCTCGCGCCCAAGCGCGACAATATCGACGCCGACGGAAGCTGGAAATTGATCGACCTCGAGGACGAGCCCGATCTCACCCTTGTCAAGGCCGGCGACGCCGTCTCCACGCTCGACACCATATCCCGGGTGCGCGAGGACGGGCTCATCGATCCCGACATGGAGCGGGTCGCGCTGAGCCGCTTTCCCTCCTTCGGGGTGAATCTCAGCGACCGTCATTATCTGCGCCGCGCCAAGAACCGGCAGTTCGGCGCGGTCGCGCTCGAAAGCAAATGCCCGACCGAACTGATACCGCTGCTGCTCGATCGCGTCTTCACTATGTATGACGGCGCGCCGCGCACGGTGATGGTGATGCCGCTGATGGATTGCTTTCCCCAGCGAAATCCTCTTGCGGCCGGTGAAAGCGAAAAAGTGGCGAATGTCGCGCCCGGCGCGGAGGCCTCCGGCGGCGGCGCGCCGCCAGACCCGGCCGGCCCCGGAGACGGGACGGGACTTGAGGAAGAGAAGGACGAGCAGACCGAAGTCAGTGTGACAAACCCCGAGGACGTCGCCCGAATCGACCTCAGCCCCGACTTCAGCTCCAGCTACGATCCCACGGGAACCGAGTTCCTCCTCGCGACGGCGAGCTTGCGCACCTTCATCCTTGCCGATTTCGGTCCCGGCCTGTCCTATGCGGTGGTCGATCCTCACCGCCCCCGCGACGAGCCGAACATCCTCTTCCACAGCGACAAGGGCTCGGAGCTGGTCGAGCGCTTCGAGCGCGAGGTCGACGCCATTCCCGCGCTTCGCGCCGCCCAGGAAGAGATAATCGGCGAGGGAAGAACCGGCCGGGGGCGGCAGTCATGCCTGTTGGGGGACCAACCTGCCCAAACCCCCGAGATCGTCTGGATCGACACCCATTACCGGTCGATGCCCGCCGGCCTGGGGGTGACCAGGCTCCATCCCTGCCTCGACTGGGTGCTGGTCGCGATCGAGCATCGCAACCATCCCGGCTTCGCGATCTGGCGCGGGGCCAGCCTGGGCTACGCGACCTGGTTCCTGAGCGGGCTTTTCCTGCTCATCATCCCGGTCGTCTACCTGTTCAGGAACCGCAAGGCGCTCGATCGGCGGCCGGGAATGTGGCTGTGGCCGAACGACCGGCTGGCGGATTTCACGCCCTACCGCTTCACGAGCGAGAAGACGACCCGGGAGGCGCTGCAAAGGGCCGCGGTCAGCCGCAACCAGCATATCCTGCTGGCTGCCGTCGCGGCCTTCGCCGGGGTGCTTGCGGCCGAAGGCGTCGCCAGGGTCCTGTTCGCCTTCGCGGCGGTCGGAAGCATACTGGCCTCGCGCGCATATTTCCGCGGCCTTACCGCCTGGGACGAGTCGGGCTCGCGCAAGCTCGACCGGCTGACCATCATGCTCGTCGCGCTGCCGCTCGCCCTTGCCATGGGCCTGATGCTTCTGAACGGCGCGCTCGGCCGGGCCCTTGCCTTTTTCGTCCTTGGCGCGCTTCCGCTTGCGACCCTGCTTTTCATCGCTTTCCGGGCCTCGCGCTCGGAGACCGGCGATCACGGTCCGCGCATCCGCTTCCGGGGTCCCGGCTGGACCTGGATCGTCGGGCTTCTGGTCATGGGCGGCGTGCCGGCGATGGCGGGCTATCTCGATTCGCATGATTATGATCGCACGCTCGTCGATGAGCGCGCGGCACAAGGCGATTCGCAGCGTCTCGAAGAACGGCAAGAGGCGCTGGCCGCGATCAAGGCCACGCGTCTGTTGCAGATCGAAGAGGGGATCGAAGAGAAAATTCTCGGCGGAAACAGGGCGCCTCGGCAAGCGGCCGAGACCGGCACCACCTTCGCCGGCCTGGCGATGGACGTCGTCAACTTGCGCGAGCGCGCGATCGCCTTCAGCGACTACAGCCCCTACGGCCTCGATCTGGCTCCGCTGGGGGACGAGGATTTCATATTCAGGATCCTCCTGATCCTTCTTCCCGTCGGGCTCCTGATCGCCGTGTTGCTCTATTTCCAGCGCCAATATTTCCGCGATCCGCCGGTGCTCTCGCCCGGCAAGGATCCGCAGTTCGATCCGCCGCTGTCGATCGAGCGCGGCAAGTTCGTCGACGAGGTTCTCCTGCCCGCGACCCTGCAGGCCTATCGAAGGGCGGGAAGCAACGGTCTCGAAGAGCCGCCCGAGGGCGGTGAAGAGGACGGGCCGGAATTTCCCTTCGAGCCCGCGCCGGGAAGAAAATATGCCATTCTGGGGCTCGGCCTCGACATCAGGAGCGAGGTCGCCGCCAGTGCCGGCACGGAGATAGCGAATATCGACGTCCAGCAATCGAGCGCGAGCCCCGGGCTTCACAAGCCGGAAATCACCTGGGTGGATTTGCTCGCCTATAGCGAAGAGGATGCTCCGGACATCCCCGACGCCCTGAGGCCGGGCGCCGTGGTGATCGGCAATCTCGACATCGCGTTGCAGCTCACTGACCGCGGCCGGGCGACGAAGGTCTTCGAGATCATCCGGAAGATCGTGCGGGCCCAGGATCCTGCGAAGACGCATATCTTCCTGCTCGCCGACATCGATCCCATGGACCGCATCCTGCTGCTGCGCGACAAGCATAGCGAGGAGGGAGACATATATGCCGTAGACGAGCTGCGCTGGGCCGAGCTCTTGCAGAATTTCACCCTCTATCCGATCGCCCCGCCGGACATGCATCATGAAAGCGCGGACCAGAACGAGCCGCTGCTTCTCGCCGTCGAGCGCGAGCTGACCCCCATCCAGACGCGGTTCGCGCAAAAGCTGAGGACGAGCCTTCAGAAACCGCTCGAGCGCATGCGCGGCGCTTCGCCGGACGGCCAGGAGCGGATGAAATCCTACATCACCGAGCAGCTCAGCGACTATTATTACAAGCTTTGGGCGAGCAGCAGCGACGAGGAACGGGTGATCCTCTATCGGGTCGCCAACTTCAAGCATCTGAAGATGGACGACATGCGCGCGCTGCGCTCGCTGCTGGCCCGCGGCCTCCTCGTGCGCGCGCCCGAATACAGGCTGATGAACAACAGCTTCGCCCATTATGTGCGGAGGGTCGAATCGGAGCAGCGGATCAGGAAGCGGGCCGAGGAAACCGGCGGCGTGGACACGACCTGGCAGTTCGTCCGCATCCCCCTTTATCTGCTCCCCGCGGCGCTGCTCCTCCTGCTGCTCTTCATCGCCCCGACCGGCGGCAGCGCGATATACGGCTCGCTTCCCGCCCTGCTCGCGGCGCTGCCGGCGCTCCTCACCCGCCTCTACGAGAACCGGCTGCCGGTCTAGCGCGATCGGCGAGGAGACGGCTTTCCCCGCCCGCGCGCGAAGGCTATTCATTTCGCCATGGGCCGGGATGATGAGCAGGCAGGGCGGGTGCACCATTTCGGCCCCTTCCGTCTCGACGAGGAGGAGCGGCAGCTCTGGCGCGGCGGCGAACGCCTGCCGCTCAATCCGCGCTATTTCGACGCCCTCGTGCTGCTCGTTCGCGAGCGCGGGCGGCTGGTCGGCAAGGAACGCTTTTTCGAGCAGGTCTGGCGCGGCGTGACCGTCGGCGACGAGGCGCTGACCCAGTGCATCACGAGCCTGCGCAGAGCGCTCGGCGACAGCCCGGCCAATCCGCGCTTCATCGAGACCGTGCCCAAGCAGGGCTACCGCTTCATCGCCCCGGTGGAGAGCGGGAGCGGGAGCGCCGCCGGAGCCGGGCCGGCGGCCGAAAAAGCGCCGCGCGCGCCCGCTCTCGAGACGCTGCGCGTCGCGGCCTTCGGGACGCTCGGCGGCGGCGGCGCCGGAGTGCTGGGCGGGATTTCCTACGGGCTCGCGGCGGGCGGCGGCGGCGCCGGGGCGGCCTCGGTGCTGCTCGTTCTGCTGGCGGTGAGCGTCGCGGCCGGGCTGATCGGCGCCCTCGGCATCGGCGCGGGGATGGCGGCCGCGAGCCTCGTCGCGGGCGAGCGCTGGCGGTTCAGCATGGTGGGCGCGGCCGCGAGCGGCCTCGTAGCCGGGTCGCTGCTCAACATCCTCGCCACCGACAGCTTCCATATCTTGCTCGGCCGCACGCCGGAAAGCTTCACCGGCGGGCTCGAAGGCGCCGCGCTCGGCGCCGCGCTCGCGGCCGGCGCCCGGCTGGGAGGCGGCATCGAGGCGCGGAGCTGGCGCCCGTCCGTGGCGGCGGCGTTCGCCTGCGCGGCGATGGGCGCGGCGATCAGCATCGGCGGCGGCAAGCTCGTGGGCGGCAGCCTCGCAGAGCTTGCCGGGGCTTTCGAGGACTCCCGGCTCGATCTCGATCTTCTCGGGCGCTTTTCGGGCGAAAACATGTTCGGCCCCGTCGCCCAGGCGATCGCGGCGGGGATGGAAGGCTTCGTCTTCGGCCTGTGCGTGACCGCCGGCATGCTGATCGCGCACCGCGCCCGGCCGGCCCCCGGTCTCTTCAGCCCAGCGCCTTCCTGAGCAATTGGTTGACGACCTGCGGGTTGGCCTTGCCCTGCATCGCCTTCATCACCTGGCCGACGAAAAAGCCGAACAGCTTGTCCTTGCCGCCCTTATATTCGGCGACCTTGTCGGCATTGGCGGCGAGCACGTCGGCGATGACCGTCTCGATCGCGCCGCTGTCCGAGGTCTGCCTTAGCCCGCGCTCCTCGACGATCCTGTCCGGATCGTCGCCGGTCTCCAGCATGATCTCGAACACCTGCTTGGCGAGCTTGCCCGAAATCGTGCCGTCGGCGACGAGGCCGAGCAGCGCCGCGCCCTGAGACGGAGAGACCGGGCTGTCCTCGATCGTTCGTCCGAGCCGGTTGAGCGCTCCGAACAGCTCCGAGATCAGCCAGTTCGCCGCGCGCTTGGCCTTTTCACGTTCCCCGGCGGAAGCCGGGGTCCAGCGGTCGCCGCCGCCATGGCTTCCCGCTTTCGCCTTGGCGGCTTCAAGCCCCATCTCGTCCAGCAGCGCCTCGAACCAGCGCGCGGTCTCGATCTCGGCGGTAAGCACGGCGGCGTTGTAGGCGGAAAGTCCCAGCGCCTCCTCGTAGCGGCGGCGCTTGGCGTCTGGAAGCTCGGGAAGGCTCTTCCGGCACTTTTCGATGAACTTTTCCGAAAGCTCGAGCGGCAGCAGGTCGGGATCGGGGAAATAGCGATAGTCGTGCGCCTCCTCCTTGGAGCGCATCGAGCGGGTCTCGCCGCGGTCGGGGTCGAACAGGCGCGTTTCCTGCACCACCTTCCCGCCGCCTTCGATGAGCTCGACCTGGCGCGCCGCCTCGTGCGCGATCGCCGCCATCACGAAGCGCACCGAATTGACGTTCTTGGTCTCGGTGCGCGTGCCCAGATCATCGCCCGGCCGCCGCACCGAGACATTGACGTCGGCGCGCAGGGATCCCTGCTCCATATTGCCGTCGCAACTTCCGAGATAGCGTAGAATCGATCTCAACTTCCTCAGATAAGCCCCTGCTTCCTCTGGGGAACGCATGTCCGGCTTAGAGACGATCTCCATCAGCGCCACGCCGCAGCGGTTGAAATCGAGATAGGAAAGCTCGGGATGCTGGTCGTGGAGCATCTTGCCCGCGTCCTGTTCCAGGTGGATGCGCTCGATGCCGATGATCTTGCGTTCCGCGGCGCTTTCGCCAACTTCGATCTCGACCGCGCCCTCGCCGACGATCGGATGATAGAGCTGGCTGATCTGATAGCCCTGCGGCAGGTCGGGATAGAAATAATTCTTGCGGTCGAAGCGCGAGAAACGGTTGATCGCGGCGTCGAGCGCGAGCCCGGTGCGCACCGCCTGGCGGATGCATTCGCGGTTGGGCACGGGCAGCATGCCCGGCATCGCCGCGTCGACGAGGCTCACCTGGCTGTTGGGCTCGGCGCCGAACGCGGTCGAGGCGCCCGAAAAGAGCTTGGCGAGGCTGGTGACCTGGGCATGGACCTCGAGGCCGATCACAACCTCATATTCGCCTTTCGCGCCCTGGATGCGGTAGGGCCGTTCCTCCTGAGCCTGGCGAAGGGTCACCACCATTTCTCCGGCCGAGCGGCGAAGCCCGCGCGCTCCTCGATTGCAAGGCCGGCATCGAGCACCGTCTGCTCGTCGAGCGGACGGCCGATGAGCTGCAGCCCGAGCGGCAACCCTTCCCCGTCCAGCATCGCCGGCACCGACATCGCCGCCAGGCCGGCGAGGCTCGCGGGGACGGCGAACACGTCGTTCAGATACATGGCGATCGGATCGTCCGATTTCTCGCCGAGCGCGAAGGCGGCCGACGGCGCGGTCGGCGCGAGGATGATGTCGCATTTCTCCCACGCACGTTCGAAATCGCGCGCGATCAGCGCCCGCACCTTCTGCGCGCGGTTGAAATAGGCCTCGTAGAAGCCCGCCGAGAGCACATAGGTGCCGATCATGATCCGGCGCTTCACCTCGGCGCCGAAGCCGGCCGAGCGGGTCGCCTCGTACATGGCGTGGATGCCGCCGCCATCGGGGGTTTCGCGTTTCCCGTAGCGCACCCCGTCATAGCGGGCGAGATTGGCCGAGGCCTCGGCGGGGGCGATGATATAATAGGTCGGGAGCGCATATTCGGTGTGCGGCAGCGAAATTTCGACCGTCTCGGCGCCGGCGTCGCGCAGCCATTCGACGCCCTTGTTCCAGGCCGCGCCGATTTCGTCCGGAATCCCCTCGATGCGATATTCCATCGGGATACCCACGCGCTTGCCCTTCATGTCGGCCGACAGGCTCTTCGACCATTGCGGCACCGGCAGGTCGAGCGAGGTCGCGTCCCCGGGATCGTGTCCCGCCATCGCTTCGAGCATGAGCGCGCAGTCGGCGACGCTGCGCGCCATCGGACCCGCCTGGTCGAGGGAGGAGGCGAAGGCGACCATGCCCCAGCGCGAGCAACGGCCGTAGGTGGGCTTGATGCCGGCGATCCCGGTGAAGGCGGCGGGCTGGCGGATCGAGCCGCCAGTGTCGGTCCCCGTCGCGCCCGGGCAGAGCCGCGCAGAGACCGCGGCGGCCGAACCGCCCGACGATCCGCCGGGCGTCAGCTTGGCGTTGCTCCCGCCCTTGCGCCGCCAGGGCGAGACGACGGGGCCGAAGGCGCAGGTCTCGTTCGACGAGCCCATCGCGAACTCGTCCATCGAAAGCTTGCCGAGCATCCCCGCGCCGGCGGCCTTGAGATTGGCCGAAACGGTCGATTCATAGGGCGGCTCGAAGCCTTCCAGGATGCGGCTTCCCGCGCGCGTCAGCACGCCTTCGGTCGCGAACAGATCCTTGATGCCGATGGGCACACCCGAAAGCGGCTTCAGCTTGCCGGCCTTGCGATCGGCATCGGCGGTTTCAGCGGCGGCGAGCGCATGGTCCGGAGTCTTGATCAGAAAGGCGTTCAAGGCATCCGCGCCCTCGACCGCGGCGATGAAGGCTTCGGCCACTTCGCGGGCGGAGAAATCGCCTTTTTCCACGCCGTCGCGAATCCGGGCGACTCCGAGATCGGTGAAATCGGTCATCGCCGCTCTCGTGCTCCCGCGAAGGCGGGAGCCCAGCGTCCCTGGATCCCCGCTTGCGCGGGGCTGATCGGATGCTTCGCTTCGCTCGTCATTCGATCACCTTGGGGACGACGAAGAAACCATGATCCGAAGCCGGAGCATTGGCGAGAATATCGTCGCGCCTGTCGCCGTCGGTGACGATGTCCTCGCGCAGGCGCAGGCTGTTGGGGATCACCGCGCTCATCGGCTCGACACCTTCGACATCGACCTCCTGCAACTGCTCGACCCAGGAGAGGATGTTGTTGAGCTCGGGAAGCAGCGCCTCGGCCTCCTCGTCGCTCAGCGCGATGCGCGCGAGATGGGCGATGCGATGGACGGTCTTTAGATCGACGGACATGGCGATGGGCCGCTAGCACCGGCCCGGACGCGCTTCAAGCGAGCCTCCCGGCTCCGGCGCAAAAGGATGCGGCACACCGCCCTCTCCGCCTATAAGGTCCGGCGATGATCTTCACCGACCCAGCCCAGTATCGCGCCGCGCTGCCCGGCGGCGGTCGGCTGATGGGGCTCGATGTCGGCACGCGCACCATCGGGGTCGCCTTTTGCGATGCCGGCTGGTCCTTCGCCTCCCCCGCAGAGCTGATCCGCCGGGGCAGATTCGCCGCCGACCTGAAGCGGCTCGACGCGCTCGCCCGGGCGCAGCGAATCACGGGCCTCGTCGTCGGGCTGCCGCTCAACCTCGACGGCAGCTCTTCTTCGCGCACCCAGTCGGTGCGCGCCTTCGCCCGCAACCTGAGGCCGCTCGATCTGCCGGTCCTGCTGTGGGACGAACGCTGGTCGACCCGGGCGGTAGAGCGGGCGATGATCGCGGCCGACGTCTCGCGCCGGGGGCGGGCGAAGCGCATCGACGCGGCCGCCGCGGCCTATATCCTCCAGGGCGCGATCGATGCGCTACACGGGCGGATTGAGACCCGGGACGCGCGCGGCTAGAGCGCAGGGCGATGAGCGAGGCCAGCTTCCCCCATCGCGATCTTGTCGGCATCGCGCCACTGTCCGCGAAGGACATCGAGCTCGTCCTCGACCGGGCCGAGAAATGGGCGGCGTTCAACCGGGGGCAGCGCCGCCGCGGCGACCGCCTCGCGGGCATCACCCAGATCAACGCCTTCTTCGAGCCCTCGACGCGGACGATGATCTCCTTCGAGCTCGCCGGCAAGCGGCTCGGCGCGGACGTCGTCGCGCTGCAGGCCACGGGCTCCTCGATGGCCAAGGGCGAAAGCCTGATCGACACGGTGCGGACGCTCGATGCCATGGGGCCCGACATTCTCGTCGTCCGCCATGGCCGCACCGGCGCCGCGGACGAGATCGCGGGGGCGGTGAACGCGGCGGTCGTCAACGCCGGCGACGGCACCGGCGAGCACCCTACCCAGGCGCTGCTCGACGCGCTCGCCATCCGCCGCCATTTCGGCCGCATCGCCGGGCTGACTGTCGCGATCTGCGGCGATATCGCGCACAGCAGGGTCGCGCGCTCGAACCTGCTCGCGCTCGGCAAGCTGGGAGTGAAGCTGCGCGCCGTGGGCCCCCAAGCGCTGCTTCCCGAGGACGGAGACGATATCGCCTTGTTCACCGATATGGACGAGGGCATCGCCGGGGCGGATGTGGTGATGATGCTCAGGATCCAGCGCGAGCGGATGGACGATGCGCTCGCCGGCAAGCTCGAGGACTATCGCGCCCGCTACGGGCTTTCCCGGGAGCGGCTGCGGCGGGTGGCGCCCGATGCGGTGGTCATGCATCCGGGGCCGATGAACCGCGGGGTCGAGATCGAAAGCGCGGTCGCCGACGATGCCGAGCGCTCGCTGATCCTGAAGCAGGTCGAGCTCGGCGTGGCGGTGCGCATGGCCTGCCTCGATCTTCTCGCCGGCGGCGGATAAAAAAAGAGACGGCGCGAAGGCCGCCTCCAGAGGGAACATCGGAACGGCTTCAGGCTCGGCCGTTCTCGAACAGCCAGGCCCATTGCACGGGCGCGTCCCCGGCGACCTGGCGCACGAAGCAGTCGCCCCCCTTGGCCTTGATCGTGCCACACAGCGAACGGGCCGCCGCGCGATCGTCGAAACCGCCGACGGAGAGCCGGTGCATGGTGCCGAGAGCGGTGAGCTCGATCGTCGTCGTCGAGGGAATGCGGTCGTCGAAGCCGTAGCGCACCATCGCCTGACGCCAGGCGCGCTCGACATTGTCGGGATTCTGGAACGAACCGATCTGCACCACGTAACGGCCCTCGGCCGAGCCGGCGGACGAAAGACTGGGCGCGCGTTTCGCGAAAACGGGCGGGACTTCCTCGACCGCAGCCGGGGCCGGTGAGGCGAAGCTGCGTCCGTTCTCGCCCGTCGAGGCGGGCGGCGTGAAGACCCGGACCGAAGAAGCGGTTTCCACCGCATCCGGGGAAGCGGCAAGCGAAGCCCGGTTGACCGAGGCGAGCGCGGTATCGACCTTCTCGGGCACGATCTCCTCCTCGCTCGGCGCCGCGACGGGCACGTCTGCAATCGCATAGGCGGCGAGCGACTCGGGCTCGCTGGCTATCTCCTGTTCCTCCGCCGGGCCGACATAGGGAGCGGCCGCCCAGCTCGGCAGCGCAGGCGGGGCAGTGATCGAAGCAGGCGCTTGATAAACGCTCGGCGCGACCGGCGCGGCGGCGACCTCGGCCGCCTGGGGCGTGCCGGAGAGGGCCTCGGCGCTCGCCGCCTCTCCTTGCGACGAGGCATAGGGATAGGCCGCCTCCTCCGCGGCGAACGCCGCCTGGGCGGTATGCACGGTCTCGGGGCTCGGCGCGGCGAGCGCGAGGCGCACCGGCTGGCCGGTATCGAACGAAGGCCTCACGCCAAGCACCGCGGCGACCTGATCGGCCGGGCCGCCGGGACGGGCGATGCGCGCCCATCGGGCGAGGCGCATGTCGAGCTCGTCGGGGGCCACGTCCTGGGCGGCGATGATCCGCGCTTGTTGCCAGTCGCCGGCCAGCGCATGGGCGAGCGCGAGATTCTGCCGCACCCGGCCGTCGGCGCGCGGCGAGCGGGCCTCGGCATCCAGAATCGCGATCGCGCGACGATGGTCGCCGGCCAGCGCATAGGCGAGCCCGAGATCGGCGGGCCGGGCCTTGCCTTCGAGCCGGTCGAGCAGCGCCAGCGCCGATTGCGCGCGGCCGGTGGCGATGCGGGCGATCGCGGCGCTGAGGGCGGCGCGGCTGTTGGCGGGATCGAGCGCAACGACGTCGCCAAAGGTGGTCTCGGCCGATGCGAAGCGGCCTGCCTGCAAATAGATGTTGGCGAGCAGCAGCCGGTAATCGGCATTGTCGGGATCCTGAAGCACCGCCTGCTCGGCGTTCAAGAGCGCGTCGGCCAGCTTGCCCTTGTCCAGGGCGCGCGAGGCTTCGGCATAGGCCTTCGCCGCCTCCTTGCCCGCTTGCGGCGCGAGGTTCGAGATCTGGGCCGGCCGCTCCTCTTCGGCGGCGGGCCTGCACCCGATCATGGTGACCCCGAGGATGAGCGCCGAAGCGGCGAAACGTGCCATGCCCGGATGTGCCATCGACTAGCCCCTCAATCGAATTTCATCTTCTCCGGCAGCTTGCCGGCCAGGGCCTCTACTTCGGGTAAAGTGGTTAAGAATTCGTCTACGGCGGCGGTGACGAGGCGCTGCGCCGAGCGGTTGGTCACGGCACAGGCGAGCCGCAGCCTCAAATGGCGGTCGGGATCGAGCCGCAGGGTGAAGGCGGCCTTGCCCTTGGCTCCCGCCGGCCGCCTGCTGGTGGGCTTGATCTCCTTCAGGCGCTTCGCCCTTTGCGCGTCGGAGAGGACGCTGTCCGCTTGTTCCTTTTCGCCGAGGCGCTCGGCGATCTCCTTTTGCTGCCGCGCCGCCGGCGACTCGCTCCGCGCTTCCTCGTCGCCGCCCGGACGCGGCGCTGGGGTCAGCGCCTCGATCGAGCTCGGGCGATGTTCGGGCGCCTCGACCCCGCCGTCCATGTCGTTCCAGCCGAGATCCTCGTCGCGGCCGGCCGGCGTCGGCCAGAGCTGGGAACGCATCGCCGGCTTCGCGGCGCCCTTGCGCGCGAGCAGGCCTGAGGAAAGCGAAGCGAAGGATTTGGAGTGGCTCATGAAGGGCGCGTCCCGCTATTGGGTCACCACCCGGCGGCCGAAGCCGGCCTGGCGGGTGACCTTGTGATTGGACTGGAAGCTGCTCGGCGAGGCGAAGACGGTGCGGCGGAAATTCCTCTCCAGCCGGTCCGCGATATAGGACCACAGCTCGGCGATCTCGGCCGCCGAACGGCCTTCCGGATCGACCTCCATCACGGTGCGGCCGTCGATCATCGAGGCCGCGAAATCGGTGCGGTGGTGGATGGTCACCGGCGCGACCGTGCCGTGCTGCGAGAGGGCGATCGCCGCCTCGTAGGTGATCTTGGCCTTGGGGGTGGCGCCGTTGACCACGAAAATCAGCGGCTTGCCCGCGCGTTCGCACAAATCGACGGTGGCGCCGACGGCGCGCAGATCGTGGGGGCTCGGGCGGGTCGGTATGACGACGAGCTCGGCGATGGCGATGACGCTCTGGATCGCCATGGTGATCGCCGGCGGCGTATCGATCACCGCGAGCTTGAAGCCTTCCTTGCGCAACGCCTCGATATCTGCGCCGAGACGGGCGACGGTGGTCTGCGCGAAAGCGGGAACCTCGTCGCTGCGTTCGTTCCACCAGTCGGCGAGCGAGCCCTGAGGATCGATGTCGATGAGACAGACCGGGCCGCTCCCCGCGCGCTCGGCCTGGACGGCAAGATGACCGGACAGGGTCGTCTTGCCCGAACCGCCCTTCTGCGATGACAATGCTAGAACCCGCATCTTCCACCTTCGCTGCAATCGGAAGGCCGGATTGCACCCCCGCTCGCTAAAATCGGGTTAATATTGGCGAAAGCCCGCAGAGCTTTTATGCTAAGCTGCAATTAACCGCCGCCCGGCTAGAGCCTGTCCGGCACTCGTGCCGATGGAGAAAGACATGGTCCGTTTCGCGCGCCTTTTGTTCGCTTCGGCGGCCGCCTGCCTGCTGGCTGCTCCCGCCCCCGCCGATGTCGAGGACGGCATCGCCGCCTGGCAGCGCGGCGACTATGCCGCCGCGGTCCGCGAATGGCGGCCGCTCGCCGAACGCGGCAATGCCGACGCCCAGTTCAACCTTGCCCAGGCCTATCGTCTCGGCCGCGGCGTCACCGCCGACGTCAAGGAGGCCGAGCGCTGGTATCTCGCCGCGGCGCGCCAGGACCATGAGCAGGCCGAAGGGCAGATCGGGCTGCTGATGTTCCAGAACGGCCGCCGCGCCGAAGCGATGCCATGGGTCGAGAAAGCGGCGATGCGCGGCGATCCGCGCGCGCAATATGTCCTGGGCACGGCCCATTTCAACGGCGATCTGGCGCCCCGGGACTGGCCGCGCGCCTTCGCGCTGATGAGCCTCGCTTCGGCCCAGGGCCTGCCGCCGGCGGCGAGCAGCCTCGCCGAGATGGAAAAGCATCTTTCGACCGATGAGCGGCTGCGCGGGCTCGAGATCGCCCGCCAGATGGAAGGCTCGTCCCGCGTCGCGCGCGCCGATCTGCCACGTTCCAAGCCCGCCATCCCCACATGGCCGCAGCCCTCGGCGCCCGAAAAGGTCTCCGAGGTGCCGGTGCCGGCACCCAAGGCGGCTCCGCCTCCTTCGGCCACGGTTCCCAAGCCCGTCGCCAGGCCAGCGACGGAGGCTGCCCCGTCCCCCGCTTCGGGCTGGCGCGTCCAGCTCGGCGCGTTCAGCCAGCAGGGCAATGCGCGCCGGCTGTGGGACAGGCTCGGCTCCTCCTCGCTGCTTGCAGGGCTCAGCCCGATGTATGTCCGCAACGGCGGGCTCACCAAGCTCCAGGCCGGCCCGCTCGCGAGCCGCGCCGCAGCCGAGCGGCTGTGCGCCTCGCTCAAGGCCTCGGGCCAGGGCTGCTTCCCGATTTCGCCTTAACCGAATTTTTCGTCGCTTCGGGCTAAGCGCCTCGCTCGACCCCGGGAGAGCGAAATGGCCGAAGAAGGCGCGCAGGCGGATCAATATATGATGGCGACGCCATGGCGCCGGCGCTGCATGTGCATCATCGACGGCGGCGAGCCCGCACCGGCGGCGCTCTACGCCGTCTCCGGCCGCAACGCGGTGATCGAAACCAGCCTCCGCCCGCCGACCGGATCGGTCGCCACCCTCCACCATCCCGAGGCGGGCAGCATCTCGGGCGAGGTGATCGCGCATGGCGAGGCTGGCATCGAGCTTCGTTTTCCGCTCGACGAGAAATCGATCGCCTTCGCGCTGTCGGCGATTGTCTGCGAGATGAGCAGCCCTCGCGGCCGCGCGACATTGCCGGCCAGGCCCTAGACCGACCAGTCCTTTCGCGCATAGCCCTGGACGAAAAGCAGCGCGGCGAGGTCGTGATGCCGGATCTCGCCATCGGCGGCGGCCGATGCGGCGGGCTTGGCGCGATAGGCGATGCCGAGCCCCGCGGCCTCCAGCATCGGGACGTCGTTGGCGCCGTCGCCCACGGCGAGGCAGTCGGCCGGGCCGAGGCCGCGCCGCCGCGCCGCGGCGAGCATCGCATCGCGCTTGGCCTCGGCGCCGATCGCGCGCCCCTCGATCTTCCCCGTCAACCGGTCGTC
Organism: Sphingomonadaceae bacterium; assembly: GCA_050330935.1. Taxonomy (GTDB): domain Bacteria; phylum Pseudomonadota; class Alphaproteobacteria; order Sphingomonadales; family Sphingomonadaceae; genus Allosphingosinicella. The sequence goes on along the minus strand of JBHJHL010000024.1, from coordinate 9,306 downwards.
CGCAAGCGCGAGCCGGTTGGCGACCGCCTCGTCGAAGCCGAGCGCGTCGGCCACCGGCCCGGCGAAAGCGGTGAATCCGCCCGAGAGCAGCAGGCAATAGGCGCCGTTGGCCTTCATCGTCGCGACCAGCCGCCGGGCACCGGGCGTGTGGCGCACCCGCTCCTCGAGGCAGCGATCGACGAGCGCCGAGTCGAGGCCGGCGAGCAGCTCCATACGCTCGGCGAGCGCGGCCGCGAAGTCGAGCTCGCCCTTCATCGCGCGCTCGGTGATCGCGGCGATCTCGGGCTTGAGGCCCGCATAATCGGCGAGCTCGTCGATGCATTCGACGGCGATCACCGTCGAGTCCATGTCGGCGGCGAGCAGGCGCTTGGCGCGGCCCGCCGCGCGCTGGACGAGGATGTCGATGGCGCGGCCCCCCGCCCAGCTTTCGAGCACCGCGCGCGCGCTCCCGGCATCGCCCGCGAAGCGGATGTCGGCGGCGTCGCCGGGCTCGATCCAGCCGCTTTCGAGCGGGCGCGCGCCGGCCTCCGCCAGCGCGTCGGCGGCGGCCGAAATATCCCCCCTACGGAGCCGTCCCGCTGCTATCAGGGTGGTGATGAACATGGTCCGGAATCTCCCGCCGCTGGCGCTTATCGCCGGCGCGACCGCGAGCGGCAAGTCGGCGCTGGCGCTGGCGCTCGCCGAGCGCGCCGAGGGGACGATCATCAATGCCGACAGCGCCCAGGTCTACGCCGATCTGCGCATCCTCACGGCCCGGCCCGGCAGGGAGGAGGAAGGGCGGGTTCCGCACCGGCTCTACGGCTATCGCGACGGCGCGCGGGCCTGCTCGGCGGCCGAATGGGCGGCCGACGCCAAGCGCGAGATCGAGGCGGCGCGCGAGGCCGGGCGGCTGCCGATCCTCGTCGGCGGCACCGGGCTCTATATTCGCACGCTCGTCGAAGGGATCGCGCCGGTGCCCCAAATCGATCCCGGGATCCGCGCCCGGGTGCGCCGGATGGAAGTTGGCGAAAGTCATGCGGAGCTTGAAAAAGCCGACCCCGAAGCTGCCGCCCGGCTTCGGCCGAGCGACCGGGCGCGCATCGCGCGGGCGCTGGAAACCGCGCTTTCGACGGGAAGATCGATCCTCTACTGGCGCCGGCGCAAAGTTGGCGGGCTGGCCGGCAAAGTGGACATCACCCCCCTCATATTGCTGCCGCCGCGCGACTGGCTCTACGCGCGCTGCGATCTTCGCTTCGAGGCGATGATGGCGGAGGGCGGCATCGCCGAGGTCGAGGCGCTGCTCGCCCGCGATCTCGATCCCGACCTGCCGGCGATGCGCGCGATCGGGGTGCCCGAGATCGCCGCCTTCCTCGCGGGCGAGACGAGCCGCGAGGAGGCGCTCGCGGCCGGCAAGGCGGCGACGCGGCGCTACGCCAAGCGCCAATATACATGGTTCTCGCGCCAGGCGCCGGCCGAATGGCCGGTCTGGCGCGCGCCGATCGAAAGCGGCAAGGATGCCCGGCGCGCGCTGAAGGAGCTCACATGACCCTGCCGGTCCATTTCGACGCGGACGCCGATCCCTCGCTGGCGCGGCAGCGCCGCGTGGCGATCGTCGGCTACGGCAACCAGGGCCGCGCGCAGGCGCTCAACCTCAGGGACAGCGGTGTCGAGCGGATCGTCATCGCGCTGCCGCAGGATTCGCGGACGCGCGCGCGCGCGCAGGAAGACGGCTTTCCCGTCGCCGCCGCCGCCGAGGCCGCGGCCGGCGCCGACCTCCTGATGATGCTCGCCCCCGACGAGGACCAGGCGGCGATCTACCGCGCCGCCGTCGCCCCCAACCTGGAGCGTGGCGCGGCGCTCGGCTTCTCGCACGGCCTCAACATCCATTTCGGGATGATCGAGCCGCGCGCCGACCTCGACGTCTTCCTCGTCGCGCCCAAGGGGCCGGGGAGCGCGCTGCGCGCCGACTATCTCGCCGGCGAGGGGATGATCGCGCTGATCGCGGTGGCGCAGGACGCGAGCGGCGGCGCGATGGCGCTCGCCCTGTCCTACGGCGCCGCGCTGGGCTGCGGCCGCGCGGGCATGATCGAGACGAGCTTCGGGCAGGAGTCCGAGGCCGACCTGTTCAACGAGCAGGGCGTGCTGTGGGGCGCGGTGCCCGAGCTCATCCACGCCGGCTTCGAGACGCTGGTCGAGGCGGGCTATGCGCCCGAGATCGCCTATTTCGAATGCCTGACCGAGCTCAAGCTGCTCGCCGACCTGATCGACGCGCGCGGGATCGCGGGCATGCGCGAGGCGATCTCGAACACCGCCGAGTTCGGCGCTGTGCAGGGTTCGGGGCGTATCGTTACCGAGGAGACCCGCGCCGAGATGCGCCGCATCCTGGCCGAGGTGCGCGACGGCAGCTTCGTGAAGGCGCTGATCGCCGACGCCAGGGCCGGCTATCCGAAACTTAAAAGCGCGCGCGAGCGGGCTAAGGCCCATCCGATCGAGGAGATTGGCGAGACGCTGCGGGCACTGCGTCGAAACAGTTCCTAAGTCCTCCCGTGATCGTCACCCCAGCGAAGGCTGGGGTCTATCACTGATACCCAATCGCAAGACCGATAGTTGGGATAGATTCCAGCCTTCGCTGGAATGACGAAAACTTTGCGGATTGACCACCAAAGCCCATCAACGTCGCCAGAAGGCCCACCAAGGCTTACCTGACGCCGCCTCACTTCGCGCTCCCAACTGCCTGTCCATGTCAGCTTTGATTTCGTCCACACTACGTGGCTTGGGAATCAACTTAACCTGCTCTTGGAAAGCGTCATAAACCGCCTTCGAAACGAAACTCGCTTTCTTTTCACCATTCTCGTAATGATGCATCGCATACCCTTCTCGCCCGCCTGATTTTTGTATCAGTTCCTCGGCGAGTTCGGCGGAGATGTCGGTCCCGTTACGCAGTTCATAAGTGGAATCTCCGTCGGGTCCCGTTTCATGGATCAGCAAGCTATCGGTCACGTCAGATGTCCTTTCAGTTAAATGTGGCGTGAGATCGCCTCAAGTATCTCACCGCCGCCCGAACAGCTTTTCGATGTCGCCATGGCCGAGCTTGATCCAGGTCGGGCGGCCGTGGTTGCACTGGCCCGAATGCGGCGTCGCCTCCATCTCGCGCAGGAGCGCGTTCATCTCGGCGACCCCGAGCAGCCGCCCGGCGCGCACCGAGCCGTGGCAGGCCATGGTCGCGGCGACATGGTCGAGGCGCTCCTTCAGCGACAGCGCCTCCTCATAGGCGGCGAGCTCGTCGGCGAGATCGGCGACCAGCCCCTGGATGTCGCCGGCGCCGAGCAGCGCCGGCGTCGCCCGCACGAGCACCGCCCTGGCGCCGAAGCGCTCGATCTCCAGCCCCATCTCCATAAGCTCGCCGGCGCGCGCCTCGAGCCGGTCGCAGGCCGGCTCGTCGAGCTCGACGACCTCGGGCAGCAGCAGCGCCTGGCGCGGCACCCCGCCATCGGCCATCGCCCGCTTCATCCTTTCGAGCACCAGCCGCTCATGCGCCGCATGCTGATCGACGATGACGAGCCCGTCCTCGGCCTCGGCGACGATATAGGTCCTGGCGACCTGCCCGCGCGCGACTCCGAGCGGATGGTCGGCGACCGGCGGCGGCATCTGCTCGGCCGGCTCGGCGCGCGCCTGCGGCGGGGCGTCGAGGAAGGCGGGGCGGGGCTGATGGAGGCTGGAGGGCGAATATCGAGCCCCTCCGCCCCGCCCCTCTCCCGGCGGAGGAGAGGGAGCATCGGCGGGGGCGGAACCTTCGCGTTGCCACGCCCCGAGCGCGCCGGCCGAGGGCTGCCGCGCGCTCCTGTGGCCCGCCCGCGCCAGCGCGTCCTTGAGGCCGCCGACGACGAGGCCGCGAATCGCGCCCGCGTCCCTGAAGCGCACCTCGGTCTTGGCGGGATGGACGTTGACGTCGACCTCCTCGCGCGGCAGCTCGACGAACAGCGCGACGACCGGATGCCGGTCGCGCGGCATGAGCTCGCGATAGGCGCCGCGCACCGCGCCGGCGAGCAGCCGGTCCTTCACCGGCCGGCCGTTGACGAACAGATAATGATGGTCGGCGACGCCGCGGTTGAAGGTGGGAAGGCCGGCGACCCCGCCGAGCGTCGCGTCGCCGCGCCGATAGTCGACGATGACGCTGTTGTCCGCGAGGCCGCGCGCGCAAAGCGCCGCGACCCGCTCGGCGCGGCTCTCGCCGGGCGCGACCGACAGCGTCCGCCGGCCGTCATGATCGAGCGTGAAGCCGATATCGGGGCGCGCCATCGCGAGGCGCTTCACGATGTCGAGGCAGGCGCCATATTCGGCCCGCTCGCTGCGCAGGAACTTGCGCCGCGCGGGCACCTTGGCGAACAGCTCCCCGGCGACCGCGCGCGTCCCGGGAGGCAGCGCCGCCGGCCCTTCGCGCAGCATGCGCCCGTTGTCGACGACGATCGCCCAGCCGTCCGCGCCCGCCGTCCTGCTTTCGAGCGTGAAGCGCGAGACGCTGGCGATCGAGGGCAGCGCCTCGCCGCGAAAGCCGAGCGTCGCGACCGCCTCGATCTCCTCGCCGGCGAGCTTGGAGGTCGCGTGGCGCTCGAGCGCCAGCGCCATTTCCCCGCGCGCCATGCCGCAGCCCTCGTCGGCGCCCGCGATACGCACGACCCCGCCGCGCTCGAGCGCGACGGCGATCCGGCCGGCGCCCGAATCGATCGCGTTCTCGACCAGCTCCTTGACCGCGCTCGCCGGGCGCTCCACCACCTCGCCGGCGGCGATGCGGTTTACCAGATGTTCGGGAAGCCGTCTTATTGACATGGCGCCCAGTGTAGCCCAAGCGGCGCCATCCTTGCGACCTTTTCTCTCCCCCCGTGGCCGCCATCTGGACGCGGACGGCGGTCGCGGTAGAATAGCCGCCAACCATCCCGCCGCTTCGCCCGAGGCGGTCGACCGAAGCGAGACCCGAATGTCATTGATGCGTTTCTTCAAGCTGCCCTCGCACGACATGGCGATCGATCTCGGCACCGCCAACACGGTGGTCTATGTGCGCGGCCGGGGGATCGTCCTCAACGAGCCCTCGGTGGTGGCGATCGAGACGATAAACGGCGTCAAGAAGGTGAAGGCGGTCGGCGACGACGCCAAGGTGATGATGGGCAAGACCCCCGACGCGATCGAGGCGATCCGGCCGCTTCGCGACGGCGTCATCGCCGATATCGACGTCGCCGAGCAGATGATCAAATATTTCATCCAGAAGGTGCATGGCCGCCGCCGCTTCCCGCGCTGGCCCGAGATCGTCATCTGCGTGCCATCGGGCTCGACCTCGGTCGAGCGGCGCGCGATCCGCGACGCCGCCTCCAACGCCGGCGCGAGCGCGGTGTGGCTGATCGAGGAGCCGATGGCGGCGGCGATCGGCGCCGACATGCCGATCACCGAGCCGATCGGATCGATGGTGGTCGACATCGGCGGCGGCACCACCGAGGTGGCGGTGCTCTCGCTGCGCGGGCTCGCCTACACGACCAGCGTGCGCGTCGGCGGTGACAAGATGGACGAGGCGATCTCCTCCTACGTGCGCCGCAACCACAATCTGCTGATCGGCGAATCGACCGCCGAGCGCATCAAGCAGGAGGTGGGCATCGCCAAGCCGCCGCCCGACGGCGAGGGCAGGACGATCTACATCAAGGGCCGCGACCTGGTGAACGGCGTGCCCAAGGAGATCCAGATCAACCAGCGCCAGATCGCCGAGGCGCTGTCCGAGCCCGTCGGCACGATCGTCGAGGGGGTGAGGATCGCGCTCGAGAACACCGCCCCCGAGCTCGCCGCCGACATCGTCGACCAGGGCATCGTGCTGACCGGCGGCGGCGCGCTGCTGCAGGGCATCGACGAGGTGCTGCGCGACGAGACCGGCCTTCCCGTCATCGTCGCCGACGATCCGCTCACCTGCGTCGCCCTGGGAACCGGACGCGCGCTGGAAGAGGAAGTCTTCCGGGGCGTGCTGCAAACGGCCTAAAAGCCGGGGATGGCGCCGCGCTCCAAACGGCGCTCGGGCTTCTCCCGCAAGGCGCAGTACAGCCTGTTCCTCGGCTATGTCGCGGCCGTCGCCGGCATCGTCGCGGCGCTGCTCCTGCTCGTCGTCGCGGCGCTCGATCCGCGGGGCTTCGGAGCGATCAGGGGCGCCGCGCTCGACGCCACCGTGGCGATCCCCGCCGCCGGCCGCACGCTGGTGCGCGGGGCCGGCAATATCGGCGCCTCGGTCGCGGCCTATCTGGATGCCGGCTCGCAGAACCGCGCGCTGAGGGAAGAGCTCGCCGCATCGCGCCGCGACCTCACCGAAGCGCGGGCGATAGAATTCGAGAACGAGCGCCTCAAGCGCATGCTGCGCCTCGTCGAGCAGGACGTCGAAACCGTCGCCGTCGCGCGCATCGTCGGCTCGACCTTCGATTCGAGCCGGCGGCTGGCGACGCTTTCGGCCGGCCGCAACCGCGGCATCGAGACCGGCCAGCCGGTGCGCGCGCCCGAAGGCCTGATCGGGCGCGTGCTCGAGACCGGGCATTTCGCCTCGCGCGTGCTGCTCGTCACCGACGGCGCCAACACCGTGCCGGTGAAGATGGTGCGCGACGGCACCCCCGCCTTGTCGGCCGGCCGCGGCGACGGCACCGTCGACATCAAGCCGCTCACCGGCGGCGCCAACCCGTTCGCCGTGGGCGACATCGTCGCCACCTCGGGCACCGGCGGCCTCTATCCGCCCAACATCCCCGTGGCGATGGTGGTCAAGGTGGACGGCGACATCACCATCGGCCGGCCGCTCGCCGATCCCGGCAAGATCGATTTCGCGCTGGTCCAGGAAATCTACCAGCCCGCCGCCGACGGGCCGCTCGAGGATGCGGCGGCGGTCCCTCCCCCGCCCGCCGGGACCGACCAGCAGGACGGGGCCGCGCCGACGACGGGGGCCGGCCGGTGAGCCGCATCGCCTCCTCCCAGGCCGAGCTCAGGATGAAGCGGATGCGCTTCCGGCTGGTGCCGATCGGCTCGACGCTGGCCGCCTGCTCGCTGAGCCTGCTGCCGATCGTCGCCGAGGCCGCCTATATTCCCGATTTCGGGCTGCTCACGCTGCTCGCCTGGCGGCTGCTGAGGCCGGAGATGTGGAGCGTGACGACGGCGCTTCCGCTGGGCCTGTTCAACGATCTCGTCTCGGGCCATCCGCTCGGCCAGTCGATGGCGATCTGGACGCTACTGTTCCTCGTGCTCGACTATCTCGACACCCGCTCCGATTATCGCGACTACTGGCTCGACTGGCTGCTCGCCGCCGCCGGCATCACGATCGCCGCCACTGGCGGATGGATCATCGCTCACTATCTTGGCAGCGAGATAGGCTATATGATGATAGTGCCGCAAATCCTTGTCTCCATTCTGCTTCTGCCGGTCGTCGCCCTGCTCGTCGCGTGGCTCGACCGCTGGCGGCTGAGCTGATGCGGCGGCGCATCCCCCTCGTCACCGAAAGCGCCCAGGGCTATACCTTCACCCGCCGGGCGATGGTGCTCGGCGCCGGGCAGATGGGCGTCGCCGCGCTGCTCGCCGGGCGCATGGCCTGGCTGTCGATCGCCGAGAACGACCGCTACGAGCTGCTCGCCGAAAGCAACCGCGTGCAGATGATTCTGATCCCGCCGCGGCGCGGCTGGATCGTCGACCGCCACGGCCAGCCGATCGCCATCAACCGCAGCGACTTCAGGGTCGACATCATCCCCGACCGGCTCGAGCAGGAGGAGCGCGTCATCGACACGCTCGCCCGGCTGCTCGAGCTGCCGCCCGAGGAGGTCCGGCGCATCCGCGAGGATCTCGCGCAGGCGGCCGGCTACCAGCCGGTCGAGGTCGCGGCGAGCCTTCCCTACGAGCAGTTCGCCGCGGTCACCGTGCGCCTGCCCGAGCTGCCGGGCGTGTCGCCGCTGCGGTCCTTCGCCCGCTATTATCCGGACGGCGCCGCCGTCGGCCATCTGGTCGGCTATGTCGGGACCCCCAATCGCGAGGAATATCTCGCCGAGGACAAGAATTCGCTCCTCATGTCACCGGGTTTCAAGCTCGGCAAGCAGGGCATTGAGAAGGTTGAGGAAGATATGCTGCGCGGCAAGCCGGGCGCGAAGCGCGTCGAGGTCACCGCGCGGGGCCGGCTGGTGCGCGAGCTTTCGATGCTGCCCGACCGCAGCGGGGGCACCCTCAAGCTCACCATCGATGCCGGGCTGCAAGGCTATGCCGCCCGCCGCCTCGGGCCCGAATCGGGCTCGGTGGTCGTGCTCGACGTCGACCGGGGCGACATCCTGACCCTCGCCTCGATGCCTTCCTACGATCCCAACAGCTTCTCCGACGGCATCGGCCACGACGAATGGGACATGATGGCCGAGAACGAGCGGCTGCCGCTGCTCAACAAGGCGCTCCAGGCGCTCTATCCGCCGGGCTCGACGGTCAAGCCGATGATGGCGCTGGCGCTGCTCGAAGCGGGGATCGGCCCCGAACAGCAGGTGGTCTGCGGCGGCAGCTACCGGGTCGGCAACCGCGCCTTCCGCTGCTGGCGGCGCGGCGGCCACGGCGCGGTCGACATGAACCGGGCGGTGGCGCAGAGCTGCGACGTCTATTTCTACCATATGGGGCTCAGGATCGGCATCGACGCGATCGCCACCGCGGCGCGCAAGCTCGGCATGGGCGAGAGGTTCCCGCTTCCCGTCACCTCGCAGCATTACGGCACCGTTCCCGACAGCGAGTGGAAGGAGCGCAAATATGGCGAGGAATGGAAGGTCTACGACACCGTCAACACCTCGATTGGCCAGGGCTATGTGCTCGCCAACCCGCTCCAGCTCGCGGTGATGTCGGCGCGCATCGCCTCGGGCCGGCGGATCAGGCCCCGCCTGGTCATGGACACCGCGCCGCATCCCGCGCCGCCGCTCGACTTCGCGCCCGAGCATCTCGAATATGTCCGCCAGGCGATGAGCGATGTCGTCAACGGCAACGGCACCGCCGGGCGCGCGCGCCTCCCCTTCGAGGACAAGCTGCTCGCCGGCAAGACCGGCACCGCGCAGGTGGTGGCGCTCAAATATGGCAGCGGCGGCCAGGACGTGCCGTGGAAATATCGCGACCATGGCCTGTTCATCGCCTTCGCGCCGCTCGACAAGCCCAGATATGCCGCCGCGGTGGTGATCCAGCATGGCGGCGGCTCCGGCGCCGCCTATCCGGTGGCGCGCGACGTGATCACCTTCCTCTACGACAAGGACAAGGCGATGGAATCGCTGCTGCCGCTCGAGGAGTCCTGGGGCGGCACCATCGCCGAGCGCA
>JBHJHL010000023.1:0-11298 GCA_050330935.1 Sphingomonadaceae bacterium | reverse complement strand
GTGCTCGGCGGCGATACGCTGGGCGCGGCGCTGACCGCCGCGCATGGCCGCAGCGCCGGCATCGACATCGTCGGCGGCGGCGCGGGCGACGAGGACGGCTTTTCGACGACGACGCTGGGGCTGAAGGCGGCGGCGCGCGCCGGCGGCGAGCTGGGCTTCGGCCTCGCGGCGCGCTATGTCGACCATCTGAGCGAGTTCGACGGCTTCGATCCGGTCAGCTTCCTGCGCGCCGACACGCGCGACGAAAGCCGCACCGAAACCGCCGCCGTCCGCCTCCACGCCGGCTATGGCGCCGAGCGCGCGGGGCCCTGGACGCTCGTCGCCGCGGCGCAATATCTGTGGAGCGGCAACCGCAATTTCCTCGCCGACGATCCCCTGAACCGCAGCGAGGGCGAGCGCCGGATTTTCTCCCTCCAGGGCGAGCGGCGCTTCGCCCTCGGCGGCACCCGCCATGCGCTCATCGCCGCGGCCGAACATGAGGAGGAAGGGTTCAAGGCGCGCGACCGCGTCTTTTTCGGCGCCACCGACCAGGACCGCGACCGCCGGCGCGCCGCCTTCGTCGGCGAATGGCGGGCCGAATGGAACAGCTGGCTGTCGAGCGACATCGCGCTGCGCCGCGACGATTTCGGCGATTTCGAGGACGCGACGACCCTCCGCGCGCTGGCCCGCGCCGAGCTCGGCGAGGGCTTCTCGATCCGGGGCGCCTATGGCGAGGGCATCGCCCAGCCGACCTTCTTCGATCTTCACGGCTTCTTTCCCGGCAGCTTTATCGGCAATCCCGCTCTCAAGCCCGAAAGCTCGCGAGGCCATGAGCTCGGCCTGCGCTGGCAGGGCGCGCGCGCGGCGGTGGCGGCGACGCTGTTCCGGCACGATCTCGAGGACGAGATCGTCACCGTCTTCGATCCGGCGACCTTCCTGTCCTCGGCCGCCAATGCCGCCGGCCGCAGCGAAAGACGGGGGATCGAGCTTGCGGCCGCGGCGCAGCCCGCCTCCGGGCTCGAGATCGGCGCCAACTATAGCTGGCTCGACGCAGGCGAGCCGCAGCTCGGAGACGGCCTCAGGCTGCGCGAACCGCGCCGGGCCAAGCATAGCGGCAACATCTTCTTCGATTACCGGAGCGGAGGTTTCGCCGCCGGCGGCGCGCTCGCCTATGTCGGCGAGCGCCGCGACACCGATTTCGACATTTTCGAGGATGTCGTGCTCGATCCCTATTGGCTCGCCTCGCTGCGGCTCGGCTATCGCCTCGCCGAGAATGTCGAGGCCTATGCGCGGGTCGAGAACGGCTTCGACGAGGACTATCGGGAGGTCGCCGGCTATGCGACCCCGGGGCGGACATTTCATGCGGGCCTTCGCTTTTCCCTGGGCGATTAGCCTCGCGCTCGCCGCGGCCGCCGTGCCGGCGAGCGCCGTGCCGCCGCGCGCCGCCTCGCTCAATCTGTGCACCGACGAGCTTCTGTTGCTGCTCGCGCGGCCGGAGCAGATCGTCTCGGTCACCCATTTGTCGCAGGACCGGCGCGAAAGCCCCTTGTGGAAGCGCGCCCGGGCCTATCCGCGCAACGACGGCGGCCTCGCCGAGGTCGCGCCGCTGAAGCCCGATATCGTGCTTGCCATGGGCGGCGGCGCGCGCGACCGCATCGGCATCGGACGAAGGCTCGGAATCCGGGTCGTCGACCTTCCCTTCCCGCAAAGCCTCGCCGACATGCGCGCCAATATCGCGACCGTCGCCCGCGCGCTCGGCCGGCGCGGGGCGGGCGCCAGGCTCATCGAGGAGATCGCGCGGCTGGAGCGCGGCGCGCCTGCCCGCGCGCGCGATGCGATCTGGCTCGGCGGCGGCGGGCTGAGCGTTCCGGCCGAGGGGCTGGCGGCGCAGTGGATGCGGCTCGCCGGTATGAGGCAGCGGGAGCTCGAGCACGACCGTGCCACGCTCGAGACGCTGCTCGTCCGTCCGCCCGAGATATTGCTGCGCAGCGACTATCGCGCCGGCCAGTTCTCGGGCGGCCAGCGCTGGCTCGGCCATCCGCTCGTGGCCCGCGTGCGCGGCGCCGAAGAGCTCCGCACCGACGGCCGGCGCTGGACCTGCATGGGGCCGCTGCTCGTTCCCGAGATGGCGCGGCTGCGCGAGGAACTGCGATGATCCGGACGCTGATCCTCGCGGCGCTGGCCGCGGCGCTGCTGGCCTCGGTCGCGATGCCGCTCGCGCCGCTCGCCGGCCTTGTCGAGACCGATCCGGCGCTCGCCCGCGCCCTGCTCGTCGAGCTGAGGCTGCCGCGCGCGCTGCTCGCGCTGCTCTACGGCGCGACCCTCGGCGCGACCGGCGCGGCGGTGCAGGCGCTGTTCGCCAACCCCCTCGCCTCCCCCGACATCACCGGCACCACATCGGGCGCCGCGCTCGGCGCGGTGATCGCCGCCTACTGGCTCGGCGCGAGCGGGCCCTTCGGGCTCGCCGTCGGCGCCGTCGCCGGGGCGATGATCGCGCTTTTCGCGCTCGTCGCGCTCGCCGGCAGGCGCGCCGAGACCGCGACCCTGCTCCTCGCCGGCCTCGTGATCAGCGCCTTCGCCGGCGCGCTCGCCACGCTGGCGCTGGCGCTCGCCCCCTCCCCCTTCGCCTTCTACGACGCCTATGACTGGCTGATGGGATCGCTCGTCGACCGCAGCTTGGCCCAGGCGGCCTTCGCGGGCGTGCCGGCGGCGGCGGTCATCTTCCTCCTGTGGCGGCTCGAGGCGCCGCTCGACAGCCTGACGCTGGGCGAGGAGGTGGCGGCCTCGTTCGGCCACGACATCGCCGCGATACGGCTTCGGATCGTCGCGCTCACCGCCATCGGCATCGGCGCCTGCGTCGCGGTCTGCGGCGCGGTCGGCTTCATCGGCCTCGTCGCGCCGATCCTGGCGCGCGGCCTCACCCGAAGCCATCCGGGCCGGGCGATCCTTCCCGCCGCCCTCATCGGCGCGCTGCTCCTCATCGCGGCCGACCTCGCGGTGCGGCTCGCGCCGCTCGACCGGACGATCCCGATCGGGGTGCTGACCGCGCTGCTGGGCGCGCCCTTCTTCCTCTTCTACGTCGCGCAGATGCGCTGGCGGCTCGCGCGATGAGCCTGCTCGAAGCCCGAGGCGTCGCGCTCGACGGGCGGCTCGCGCCGACCGGCCTGCGGCTCGGCGAGGGGACGCTCGCCTGCCTCGTCGGCCCCAACGGCTCGGGCAAGACGAGCCTGCTCCACGCGCTCGCCGGGATCGGATCGCCGCGCGGCCAGGTGCGCATCGAGGGGCGCGATCCCTCGGCGCTCGCGTCGGCGGCGCGGCGGCGCCTGTTCGCCTTCCTTCCCGCCTCGCGCGACGTCAAATGGCCGCTCGTCGCGCGCGACCTCGTTCGCCTGGGCGGCGGGAGCGAGGAGCGGATCGAGGAGCTCATGGCCGAGCTCGATCTCGCGGCGCTCGCCGGGCGCCGGGTCGACCGCCTGTCGACGGGCGAGCGGGCGCGGGTGCTGATCGCGCGCGCGCTGGCGCCCGATCCGGCGCTGCTGCTGCTCGACGAGCCGGTCGCCAATCTCGATCCCTTCTGGCAGCTTCGGCTCGCCGGCTATCTGCGCGACTACAGCCGCCGGCCCGGCAAGGCGGTGCTGATGGCGGCGCACGATCTCGATCTCGCGGCGCGCTTTTCGGACCGGCTCATCATGATGGGCGGCGGCCGCATCGTCGGCGAGGGTCCGCCGGCCGAGCTGCTGGACGCGCCCGCGCTCACCGCGCTGTTCGGCATCGAGCGCCGCGACGGACGCTGGGTCGAGGCGCGCTAGGCGCCGGGCGGATCGGCGATCATCGCGGTGAAATCGGCTTCGGCGACAGCCTTGCCATCGACCGAGGCGCGGCCCGCGAACTTGCACACGTTCGCGCGCTTGTGGACGAATTCGGCCTCGAGCCTCAGGAGGCAGCCGGGCTCGACGGGGCTGCGGAACCTGGCGCCGTCGATGGCCATGAAATAGACGAGCTTGCCAGCGCCCGCCAGCCCCAGCGATTCGACCGCGAGCACGCCCGCCGCCTGCGCGAGCGCCTCGACGATCAGCACCCCGGGCATGATCGGCCGGCCCGGGAAATGGCCCTGGAAGAACTGCTCGTTGATCGTCACCGCCTTGACCGCGACGATGCGCTCGTCGGCGACGAGCTCCTCGACCCGGTCGACGAGCAGCAGCGGATAGCGGTGCGGCAGCGCCGCCATCACCCGCCCGATGTCGAGCGGGCCGGAGGCGGGCCGCGCCTCCCCGCTCATCGGCCCTGCGGCTGCTGTTGCTGCTGGGCGGGCTGGGGCAGCGGGGTGACGCTGATCGAGGGCAGGCTGGCATTGACCCTGGCGAGCACCTCGGGGGTGACGTCGAGCGTCTGCGAATGGGCGAGCGTCGAGCCGACGCCGACGGCGAGATTGGCGCCGCGCGCCTGCATCACCTGGCCGATGGCGGGCCTGAGCTGGTCCTGGATCTGCTTGATGACGTGCAGCCTAGTCAGCTGCAGCGTCTGCTCGCGCTGCTGGATTTCGCGGGCGGCGCTGCTCTGCTGGGTCTGTAGCGCCTGGATGCGCTGCTGGAGCGGCTGGCCCGGCCGGGCGCCGTTCAATGCCGCGATCGCCTGCTGGATCGACTGGCGCTCGGCCTGGATCGGCTGGCCGAGCTGCTGGGCGCGCTGCTCGAGCTGCTGCTCCTGGCTCTGGAGCTGGGCGTTGGCGACGGCGCAGGCGGTGCATTCGCTAAACACGCGCTCGGCATCGACGACGATCACCGTCGCCGGCGGCACCTGCTGGGCGGCGGCGGTCGCCGGCAGGAGGGCGAGAGCGAGGGCGGCGGAAAGGGGGCGGAAGGAAAACAGGGTCATCAGAAAGCGGTTCCTACATTGAATGAAACGAATTTGGTGTCGTCTCCCGGCTCCTTGACGATCGCGCGCGCGATATCGAGCCGGAAGGGTCCGAAGGGCGAATTCCAGTTGAGCCCGATGCCGAAGGAGACGCGGGGCGAGGGCGTGTCGCCGAGATAGACTTCCTTGAAGCCAGGCACCGGGGTGGTGTCCGGAGGGCAGGTCTGGCTGGGGCCGATGGCCGTCGTCGCGCCGCCGGTGAGCGGCACGCAGAATTTGCCGACATCGGTGAGCGGAGGATCGACGAGCGAGAAAAGCGCGCCGGCATCGACGAAGATCGACGGCCGCAGCCCGAGCTCGCGCACGCTTTCGCCGAGCGGCAGCTCGAGTTCGGCGCGGCCGAGATAATAGGCCTTGCCGCCGAGCGCATCATCGGTGACCGCGTCGGGATCGTCGGTGATGAGGTTGCCCTCGCCATCGCGCGGAATGCGCAGCACGCGCGGGCCGATGCCGCGAATGTCGAAGCCGCGGATCTGCGGCTCGCCGAGGAAGAAGCGGTCGATGATGCGCACCGGATCGCTGCCCGGCGAAGGCTGGTCCTCGAAGCTGTGGATATAGCCGCCTTCGGCGGACAGCGAGAAAATGAGCCCGCGCCCGATGTCCCAATATTTGGCCGCGGTGCCGCGCGTGCGCAGATAGCGCACGTCGCCTCCCAGCCCGGCGAAATCCTGGCTCAGCGCGAAGCGCTCGCCCCGGGTCGGGCGGAGGCGGTTGTTGAGGCTGCTGTAGACGAGCGAATAGCCGATCGCCGAGGCCGTGCGCTCGCCGATCTGGTCGCACAGGAAGCGGCCGGCGAGGCGCGGGTTGCACTCGACGACGCCGTCGCCGTCGATGTCGGAGAAGAAGGTCGATTCGTCGAGGAAGACGTCGTCGACGCTGAGCCCGTAGCGCAGCGCGACCGAAAGATATTCGGTGAGCGGCACCCCGGCGCGGAGCTGGCCGCCGGTGGTGATCTGCTCGTAGGTGGTTTCGCGGTCATTGTTGGCGCCGAAGCGGAAGCTGTTGAAATCGCGACGGAAGAGATCGAATCCCACGGCGATGTTGCGATCGAACAGATAGGGCTCGGTGAAGCCCAGCTCGACCGAGTTCGAAAAGTTCGAATAGTTGACCGAGGCGCGCAGCGTCTGCCCCTTGCCGAGGAAATTGCGCTGGCGCACCGAAAAGGCGAGGATGAAGCGCTCGATGCTCGAAAAGCCGGCGGAGAATTGCAGCTCGCCGGTCGATTTTTCCTGCACGTCGACGCCGAGCGCGACGCGATCGTCGGAGAGCCGCGTCTGCTCGATCTCGAGATCGTCCTGGAAGAAGCCGAGCGACTGGATGCGGTCGCGCGAGCGCTTGACCAGCACCGAGTTGAAGGGATCGCCCTCGGCGAGACGGAATTCGCGACGGATCACCTTGTCGCGGGTGTTGACGTTGCCGCGGATGTCGATGCGGTCGACATAGACGCGCGGCGCCTCCTCGATCTTGAAGGTGACGCCGATCGTCTTGGCGTCCCGGTCGCGCTCGAAGCGGGGATTGACCTCGGCGAAGGCGTAGCCGAACAGCCCCGCCGCTTCCGACAGGTCGTTGACGCTGTCCTCGACGAGCTTGGCGTTGTACCAGTCGCCCGCCTCGATCGGCAGATTGGCGGCGTTGGGGACGTAGTCCTCGATGTCGCTGTCGATCGCGACGTCGCCGAAGCGGTAGCGCTCGCCCTCCTCGACGACATAGGTGATGATGAAGTCGCGCTTGTCCGGCGTCAGTTCGGCGACCGCCGAGACGACGCGGAAATCGGCATAGCCTTCGGTAAGATAGAATTGCCGCAGCTTCTGCTGGTCGAAGGCGAGGCGATCGGGGTCGTAGCTGTCGCTGGAGCTCAGAAAGCTGAAGAAGCCGGTGCGCTTGGTCGCCATCTCGTCGCGCAGCCTGCCGTCCGAAAAGGCCTCGTTGCCGAGAATGTTGATCTGGCGGACCTTGGACCTCGGCCCTTCCTCGATCTCGAACACGACATCGACGCGGTTCTGGTCGAGCTCGACGATCTGGGGCTCGACGCGGGCGCCGAAGCGGCCCTGGCGGCGATAGAGCTCGATCACCCGGGCGACGGCGGCGCGCACCCGCGAGCGGGTGAAGATCTGCCGCGGGGCGAGCCTGATCTCCTTCCTGATCTCGTCTTCCTTGAGCCGCTTGTTGCCTTCGAAGATGACCCGGTTGATGACCGGATTCTCGACCACCTCGATGACGAGATTGCCGGTATCGGCGCCCAGGATCTGGACGTTGGCGAAAAGTTCGGTGTCGAACAGGTCCTTGAGCGCCTGGTCGAGCGTCTCGCGGCTGTAGGCCTGGCCGGCGCGCAGATCGGTGTAGGAAAGGATGGTCTCGGGCTCGAGACGCTGATTTCCCTCGACGCGGATCGAGCGGATGACGAGCCCCGGCGCTTCCTGGCGCTGCGCCGCAGGCGGCTCGGTAGCGGGCGCTTCCTGCGCTCCCGCGGCGGTGCCGCCGGCCAATATCGTCGTCACGAGAAGGGCGGCGGCCGTCCGCCGCCCGGCTTTGTTCGCTGTGTCAGAAATCACGCGGTTCCCGCCTTGCCACTGGGGCCGGTCGTCCCGGCCTGGTTCATTGCCACTGCCCGAAAGGCGTCAGCCGATCAAGCCGCCGATGCGCGAGAGCAGGCCGAAGGAAGCGAGGTCGTTGATGGTGACGAAGAGCATGAAACCAAGCAGCGCAACCAGTCCCGTCCGATAGGCCCATTCGAGCGTTTCCTGCGACAGCGGCCGGCGGCGCACGCCCTCGATCAGGTAGAGCAGCAGGTGACCGCCATCGAGCAGCGGGATTGGCAAGAGGTTGATGAATCCGAGGTTAATCGAGATGAGGGTCATGAAGAGCACGAACTCGAACCAGCCGAGCGAGGCCTGCTGGCCCGAATATTGGGCGATCTTCAACGGTCCGCCGAGCTCCTTGACCGACCGGTCGCCGGCGACGATCTGGCCCAGGGTGACGACCATGATCTCGACGATGTCGCCGGTCTTGGCGACCGCCGCGCCCGGCACCTCGTAGATCGCGAGCCGCCGGCCCTCGACCGCCCCCGATTCGACGCCGAGCATGCCGATCCGCGCCTCGTTGCCGAAGCTGTCGCGCTCGACATGCGCGCCGATCCGCGCCGGGATCTCGACGATCCTGCCGTCGCGGTCGATGGCGAACTCCATCTCGCGGCCCGGGCGGAAGCGCACGACATGCTGGAGATCGGCATAGGTCTCGATCGCGCGTCCCTCGATCTCGACTATTCGGTCGCCCGGCCGCATGCCCGCGCGCTCGGCCGGCGAGCCGGCGATCACCCGCTCGATCACCGGCGGCGTCGTCGGCACGCCATAGGTGGCGAACACGCCCATGAAGACGACGACCGCGAACAGGAAGTTGGTGAGCGGCCCGGCGGCGACGATGATGAAGCGCTGCCAGAGCGGCTTGGCCTGGAAGGTCTCGGCGCGCTGCTCGGGCGACATTGCGAGCCATTCCTTCGACGGCTGGCTCGCGGCATTGGCGTCGCCGGCGAATTTGACGTAGCCGCCGAGCGGCAGCCAGCCGATCTTCCAGTGGGTGCCGCGTCGGTCCACCCAGCCGCCGATCGCGCGGCCGAAGCCGATCGAGAAGGTTTCCGCCTTCACTCCGAAGGCGCGGCCGGCGAAATAATGGCCGAGCTCGTGGATGAAGATGAGCGGGCCGATGACGAGCAGGAAGGCAAGGACGGTCATCAGGAAACTGGGATTGGTCACGCCGCCGTCTCTCCTATCAGCTCTTGCGCCCGCCGCCGCGCCAGCGCGTCCGTTTCGAGCACGTCCTCGACCGACCGGGGCGGCGGCAGGTCCAGTATTTCCAGAGTTTTGCGCGCGATTGAAGCGATATCCAGGAAACCTATCCGCCTGTCCAGGAATGACGCAACGGCGACCTCATTGCTTGCGTTGAGGATCGCCGGGCTCGCGCCACCGGCCTCGAGCGCCGCGCGGGCGAGCTCGAGGGCGGGAAAGCGCCGGGGATCGGGCGGCTCGAAATCGAGCGCGCCCAGCCGCGCGAGATCGAGCGGTGCGCAAGGGGTTTCGATGCGGTCGGGCCAGGCCAGCGCGTGCGCGATCGGCACCCGCATGTCGGCCGGGCCGAGCTGCGAGAGCAGCGAGCCGTCGACATATTCGACCAGCGAATGGACCACGGACTGGGGGTGGACGAGGATCTCGATCCGCTCCTTGGCGACCGGAAACAGATGCCAGGCCTCGATGAGTTCGAGCCCCTTGTTCATCAGCGTCGCCGAATCGACCGAGATCTTCGCGCCCATCGACCAGTTGGGGTGGGCGACCGCCTGCTCGGGCGTCGCCGCGCGCATCGCCTCGAGGCTCCAGTCGCGGAACGGACCGCCGCTCGCGGTGAGGATGATGCGCCGGACGCGCTCGGGATTCTCGCCTTCTAGGCACTGGAAGATCGCATTATGCTCCGAATCGACCGGCAGCAGCGTCGCGCCGCTTTTGGCCGCCGCCTCGAGCACGATCGCGCCGGCCGAGACCAGCGGCTCCTTGTTGGCGAGCGCCACCGACTTGCCGCCTTCGAGCGCGGCGAGCACCGGCTCGAGCCCGGCGCAGCCGACGATCGCCGCCATCGTCCAGTCGGCGCCCATGCGCGCGGCATCGAGCACCGCCGCCTTTCCCGCCGCCGTCTCGACGCCGGTGCCGGCGAGCGCTTCGTCGAGCGCCTCGCGGCAGCTCTCGTCGGCGACCACGGCGAGCCTCGCGCCGGTGCGCCTGGCTGCCCGGGCGAGCTTTTCGACCTCGCGGTTCGAGGTCAGCGCGAGCACTTCATAGCGTTCGCGATTGCGCTCGACGAGATCGAGCGTCGAGCCGCCGACCGAGCCGGTGGCGCCCAATATGGTGATGCTGCGCCTGGCGCTCATCCCGCGCTCACCTCGGCGAGCAGCGCCGCGAGCGTCGCGAGCGTCACCGGCAGCAGCCCGTCGAGCCGGTCGAGCACGCCGCCATGGCCGGGAAGCAGCGTGCCGCTGTCCTTGACCCCGGCGCGGCGCTTGACCCAGCTTTCGAACAGGTCGCCGATCTGGGCGAGGAGGCCCATCAGGGCGCCGAGCCAGGGATAGGGCGCGCCGATGGCGAAGAATGCCGCCGCCAGCCAGCCCATGAGCGCGGCGCCGGCGATGCCGCCGACGAGCCCCGCCCAGGTCTTGTTGGGGCTGATCCGCGGCGCGAGCTTGGGCCCGCCCACGCTCCTGCCGGTGAAATAGGCGCAGATGTCGGTCGCCCAGGTAACGAGCAGCAGCCAGAAGACGAGCTCATATTCGCTCCAGCTCAGGACGAGGAGCGCGAAGGCGGGAATGGCGATGTAGACGAAGCCCGTGCCCATCGCGATGCGGCGGACGATGAAGGTCGCCACGAGCCCGAGAAGGATGATCGCGCCGAAGGCGGGGACGACCCCGAACAGGCTCGCCGCGCCGGCAATGCATTCGTCGAAGCACAGCACCGCCGGGCCGCGGTCGGCGGCAGGAAACAGAAGCTCGGGAATGAGGCCGAGCGCGACCGCGAGCAGCGCCAGCGCCAGCCAGGACCAGCGCCGCCCGATGCGATGCATGCTGGTCCATTCGATCAGCATCGCCGCCGCTCCGATCCAAACGAGGAGGCGGAAGATCCAGCCGCCGAAATAGACCGCGACGCTGGCGACCGCGATCATCATCACCGCGGCGACGAAGCGGACCGGCAGATCCGATTCGGGCTTGGGTGGTCCGAGAACGCTCACAAACCGCCATAGCGACGATGCCGGGCGCCGTAATCGGCCAGCGCCGCGCGGAAGGCGGCGGCGTCGAAATCCGGCCAGAGGGTGTCGACGAACAGCATCTCGGCATAGGCCGCCTGCCAGAGCAGGAAGTTGGAAAGCCGCTTCTCCCCCGAGGTGCGGATGAGCAGATCGAGCGGCGGCAGGCCGCTGGTCTGGAGGCTCCGGTCGATCATCGCCTCGTCGATCGCCGTCGGATCGAGCTTGCCGTCGACGGCGCGCCCGGCGAGCGCGCGGCAGGCGCGGACGAGCTCGCCCCGGGCGCCGTAATTGAGGGCGACGGCGATGGTGATGCGGCGATTGTCGCGGGTGCGCTCGACGGCCTTGCCGACGAGCCGCTGGATATCCGCCGGAAAGGCCGAAAGGTCGCCGAGCAGCTTGAGGCGCGCGCCTTCCTTGTGGATTTCCTCGAGCTCGGTGCGGACATAATGGCGCAGCAGCCCCATGAGATCGTTGACCTCGCTTTCGGGGCGGCGCCAGTTCTCGGACGAGAAGGCGTAGAGCGTCAGGCATTCGACGCCCGCCTCGCCGGCGGCGCGGATGGTGCGGCGCGCGGCCTCCGCTCCGGCGCGGTGGCCCGCCGCGGCCCGCCGCCCCCCCGCCCCG
>JBHJHL010000022.1:0-25356 GCA_050330935.1 Sphingomonadaceae bacterium | reverse complement strand
CGCTCCTGAACGCCACGCTCAGAACAGCCATGACGGGCTGGGCCGCGAGCTGTTCGGCGGTCTGCGCGAGAAGGTGGGCCCAGCGAACGAGGGTGCCTGCACGCTGTTCTGACAGCGCGAAGGGCTGTTCGGCCGCGTCTGCACCCGCTAACGGGTCCGGCAGTATTCAAGAACCAAGAGGTTTTCTATGCGCGTCGCAATGATCGGCACAGGCTATGTCGGGCTTGTCTCTGGGGCCTGCTTCTCTGATTTTGGGCATACCGTTGTCTGTGTCGACAAGGACGCCTCGAAAATCGAGCGCTTGGAGCGTGGCGAAATCCCCATCTACGAGCCGGGCCTCGCAGCGCTGGTTGAGAAGAATGTGGCAGCGGAGCGGCTGTCCTTCACGACCCATCTCGAAGACCCGGTGCCGGACGCTGATGCCATTTTCATCGCGGTCGGCACGCCCTCGCGCCGCGGCGACGGCCACGCGGATCTGTCCTACGTCTACGCCGCGACGGAAGAGGTCGCAAAGCTCCTCAGCGGCTATACGGTGGTCGTCACGAAATCGACGGTTCCCGTCGGCACCGGCGCCGAGGTCGAGGCCATCATCAAGAAGACGAGGCCGGGCCTTGCCGCGGGAACGGATTTTTCCGTCGCGTCCAACCCCGAATTTCTGCGTGAAGGGGCGGCGATTTCGGACTTCAAGCGACCCGATCGCGTGGTCGTGGGAGCAGAGGACGAACGGGCTCGCGAATTGATGCGGGAGCTTTACCGCCCCCTTTTCATCAACGAGACGCCGATCGTCTTCACCAACCGGGTAACAAGCGAGCTGATCAAATACGCCGCCAACGCGTTCCTCGCGACCAAGATCACCTTCATCAACGAGATCGCCGATCTGTGCGAGCAGGTGGGGGCGAACGTCCAGGACGTCTCGCGCGGCATCGGTCTCGACAATCGCATCGGCCCGAAATTCCTCCATGCCGGGCCGGGCTATGGCGGGTCCTGCTTCCCCAAGGATACGGTCGCGCTGCTGAAGACCGCCGAGGATTTCCAGTCGCCGCTGCGCATCGTCGAGTCGGTGGTCCAGGTCAACGACCAGCGCAAGCGCGCCATGGGACGCAAGGTGCTCAAGGCCCTGGGAGAAGAGGCGCGCGGCAAGCGCGTCGCCCTGCTCGGCCTCACCTTCAAGCCCAACACCGACGACATGCGCGAGGCGCCCTCGATCAGCATCGCCCGGGCGCTGCTCGACGCCGGCGCGCAGGTCCGCGCCTACGATCCCGAAGGAATGGAGCAGGCAAGGAAGCTGCTGCCCGACATCGCCTATGCCGCAAACGCCTATGAAGCGGCGGAAGAGACCGAGGCGGCGGTGCTCGTCACCGAATGGGACGAGCTGCGCGCGCTTGATTTCGAGCGCTTGAAATCGGTCATGCAACGGCCGTTGCTCATCGATCTGCGCAACATCTATCCCCCCGACGACGTCCTTGCCGCCGGGTTCGAATGGCATGGCGTCGGCCGCGGCGACTATGCCCGCCCGGCCCGGATATGAGCATGCAACAATTTCGCCTCCCGGCCCGTTTCAGGGGCGGACTGTGGAGAGGCGCAATGAACGGGACCGGAAAACTGGCGGCGGCGCTGTCCGTCCTCGGGCTGGCGGCATGCGGCAGCATGGGGAGCGACGACGAGCCCGTGCCGGTCGCGGCTCCGGGCTATATATCAGCCATCGCCGAGTTGCGCGACGCCCAGGGCAATTATAAGGGCGCGGCCCGTTTCACCCAGCTTTCCAACAACAGCATCCGGGTGCGCATCGACGCGGAAAATCTGCCGGCCGGAGCGCATGGCGCGCATCTTCACGACATCGGCGTGTGCGCCCCGCCCGATTTCAGCTCCGCCGGCAGCCACTGGAACCCCACCGATGCCGATCACGGCTTCGACAATCCCGCCGGCAAGCACAAGGGCGATCTGCCCAATCTGCTCATCGGCGCGGACGGCCGGGGCATGCTCGAATATACGATCGACCGGGCCTCGCTCGGCGGCGAACCCTATCGGCTGCTCGACGAAAATGGCGCGGCCGTGGTGGTCCATGCGCGGGCGGACGACATGCGCACCGATCCCGCCGGCGATAGCGGTCCGCCGATCGCCTGCGGCGTGATCCGTCCCGCCTGAGCTTCTCGCGTTTCGCCGATTGTCCTGGCGCGCGCGAAGGGCTAGCACTTATCAAAGGTAGTGTTGCGGAGACCGGGATGACGGTTCGCGTGCTGTTCGTATGTCTCGGCAATATCTGCCGCTCGCCGCTCGCCGAGGCGGCATTCCGGGTCGAGGCGGAGAAGCTCGGCCTCGACGCCGAAATCGATTCCGCGGGCACCGGCGACTGGCATCTCGGCCATCCGCCCGATCCGCGCGCCGCCGCGGTCGCCAAGGCCAACGGCATCGACATCGGCGACCGGCGCGCGCGGCGGGTGAAGCCCGGCGATTTCTATCACTATGATCACATAATCGCGCTCGACGCGCAGAATCGCGCCGACCTGGAAGGGATGCGCCCCGATGACGCCAGGGCCGAAATCTCGCTGCTGCTCGACCATGTCGACGGGCGCGAGGGCGAGGCGGTGAAGGATCCCTATTATGGCAACGAAGCCGCCTTCGAAAGCGCCTGGGAGGATGCGAGAAAAGGCGCCAGAGCGCTGGCCCGGCGCATAGCCGATCGGCAATGACCGCATTTTCGGCCCGGGTCGCGGAGCTGACCGGCCTGGCCGAAAGCGATCTCGAACGGCTCGCCGGCGGCGATCTTTCCGAAGTGCTGCTGGTCAGACGTCCCGACGGCAGCCGCCTCGTCGCCAAGGGCGGACCGGCACCCGATCTCGAGGCGGCGATGCTGCGCGCGATCGCCGCCGCCGGCGCGCCTGCGCCCGCCGTCGAAAGCGAGCATGGCGACGTGCTGCTGATGGAATATATCCCCAATGACGGCGTGATGAGCGAAGGCGCCTGGCGCTCGCTGGGCAAAGCGGTCGCACGGCTTCACGCGCGCCGCGAGGAGCGCTACGGCTGGCCCAATGACTGGAGCCTCGGCACGGTGCGGCTCGACAACCGCCGCGGCGAGGACTGGATCGAATTCTGGGGCGAGCAGCGGCTGCGCGCCGTCGCCGCGGTGCTCGACCGGCCGTGGCGCGAGCGTGTCGACAAGGCCTGCCGGAGCCTCGCGGGCATCATATCTCGCGCCCCTCCTCCCGCTCTGCTCCATGGCGATCTGTGGACCGGCAACGTGCTCGTCAACGAAGGCGAGCTCGCCGCGCTCATCGATCCCGCCTGCTATTATGGCGATGCGGAGGTCGACATCGCGATGCTGACCCTGTTCGCAACCCCGCCCGCTTCATTCTGGGAGTCCCATGGCCGTCCGGCAGCCGGCTGGGACGAGCGCCAGGCCGCCTATCAGCTGTTCCCCGCGCTCGTCCATCTGCGGCTGTTCGGCCAGAGCTATGCGGCAATGGCCGACCGGCTTCTGACCCGGCTGGGCGCTTGACCTGCGAAGCCAAATTCGCTATTTAGCTAACAAGCTAAATAGATGAACATGGTGTTCGAAGCCTTGGCCCATCCGACCCGGCGCGCGATACTCGAGCGGCTGAAGGAAGGCTCGAAAAGCGCCGGCGAGCTGGCGGCAGAGTTCGCCGTCTCCAAGCCGACCATGTCGGGCCATTTCGCCAAGTTGAAGGCGGCGAACCTCATCCATGCCGATCAGCGCGGCACGAAGATCATCTATTCGATCAACATGTCGCTGCTCGAAGAGGTGCTGATGGGCTTCATGGAGCGGATGGCAGGCAAAAGGAGCGAAGGATGACGCGCAAGCATATGGCCGTGGCGACGGCGCTGCTGGTCGCGCTCATGCTGGGGGCGGGGCTGATCGTCGGCGCCGCTCTGCCCGAGGACGCGCAGCTTCCGGTGCACTGGAACCTGCATGGCGAGGCCGATGGCTTCGACGACAAGTGGACCGCGCTGCTCGCGCCGGCCGGGCTGACCGCGCTCATGGGGCTGCTCTTCTATTTCCTCCCCGCGCTCGAGCCGCGGCGCAAGGGGCTGGAACGAAGCCAGGGCCTCTATCTGTCAGGCTGGGCCGCGGTGCTCCTCGTCTGCGCCGTGATCGAAGTCGCCGTGGTGGCGGCGGCGCTCGGCCGGCAGGCGCCGATGGACCGGCTGATGATCGGCGCCCTGGGGCTCATGTTCATCCTCATCGGCAATCAGCTCGGCAAGTCGCGCAGCATGTACATGGTCGGCATCCGCACCCCCTGGACGCTGGCCAGCGAGGAGGTGTGGATCAAGACCCATCGCCTCGGCGGCCGGCTGATGGTGCTCGCCGGTTTCATCTATCTCGCCGCGGCCCTCGCCGCGTTGCCCTCGTCATGGAGAGCGGCGCTGCTCATCGCCGCGATCGCGGCGATCGTGGTGGTGCCGGTCGTCTATTCCTTCCTGCTCTGGAAGCGCGAGCAGGAGAGCGATCAGGCGAGCGGATAGCGCGCGACGAGCGAATAGATCGCGCCCTGGGCGGCGTGCTCGCTTTCGAACAGCGAGAAGCTGTCGACCGTGAACGGCGCGCTCGCCACGCCGCCCGCTTCCTCGGCGATATCGCGGAAACTTCCCGCCGCCCCCTTCAGCCGGGCGATGGTGATATGCGGATGGAAGACGCGCCGGTCGGGCGCGATGCCGACCCTGCGGCAGGCCTGATCGACCTTGTTGTGCAGCGCTTTCAGCTCCTCCTGCGGGGCGACGCCCGCCCATAAGCTATCCGGCAGGCCGCGTCGTCCGAAGCTTCCGATGCCGTCGAGCGCGATCTCGAACGGGGGGTGGCGCACGCCGCCGAGCGCGGCGGCGACATCCTCGGCGCGGTGACGGTCGACCTCGCCGATGAAACGCAGCGTGAGATGGAGCTGATCGTCCGACTGCCAGCGCGCGCCCTTCACCCCGCCCATCACGCCGAGCAGCTTCTCGCGAATGAAGCGGGGCGGGCGGATGGCGGCGAACAGGCGATGCATGGCAAGCGCCGCGTTAACGCAGTTCGGCAGCTTCACGGAACCGCTTTTGCTTGAAAGCGGCGGCGAAAATCACGATATTCATGCCCGACGCAGGGACATGTCCCGGCAAAAGGAGAGAATTAGAAATGGCAAACTGGTCCGATCCGCGCCTGGCCGCATCGTCGCGGCCCGTCGAGGGCACGCGCGAGCGCGCGCTCTTCGACGCGGGCCTCCGATCCTACATGCTTTCGGTCTACAACTATATGGCATCGGGCGTGCTCTTGACCGGCATCGTCGCGCTCGCCTTCGCCTATAGCGGCCTTGCCGCCGAGGTGCTGACGACGCCGCTGCGCTGGCTGATCATCTTCGCGCCCCTGGGCTTCGTCTTCGCGATGAGCTTCGGCATCAACCGCTTCTCGCAAGGCACGCTCCAGCTCATGTTCTGGGCCTTCGCGACGGTGATGGGCCTGTCGCTGTCGTCCATTTTCCTCGTCTTCACGGGCGAATCGATCGCAACCACCTTCTTCGCGGTTTCGGCGGCTTTCGCGGGCCTCAGGCTTTGGGGCTACACGACCAAGAAGGATTTGTCCGGCTGGGGCAGCTTCCTCATCATGGGCGTCATCGGCCTCATCGTCGCGATGGTGATCAACATCTTCCTCCAGTCGAGCGCGCTGCAGCTCGCCGTAAGCCTCATCGGCGTGCTCATCTTCGCCGGGCTCACCGCCTATGACACGCAGCGCATCAAGAGCCTCTATTTCCAGGTCGCCGGCAGCGACATCATGGGCAAGACGGTGATCATGGGCGCGCTGTCGCTCTATCTCGACTTCATCAACATGTTCATGTTCCTGCTCCAGTTCCTGGGCAGCCGCGAATAGGCGACAGCCTCAACGCAGACAGGAAGGCCCGGCGGGGAGACTCGCCGGGCCTTTTTCATCGGGCGCGGGCCTGAACCTCCTCATCGTTGGCGGGGCAATTCTCGTCCTCGCAGTCGGTCTGCCGCGCGGCCATCGCCTCGTCGTCGAGCGCGCTCGCGCGGGCGTAGGCATCGCGCGCGCTCAGCCGCTCGAAATAGCTTTTGAAGGCGGGGCGCGCGGGCAGCGTCTCGAACATCAGCCCCCAGCCGATCTGCGAGCCCACATAGACATCGGCGGCGGTGAAGCGCTCGCCGCAGACATAGGGGCCGGGGCGGACGGCATGTTCGAGCGCGTCGACCATATCCTCATAGCTGCCATAGCCGATCATCTGCTTGCGGTCCGAGACGAGGCCGAGGCTGCGGTTGGTGACCGCCGCCTCGACCGGCCCGGCGGCGAAGAACAGCCAGCGATAATAGGGGCCGCGCTCGCGGTTGCCGGGCGGCGGGGCGAGATTGCGGGCCGGAAAAGCGTCGGCGAGATAGGCGCAGATCGCCGCCGCCTCGGTGACCACGGTGCCGCCATGGACGATCGCCGGCACCTTGCCCATCGGGTTGATGGCGAGATAGTCGGACGACTTCATGCTCGTCCCATAGTCGAGCATCACCGTCTCGTAGCGCTCGCCGAGTTCCTCGAGCATCCAGCGGACGATGCGGCCGCGCGACATGGGGTTGGTGTAGAAGATGATCTTCTCGGCCATGGTGGCAATCCTCCCTCGTCGAAATCCCGGCCCGCTTAGACGAAAAGCGGCGCAGGCCATAGGCGCCGGCGGTTTGTCGCATGGCGGCGATACGCTAATGTGACGGCATGGAGCGTTTTCTCATCTTCGCCGCCCTGCTCGTCTGCGCCTGCTCGAACGGCGCCGGTCCGCAGGGCGGTTCCGCCGCCGAACGGCCGGCGCAAGGGCCGGTGCTCGTGATCGGCAACAAGGGCGAGGACACGGTAAGCTTCGTCGATCTCGCGACCGGCGAAGAACTTGCAAGGCGGGAAACCGGCCCCAATCCGCATGAAGTCGCGATCTCGCCCGACGGCGACAGGGCCGCGGTCGTCGCCTATGGCGGCTCCAGCATCGACATTTTCGATGTCGGGCGCCGCGAGCTTATCCGCCGCATCGACATTTCACCCAATCGGCGCCCGCACGGCATCGTCTGGCTCGACGACGGACGGATCGTCGCCACGACCGAAGGGAGCGACACGCTGACGCTGGTCTCGGCGGATGGTGAAGTGAGCGCCATCCCGACCGGCCAGAAAGGCACGCATATGATCGCGGTCTCTCCGGACGCACGCCGTGCCTATGCCGCCAATATGGGCTCGGGCACGGTAAGCGTGATCGATCTCGAAAAGGCCAAGAAAATCGCCGATCTCGACGCGGGCGCCCAGCCAGAGGGTATTGCGCTCAGCCCCGATGGAACGCGGCTGTGGGTCGCCGATCGCCAGAGCGATATCCTCTACCTGTTCGACACGGCGACGCTCGAGCGCGAGGCGGCGCTCGAGACCGGCGCCTTTCCCATCCGCGTCGCGGTGAGTCCGGACGGGCGCATAGTCGTCACCTCCAATCTGCGCGACGGAAGCATCAGCCTGTTCGACGCGCGGCGCGCCGTTCCGCTACGAACCATAGAAGTGAGCGGCGATGCCGATGCGGGGCAGATCACGATCCTGTTCAGCGCCGACAGCGCGCGTCTCTATGTCGCCGAAACCGGCGCCGACAGGATTGCCGAAGTCGATGCCGAAAGCGGCGAGGTGCTACGCCGCCTGCCCGCAGGGCGCCAAGGAGACGGGCTCGGCATCGCGGGCGCGGGTTTCGAATGACGAATCCCGGCGAGCGGGATGCGCCGCCCCGATCTCTTGCAACTCTAAGCGATCTCCAGCGGTTCAGCTGTCGATCTTGAGGTCGCGGATCACCGAATCGTAGAGCGAGCAGGCCGGCGTGTAGGCGCCGTCCTTCATGAACTTGTCGGCCTGGTCCATCCGCAGCTTGAGACTTTTCGCCGCGGCCCTGCTTTCCTTGCGCTCGCGCCGTTCCCGCTCCCAATTCTCGTCGCGCATCGCACGCGAGGCGGCACGGCCGAGCCGTCCGCCGAAGCTGCCAAGCCCCTCGCGCGCGGTCTCGAATCCGGGATCGGCCTCCTCATGGGTGCCGGCATTTGCGAGCGTATCGGCATAGGCCTCGCTGCCGAGGATCGTGACGAGCTTCATGTTCGCTTCGTCGACCGTGCATTCGGCCGCGGCCGGAGCGGCGACGATGAGCAGCAAGGCGCCCGCGAAGCTGTTCAGGAAACGCATGTGACTTCCCCCATTCTGGTCGCTGGACATGGAACCGCCAGCTTCCGCGAGCGGCGTTCTGTGCCCGCACATTAAAGCACAGCCATGTTACAGGCAAATAGCAGCGGCCAAATTCCGGCGAGCCATCTTCCTGCCTCGGCCGAGGGGCGGGGTCAGGCTTGCTCCTCGGGCTGGCCCTTCTTGTCGCTGGTCTTCTTTTTCTTCTTGCCGCCGCGCTTGGGCTTGGGCGGCGCGGGGGCGATCTCGAAGGCGGGCGCGCCGGCCTTGATCGTAACCTTGACCTCGCCGCCATGGACGAGCTTGCCGAACAGCAGCTCCTCGGCGAGCGGCTGCTTGATCTTCTCCTGGACGAGGCGGCCCATCGGGCGCGCGCCGTACAGCTTGTCATAGCCGCGCTTCGACAGCCATTCCTTCGCTTCGTCGTCGAGCGAGATATGGACGTTGCGGTCGGCGAGCTGCAGCTCGAGCTGGAGGATGAACTTCTCGGCGACGCGGGCGACGACCTCGGGCGGCAGATAGCCGAAGGGGACGATCGCATCGAGCCGGTTCCTGAACTCGGGCGTGAACATCCGCTTCACCGCTTCCTCGTCCTCGCCCTCGTGGGTGATCTCGCCGAAGCCGATGCCCTCGCGGGCCATGTCGGCGGCGCCCGCGTTCGTCGTCATGATGAGGATCACGTTCCTGAAATCGACCGTCTTGCCGTGATGGTCGGTGAGCTTGCCCGAATCCATCACCTGGAGGAGGATGTTGAACAGGTCGGGATGGGCCTTCTCGATCTCGTCGAGCAGCAGCACGCTGTGCGGATGCTGGTCGACCGCGTCGGTCAAGAGCCCGCCCTGGTCGTAGCCGACATAGCCCGGCGGGGCGCCGATCAGGCGCGAGACGCTGTGGCGCTCCATATATTCGGACATGTCGAAGCGTTGCAGCGGAATGCCCATGATCGAGGCGAGCTGGCGCGCGACCTCGGTCTTGCCGACGCCGGTGGGCCCCGAGAACAGATAATTGCCGATCGGCTTGTCGGGCTCGCGCAGGCCGGCGCGCGACAGCTTGATCGCCGAGGCGAGCGTGTCGATCGCCAGATCCTGGCCGAAGACCACACGCTTCAGGTCGCGGCCCAGATGCTCGAGCACCTTCTTGTCGTCCGAGGAAACCGATTTGGGCGGGATCCGCGCCATGGTCGCGATCACCGCCTCGACGTCGGCGGGGCTGATCGTCTTCTTGCGGCGCGAGGGGGCGAGCAGCATCTGGCTGGCGCCGACCTCGTCGATGACGTCGATCGCCTTGTCGGGAAGCTTGCGGTCGTTGATGTAGCGCGCGGACAGCTCGACCGCCGATTTGATCGCGTCGGGCGTGTAGCGCACCTTGTGATGCTCCTCGAAGGCCGAGCGCAGGCCCTTCAGGATCTTCACCGTGTCCTCGACCGTCGGCTCGACGATGTCGATCTTCTGGAAGCGGCGGAGAAGCGCGCGGTCCTTTTCGAAATGGTTGCGGAACTCCTTGTAGGTGGTCGAGCCGATGCAGCGGATCGTGCCGCCCGACAGCGCGGGCTTCAACAGGTTGGAAGCGTCCATCGCCCCGCCCGAGGTGGCGCCCGCGCCGATCACCGTGTGGATCTCGTCGATGAAGAGGATCGCGCCGGAGAGCTTTTCCAGCTCGCCGACGACCGCCTTCAGCCGCTCCTCGAAATCGCCGCGATAGCGGGTGCCGGCGAGCAGCGCGCCCATGTCCAGCGCGTAGATCACCGCATCCTTCAGCACGTCGGGAACGTCTTCCTCGACGATCTTGCGGGCCAGCCCTTCCGCGATCGCCGTCTTGCCGACGCCGGGATCGCCGACATAGAGCGGATTGTTCTTCGAGCGGCGGCAGAGAATCTGAATCGTGCGGTCGACCTCGATGCCGCGGCCGATCAGCGGATCGACGCGGCCCGCCTCGGCCTTTTCGTTGAGATTGACTGTGAACTGCTGGAGCGCGCTTTCGCTCTTCTTCTTGCCGTCCTCCTTCTGCCCCTCCTCGGAGCCGCGCACTTCCGGCGTCTGCACGGTCGCCTGCCCCTTGCCGACGCCGTGGCTGATATAGCTCACCGCGTCCAAGCGGCTCATATCCTGCTGCTGGAGGAAATAGACCGCATAGCTTTCGCGCTCGGAGAAGAGCGCGACGAGGACGTTGGCGCCGGTCACCTCCTCGCGGCCGGACGACTGGACATGGAGGATCGCGCGCTGGATGACGCGCTGGAAGCCGCTCGTCGGCGCGGGGTCGGTGTCGCCCTCGACGCGCAGCTTTTCGAGCTCGCCGTCGAGATAGGCGCGCACCGTCTCCTGCAGCTCGGAAATCTGCACCCCGCATGCGCCCATCACCTTGGAGGCATGTTCGTCGGTGGTGAGCGCGAGCAGCAGATGTTCGAGCGTCGCATATTCATGCTGGCGGCCGCTCGCTTCGGAAAGCGCGTTGTGCAGCGTTTCTTCGAGTTCGCGGGCAAAGGACGGCATTCAAGAACTCCTTCCAGTAGCGTTGCCGCGTGAGACGCGCTTCCCCCTATGTCGGGCTTCGGCGGCAGCCGATCAAGCCGCTCCTCGCCTCAGCCCTTTTTCCTGAATAATTCGTCGGCTCTTGCAAGATGGTTAACGGAATCTTCCTTGTGCTTCCTGACGCGTTCGATCTCGGCCTGGAGGATCGCGATCCGCGCGTCGAGCTCCTCGAGCGAGAAAGGATCGAGATCCTGCCTGGTGAGCCGGGTCAGCGGATCTTCGGGTTTGTCCGGAATTATGTCGTCGAGATCCATGGGCGCGAGGTTGAATCGCCGCCGCCCTGCTGTCAATGAAACGCGGCCTGTTTTGCGACGGACGGTGGCAAATGGCGGAAATTCCCGAGTTCATGCGCGCGATCGATCCCCCCGAAGCGGGCGGGCCGGAGCTGCTCGCGCCCGTCGAGCGGGCGGTGCCGCAGCCGCGCGCGGGCGAAGTGCTGATCAAGATCGCCGCAGCGGGGATCAACCGTCCGGACGTCCTCCAGCGCCGGGGACTCTATCCGCCTCTCGAGGGCGCGCCTTCGACCCTGGGCCTCGAAGCCGCGGGCCGGGTCGTCGCGCTCGGCGACGGGGCCGGGCAGGAGTGGCTCGGCCGCCGGGTCGCGGCGCTGCTTCCCGGCGGCGGCTATGCCGAATATGCGGCCGCGCGTATCGACCATTGTCTCGAGGTGCCCGATGCGCTGTCGCTCGCAGAAGCGGCGGCGATGCCCGAGACCCTGTTCACCGTCTGGCACAATCTGTTCGAACGCGGCGCGGCGGCGAAGGGCGATGTCGTGCTCGTCCATGGCGGCACCAGCGGCATCGGCACGATGGCGATCGCGCTTTGCCGCCTGTTCGGCATAGCAATCCTCGTCACCTGCGGCAGCGGCGAAAAATGCCGCGCAGCCGTAAAGCTCGGTGCGGCGCTGGCGATCGATTACGGCCGCGAGGATTTCGTCGAACGGGTGCAGGCCTTCACCGATGACGCTGGCGTGGCGATCGTGCTCGACATGGTCGGCGGCGACTATCTGCCGCGCAACCTTCAATGCCTCGCCGAGGAGGGGCGCCATGTTTCGATCGCCTTCCAGCGGGGACGCGAAGCCGAGCTCGACATCATGAGGCTGATGCGGCGGCGGCTGACGCTGACGGGCTCGACGCTGAGGGCGCGCTCGGACGCCTTCAAGGCGGTCTTGGCGGCGGAAATCCGGAAAAAGGTCTGGCCGTTCGCCGTCGCTGGGCGTCTCCGCCCGGTCATCGACAGCGCTTTTCCGCTCGAACAGGCCGCCGACGCGCATCGCCGCATGGAAGAAGGCGACCATGTTGGCAAGATCGTGCTCGAGATCGCCCCCTAGCGCATATTAGCCCCCAATTTTCACCTTCGCGACCGATTCAAGGGGGTGATGCGGAACGTTTCGCGCCCTTTGCCGCCCCGAGAGGGCGGCTTCATCCCGATTTCCCACAACTTATCCACAGAAAAGTTCACATATCTGCATAAAAGCGCGCTTTCGCGTGCTTTCGTAATGTTCTTGTCACCTGCAACCGATTCGAACTGTCACATTGACCGGCGATAGGCTGCGGCCAACGCCCGCAATGCACGAGGAGCCTAAATGGCCAGCCAGGCCCGTCTCGAAGAGCTCAACAAAAGCGGCCTCGACGAGATCGACAAGATCAAGAAACGCATCTCGAAGTTCGACAAGAGCGTCGGGCCTTCGGGTGCGCCACGCCGTCGTTACCGGACGATATGGATTTCCGACATCCATCTCGGCACGCGCGGCTGCAACGATCAGATGCTGATCGACTTTCTCGATCATGTCGATTCCGAAACCCTATATCTCGTCGGCGACATCATCGACGGCTGGCGGATGAAGAAGCGCTATTACTGGCCCGAACGCCACAACGCCATCGTCCGGCGAGTGATGAAGCGCGCCAAGCACGGCACCGAAGTGGTCTATATTCCCGGCAATCATGACGAGATGTTCCGTCAGTTCGCTGGAATGAACTTCGGCGGCGTGGTGATCAGGAAAAAGGCCATCCATTCCACCGCCGACGGCCGCCGTCTTCTCGTCCTGCATGGCGACGAGTTCGACACCATCGTTCTCGCCCATCGCTGGCTCGCCTTCCTCGGCGATGCCGCCTACGATCTTCTCATGCGCCTCAACACCAGCGTCAACTGGCTCAGGCGCCGTTTCAACCTTCCCTATTGGTCGCTTTCCAAACATGCCAAGGCGAAGGTGAAGAACGCGGTCGAGTTCATCTCGCGCTTCGAGGAAGCGGTTGCCCACGAAGCAAAGGTCCGCAAGGTGGACGGCGTCGTCTGCGGCCATATCCACACCGCCGAAATGCGGAACTTCGGGGGCGTGACCTATTATAATGACGGCGACTGGGTGGAAGGCTGCACCGCGCTCGTCGAGCATTTCGACGGCCGTATGGAACTCCTCTACTGGGCCGATGAGATCGCCGCCCGCGACGAAGCCGCCGGCCGATTGAAGATGGTGGCCTGAACCGGCGAGACGGCCTAGGCGCTCCCTTCATGCACATCGTCATCGTGACCGACGCCTGGGCGCCGCAGGTGAACGGCGTCGTCCGCACCTTGCAGGCGGTGCGCGACGAGCTCGAGAAAACGGGGCATCGCATCTCGCTGATCTCGCCCGACCAGTTCGCCTCGCTGCCATGCCCCACCTATCCCGAGATCAGGCTGGCGCTGACCACGCGGCGGCGGGTCGGCGCGATGATCGACGCGCTCTGGCCAGACGCGGTGCACATCGCCACCGAAGGTCCGCTGGGGGTCGCGGCGCGCCGCTGGTGCCTGCGAACCGGCCGGCCCTTCACCACCGCCTACCATACCCAATTCCCCGACTATGTCGCCAAACGCACGCGCCTGCCGGCGGACTGGTTCTGGCGCTATATCGCCTGGTTCCACCGCCCGGCGAGCGCGGTGCTGGTATCGACGCCGACGATCGCCGCGACCTTGCGCGAAAGGGGGATCGGTCGCCTCCGGCCCTGGGGGAGGGGCGTCGACCTCGACAATTTCACTCCAGATGCCCCGCCGCTTCCTGAATATGAGAGCTTGAAACGACCCATCCATCTTTATGTCGGACGCGTCGCGGTCGAGAAGAACATCGAGGCCTTTCTCGAGCTCGATCTGCCGGGGAGCAAGCTGGTGGTGGGCGGCGGGCCGGCGCTCGCCGAGCTGCGCCAGCGCTATCGGAGCGCCCATTTCCTGGGTCCGCGCCACGGGATCGAGCTCGCCTCGGCCTATGCCGGTGCCGACGTTCTCGTCTTTCCGAGCCGCACCGACACTTTCGGTCTCGTCATCGTCGAGGCGCTTGCCTGCGGCACGCCGGTCGCCGCCTTCCCCGTCGCCGGGCCGATCGATCTGCTCACCGACGAGGTGGGAGCGGTGGACGAGGATCTCGCCAGGGCGGCGGGCGCGGCGCTGACCCGCGACCGGACGGCATGCGCCCGCTACGGCCGCAGCTTCACCTGGCAGGCGAGCGCGCGGCAGTTCCTCGATGCGCTGGCGCCGATCCCCGACCAGGCCGGCGCCGCCTGACCCCCCGCCTTGCGCGCGGAGGCGCCAGAAGCTACATCGAGCCCATGTTCCAGGCCGTCCCCATGGGGCGGCCCTCATTTTATGTGGAAGAGATCATGGTCGAGCCCCTGATGCCGCACGCGACCGCTTCCTGGCTGGTCGACAACACGTCGCTTTCCTTCGAGCAGATCGCCGAATTCTGCGGCCTGCACATATTGGAGGTGCAGGCGATCGCCGACGACACCGCCGCGACCAAGCTTACGGGCCGCGACCCGTTGCGCGCCGGCGAGCTTACCCAGGAGGAGATCGACAAGGGCCAGGCCGATCCCGACTACAGGCTCGAGATGCAAAAGGCGCCCGATGCGGTGCGCCGCACCAAGGGCCCGCGCTACACCCCCGTTTCCAAGCGTCAGGACAAGCCCGACGGCATCGCCTGGATCATCCGCAACCACCCCGAGATTTCCGACGGCCAGATTTCCAAGCTCATCGGCACCACCCGCACGACGATCACCGCGATCCGCGAGCGCAGCCACTGGAACATGGCCAATATCCAGCCGCGCGATCCGGTGACGCTCGGCCTGTGCAGCCAGCGCGAGCTCGACGCGGTGGTCGCCAAGGCGGCCAAGAAGGCGGGTGCCGAACCGCCGCCCACCGACGAGCGGCTCGAGGAGGACAAGGAGGCGCTGATCGAGGAGCTGCGCGCCGAGCGCGAACAGGCCGAGCGCGAGGCCGAAGCGGCGCTCGCGGCGGAGGAAGCGGCGCTGGCGGGCGAAGGGGGCGAAGGCGTGGAAGGCGAGCCGAGCAGGCCCCAGGACGCGCCCGATTTTGTCGACCCGTTCAAGAGCTGAACCCGTCTCCCCCGATGTCTCGCTCGCCCGCGAGGCGGGGCCCGAGACGCATCGCGGCCTCACCTATGTCCTTGGTCGCGCCGGCCCGGAGTCCGGCGCCATGCGGGAGGTCGCGCCGGGCCTGCTCTGGGGCCGGCTGCCGGTGCCGGGCGCGCTCCGGCATATCAATGTCTGGGCGCATGAGGATGGCGTCGGCGATGATCTCGCGCTCATCGATACCGGGCTCGACATCCCGCCCTCGCGCGAGGGCTGGGAGACGATGTTCGCCGGCGCGCTCGCCGGAAAGCGGGTCGCCCGCATAGTCTGCACCCATTTCCATCCCGACCATATCGGCCTTGCCGGCTGGCTCGCCCGGCGCTTCGCCGCGCCGCTGTTCATGACCCGCGGCGAATGGCTGTTCGCGCGCATGCTTACCGCCGACATTCGCGACGAGCCGCCGGTCGAGGCGATCGCCTATTGGCGCGGCGCGGGCTGGGAGGAGAAGCGGATCGCGGCCGAGACGACGCGCGGCTGGGGCCGCTTCGCCAGCGTCGTCAGCCCGGTGCCCGTCTCCTATGCGCGCCTGCGCGACGGCGATGTCCTCCGCCTCGGCGCGCGCGACTGGCGGGTCGTCACCGGCAGCGGTCATTCCCCCGAACATGCCTGCCTCGTCTGCGAAGCGGACGGGCTGATGATCGCCGGCGACCAGGTGCTGCCGCGCATCACTTCCAACGTCTCGCTGAGCCTGTCGGAGCCCCAGGCCGATCCGCTCGGCGAATGGCTGGCCTCGATCGAGAAGCTGAAAGGGCTGCCCGCCGATCTTCTCGTCCTGCCCTCGCATGGCGAGCCGTTCACCGGGCTGCACGAGCGGCTCCACGCGCTCGCCCAAGGCCATCGCGGCCGGCTCGACGCGCTGCACGAAAAGCTCGCCGAGCCCAGACGCGCGGTCGATGTCTTCACCACCCTGTTCGGACGCAAGGTGAGCGACAATGTCTACGGCCTCGCCACCGGCGAGGCGCTCGCGCATCTCAGGCATCTCGAAATCACGGGTCGGGCCGAGCGCGAGACCCGCGACGGCGTCTGGTGGTTCCGCGCGCTTTGACGAGGCGATCGGGTTGCGGCGGCGCGGGCGGCCCTTTACGTGAACGTCATGCATCACCCTCCCCAGCCCTGGCAGAATGATTATCGTCATCCGGGCCAGTGGGAGCGCCAGTTCGCGCCGTTGAGCCTTCCCGAAATGTTCATGCGCAGCGCCGAAAGGGAGCCCAAGGCGCCGCTCATCGACTTCATGGGCCGGGTCTACAGCTATGAGGAGACGCGCGACGGGGTGCGCCGGGTCGCCGCCGGTCTCGCCGCGCTCGGCATCGGCAAGGGCGACCGCGTCGGCCTCTTCCTCCCCAACGTTCCCCATTATGTCGCCGCCTATTATGGCGCGCTGCGGCTGGGCGCGATCGTGGTCAATTTCTCGCCGCTCTACACCGTCGAGGAGCTGACCCAGCAGGTCGAGGATTCGGGCACCCGCATCCTCTTCACCATCTCGGCCACCGCGCTGCTGCCCAAGGCGATCGAGGTCATGGACCGGACCTCGCTCGAGCGCCTCGTGGTCGGCTCGATCGCCGGCGCGCTGCCGCGCGGCAAGTCCTTCTTCTATCGCCTGTTCCGTCGCGGCGACATCTCCTCGCGCAAGGGCGACAAGCGGATCGTCGCCTTCTCGAAGCTGATCGACAATGACGGCGAGGGGGCAGAGGCA
The DNA here is from genome assembly GCA_050330935.1 of Sphingomonadaceae bacterium. Lineage (GTDB taxonomy): Bacteria > Pseudomonadota > Alphaproteobacteria > Sphingomonadales > Sphingomonadaceae > Allosphingosinicella. The sequence continues at coordinate 8,571 of JBHJHL010000022.1, read as the reverse complement.
CGGATCGATCCCGAGCGCGACATCGCCCTCATCCAATATACCGGCGGCACCACCGGCACGCCCAAGGGGGCGACTCTCACCCATCAAAACCTCACCGCCAATGCGCGTCAGACGCAGGCGATCGATCCTCGGCCCGACGCGGAGGACCGGATCGTCGGCGTACTGCCCCTGTTCCATGTCTTCGCCAACACCTGCGTCCTCAACCGCACCGTGCTGCGCGGCGGCGAGATCGTGATGCTGCCGCGCTTCGACGCCGCCGCGACGCTCGATGCCGTCGCCCGCACGCGCGCCACCTCGCTCCCCGGCGTGCCGACCATGTATCAGGCGCTGCTCGACCATCCCCGCCTCGCGCGCGCCGACATCTCCTCGCTGCGGGTGTGCATCTCGGGAGGGGCACCGCTGCCCGAAGCCGTCAAGCAGCGGTTCGAGAACGTCACCGGCGCGCGCCTCGTCGAAGGCTATGGCCTGAGCGAATCCTCCGGCGTCGTCTCCTGCAACCCCTATGAGGCGCTAAACAAGCCGGGCACGATCGGCCAGCCCATCCCCGGCACCCATGTCCGTCTCGCCGACAAGGAGAATCCGTCGCGTCCCGCGCCCGAGGGCGAGCCCGGCGAGATTCTCGTCTGGGGGCCGCAGATCATGCGCGGCTACTGGAACCGGCCCGAGGCCGACGCGCGCGCCTTCGTCGAAGGCTGGCTGCGCACCGGCGATGTCGGGCTCATCGACGAGGACGGCTATATCCGCATCGTCGACCGCCTGAAGGACATGATCGCGGTGTCGGGCTACAAGGTCTTCCCGAGCCAGGTCGAGCATGTCCTCTATGGCCATGAGGCGGTGCGCGAGGCGATCGTGCTCGGCGTTCCAGACGACTATGCGGGCGAGCGGCCCAAGGCCTTCGTGACGCTTGCCGATCGCGCCGAGACGAGCGGCGAGGCGCTCGCCAAATGGCTCAACGAGCGGGTCGGCAAGCATGAAAAGGTGGTCGGCGTCGAAATCCGCGATTCACTTCCCAAGACTTTGGTCGGCAAGCTCTCGCGCAAGGAACTGGCGGAGGAAGAGCGGGCAAGGGCGGGATCGGCAAAATAGCCACCGGTTCCGCTTGCAGAAGCGGCCAGCCGTTGATCGTGGCTGGCATTCGAATTTTGCCGCCGTCGAATCTTCAGGTCAGGCGGAGGCGAGGCTGCTGCCTTTGACCAGAGATCCCTTCGACCGCTTGCTGCTCGCCATCTGCCAGGTCGAGCGGCTCCGATTGCTGACCACCGACCAAAGACTTGCCGATCATCCGCTCGCCTGGCGTCCCGCCTCGGCTTGACCCTCCTTCGCGGCGGGGCCAAAGCTTGCCCGCATGGCGGAGGAACGCGACGAGATCGCCGAGCTGAGCTTCGAGGAGGCGCTTAAGCGCCTCGAGGAAATCGTCCGCACGCTCGAATCCGGCGAGGCGAGTCTTCAGCAGTCCATCGACCTCTATGCCGAGGGCGACCGGCTCAAGCGACAGTGCGAGGCACGGCTCAAGGCCGCCCAGGCGCGGATCGACAAGATCTTGACCGATGCCGACGGCCGGCCGATAGGCACGGCCCCGCTCGACGAGGCGTGACCGCACGGTGGCATCGATCAGCCTCGAGCCCGCGCTCGAACGTGTCGGCACCGACATCGACCAGATGTTCGATGGGCTGCTCCCCGTTCCTTCGGACGCCCGCGCGCGGCTGTACGAAGCGATGCGCTATGCTGCGATCGGCGGCGGCAAGCGCCTCCGTCCGCTGCTCGTCATTTCCTCGGCCGCGCTCTTCCATGTCGCGCGAGATCGGGCGCTGCGGGTCGGCTGCGCGGTCGAATGCATCCATGTCTATTCGCTCATCCACGACGATCTGCCGGCGATGGACGATGACGATCTCAGGCGCGGCAAGCCGACACTGCACAAGGCCTTCGACGAGGCGGTGGCGATCCTCGCCGGCGATTCGCTGCATGCGCTCGCCTTCGATCTCATCGCCCATGAGGCGACGCACGAGGATCCGTTCGTCCGCTCGGAGCTCGTTTCGGCGCTTGCCCGCGCGGCGGGGCCGCAGGGCATGGCGGGGGGACAGATGATGGACCTTGCCCCCCATGACGACGAGCTCGGCCTCAGCGAGGTCACCAGGCTGCAGCAGCTCAAGACCGGCGCGCTCATCGGCTTCTGCCTCGAAGCCGGCGCGATCATGGGCCGGGTGCCGCCCGAGGGGCGCACCCCCTTGCGCGGCTATGCGCGCGATGTCGGGCTCGCCTTCCAGATCGCCGACGACCTGCTCGATGCGACCGGCGACGAGGAAAAGACCGGCAAGCGCGTGCGCAAGGACGCCGACGCCGGCAAGGCGACCTTCGTCTCCCTGCTCGGCGTCGAGCGCGCTCGCCGGCAGGCCAATATGCTGATCGAGCAGGCGATCGATCATATTTCGGGCTTCGGCGAGGAGGCCGATATGCTGCGGGCGATCGCCCGCTACGCGGTCGAGCGCGACAGATAGGGGAAGGACCATGAACCGCACCGGCGTCTATCCCGGCACCTTCGATCCGGTCACGCTCGGGCATCTCGACATCGTCCGCCGCGGCGCCAAGCTCGTCGACCGGCTGGTGATCGGGGTCACCACCAATCCCGCCAAGGCGCCGATGTTCAGCGTCGAGGAGCGGCTCGAGATGGTGCGCCGCGAGATCGAGGGAATCGAAGGCGACATCGACGTCGTGAGCTTCGATTCGCTGCTCATGGACTTCGCCGAGCGCGAGGGCGCGGCGGTGATCGTCCGCGGCCTGCGCGCGGTCGCCGATTTCGAATATGAATATCAGATGGCGGGCATGAACCAGCAATTGAACGATCAGATAGAGACCGTCTTCCTGATGGCCGACGTCTCGCTCCAGCCGATCGCCTCGCGCCTGGTCAAGGAAATCGCGCTCTATGGCGGCGACATCGGCAAGTTCGTGACGCCCGCGGTGGAGGCGCAGGTGGTCGAGCGCGTAGCCGAGCTGGGCCGCAAGGGGGACTGACGACCGCCGGCCATGCGCGTCGACCTGTTCGACTTCAAGCTTCCCGAGGAGCTGATCGCGCTGCGCCCGGCGGTGCCGCGCGACGCCGCGCGCATGCTCGTCGTGCGCAAGGACGGTCTGGAGGACGCCGGGGTGCGCGATCTGCCGCGGCTGTTGAAGTCCGGCGATCTCCTCGTCTTCAACGACACGCGGGTCATTCCCGCCCAGCTCGAGGGACGGCGCGGCGAGGCGCGCATCGGCGCGACGCTCCACAAGCGCGAGGGACCGAGAAGCTGGCGCGCCTTCGTCCGCAACGCGAAGCGCCTGCGCGAGGGCGACGAGATCGATTTCGGCAGAGGCGTCGCCGCCCGGGCATCGCAGCGTGCCTCGGACGGCAGCTTCCTCCTTACCTTCGCCGGCGAGGAGCCGGTCGAGCCCATGCTCGCGCGTGCCGGGCGGATGCCGCTGCCGCCCTATATTTCGGGCCGGCGCGAGGCCGATGCCCGCGACGACGAGGATTATCAGACGATGTTCGCGGCGCGCGAGGGCGCGGTCGCGGCGCCCACCGCGGCGCTCCATTTCACGCCGCCGCTGATCACCGCGCTCGACGAGGCCGGGATCGGTCGCGAGACGCTCACCCTCCATGTCGGCGCCGGCACTTTCCTGCCGGTCAGGGCCGACGACACGAACGATCATGTCATGCATTCCGAATGGGGCCGGATCGACGCCGACGCAGCGATGCGGATCAACGCCGCGCGCGCGGCCGGCGGCAAGGTGATCGCGACCGGCACCACCGCTCTGCGTCTCCTCGAAAGCGCCGCGGACGGGGAGGGGCGGGTCCGGTCCTTCGAGGGCGAGACCGACATCTTCATCACCCCCGGCTACGCATTTCGCGCGATCGACGGGCTGATGACCAACTTCCATCTGCCGCGCTCGACGCTGTTCATGCTAGTCTGCGCGCTGATGGGAATCGACAGGATGAAGCGTGCCTATGCCCATGCGATCGAAAACGGTTACCGCTTCTACAGCTATGGCGATTCGAGCCTGCTGCTGCCGGGCTAGCGCTTGATCCGCGCGTCGAGATTCATCGCGATCGAGATGCTCTCGCCTTCGCCTTCGTGCGGCGAGACGCCGTGCCGCGCCCAGGCGGGAAAGAGAATGAGGTCGCCGCGGCGCGGATAATAGTTCTGCACCGGCTCCTGCGGCTTGCCGTCCGGCCCGATGGCGCGAAAGCCGGTATGGCGCATCTGCGGCAGCGGAAAGCGTGGATCCTCGATGCGGAGCGCGCCGCCGCTTTCCATGTCGCCATCCTCGCGCCCCAGCGCGACATAATAGACCGCCGCCCAGACATTGCCCGGATGGGCGTGGGTCTGGTTGAGCGCGCCGGGCGGTGAGACATTGGCCCACATCGACAGGCGCCAGTCTATCTTCTTGGGGTCGGCCTCGTTGAAATGCGACAGCCGGCGGGCGATGCGGATCGTCATGTCGGCGAGCTTCTCGGCCGGCGCGCCGCCCCATTTGAGCATGTCGGTGTCCGAATGCCACCCGCCGACATTGGACCGCCTGATGCCTTCATGCTCGGTCATGCGCTTGCGGATCGCCGCCTCGAGATCGGCGGTCAGCGGATCGGCGGGGGCAAAGCGGGCATAGAGCACCACCGTCTCGAACAGGCCGAGATGCTCGGCCCTGATCTTGAGCGCGTCATATTTGTCGGTGTCGGCCATCGCCGCCCACTATCCGTGCTGGCCCCGCTGCGTCCAGCCTTGCTTCGCCGCGAGTGGCGGCTAGGGCAAGGCAATGGCGAACCGCTTTTCATTCACCGTTTCCGCCACCGACGGGCAGGCGCGGACCGGCCTTATCCGGATGCGGCGGGGCGAGATCCGCACCCCCGCCTTCATGCCGGTCGGCACCGCGGCGACGGTCAAGGCGATGAAGCCCGCCGAGGTGCTCGCGTCGGGCGCCGACATCATCCTCGCCAACACCTATCATCTGATGCAGCGCCGGGGGGCCGAGCGGGTGGCGGGGCTCGGGGGGCTGCACGCCTTCATGGGCTGGGAGCGGCCGATCCTCACCGATTCGGGGGGCTATCAGGTGATGAGCCTCGCCGAGCTCAGGGAAATGAGCGAGGAGGGGGTGCGCTTCAAAAGCCATCTCGACGGCTCGGCGCATCTGCTCACCCCCGAGCGCTCGATCGAGGTGCAGCGGCTGCTCGGCGCCGATATCGTCATGGCGTTCGACGAATGCACCCCCTTTCCGGCGGCCCGCGAGGAAGCGGCGTCGTCGATGGAACGCTCGATGCGGTGGGCGAAACGCTCGCGCGAGGCGTTCGAAGTTGGCGAAAGTCATGCGGAACGTTCCGCGCTGTTCGGAATCCAACAGGGCGCGATGGAGGAGGACCTCAGGCGCGCATCGGCGCAGGCGCTCGCCGAGATCGGCTTCGACGGCTATGCGATCGGCGGTCTCGCGGTCGGCGAAGGGCAGGCGGAGATGCTGCGGGTGCTCGATTTCGCCGCGCCGATGCTGCCGACAAGCGCCCCGCGCTATCTGATGGGCGTCGGCAAGCCCGACGACATCGTCGCCGCGGTGGAGCGCGGCATCGACATGTTCGATTGCGTGCTTCCGACGCGCTCGGGCCGCACCGGACAGGCGTTCACCGCGGGAGGCCCAATCAACATCAGGAACGCGCGCTTCGCCGAGGATCAGGGGCCGCTCGATGCGGCCTGCGCCTGTCCGGTCTGCGCGGGCTGGAGCCGGGCCTATCTCCATCATCTCGTCCGCGCCGGCGAGATCCTGGGCGCGATGCTGATGACGGAGCACAATCTCTATTTTTATCAGATACTTATGAGCGGCATCCGGGGCGCGATCAAGGACGGCGCGCTGGCGCGTTTCGCGGCCGATTTCCGCGCCCGCTACCAATCCGCCGCCTAGCCAAGGCCCTTGTCCAGAAAGTCCGGCACCGGCCCGTGCCAGCCTTTTTCCGCCTCGGCCGGCTCGGGCGCCCGCCGTTTCGCCCGGGGTGGCGTCTTTTCCTGTTTTGGGGCCTTTTGTCGCTTCGGCGCCCTTTCCGCTTTCGCGTCCTTGTCCCTCGCTGGCCTGGCGGGGGGATTTTCCGCGCCGCCGCGGCCGATCTTCTGCCCGGTGAGCTTCTCGATCTTCCCCACCGCCTCGGCGTCCTCGCGCGTCGCGAGGGTGATCGATATGCCCTCCTTGCCGGCGCGGCCGGTGCGGCCGATGCGGTGGACATAGTCGTCGGGATGCCAGGGCACGTCGTAATTGACGACATGGCTGACGCCCTTGATGTCGAGCCCGCGCGCGGCGACGTCCGAGGCGACGAGGATGTTGACCTCGCCCGACTTGAAGCGCTCGAGCTCGGCGATCCGCGCCGGCTGGTCCATGTCGCCCTGGATCTGGCCGATGTCGAAGCCGTCGCGCTCGAGATTCCTGGCGAGCTCGCGCACCGTCGACTTGCGATTGCAGAAGACGATCGCGGTCCTGAACTCCTCGCTTTCGAGAATCCGCTTGAGCGCGCCGCGCTTGGCGCGGGGCGCGACCTCGACCAGCCGCTGCTCGATGAGGTCGCTGGTCGTCGCCGGCCGGGCGACCTCGATCGTCTTGGGATGGTCGAGGAACTTGTCGGCGAGCTTCTTGATCGGCGCGGGCATCGTCGCCGAGAAGAGCAGCGTCTGGCGGCTGCGCGGCAGCAGCGTGCAGATTTTCTCGATATCGGGGATGAAGCCCATGTCGAGCATGCGGTCGGCCTCGTCGATCACCAGCATGCCGCAGCCCGAAAGCAGGATGTTGCCGCGCTCGAACAGGTCGATGAGGCGGCCAGGGGTCGCGATCAGCACATCGACGCCCTTCTCCAGCGCCTTTTGCTGGTCGCCCAGCGAGACGCCGCCGATCAGGAGCGCCATCGACAGCTTGTGGTGGCGGCCATAGCCTTCGAAATTCTCCGACACCTGCGCGGCGAGCTCGCGCGTCGGCTCGAGAATGAGCGAGCGCGGCATGCGCGCGCGGCTGCGCCCCTGCGAGAGAATGTCGATCATCGGCAGCACGAAGCCGGCGGTCTTGCCGGTGCCGGTCTGGGCGATGCCGATGAGGTCCTGGCCGGTCAATATCGGCGGGATCGCCTGGCGCTGGATCGGGGTCGGCTCGCTATAGCCGACATCGGCGACGGCGCGCAGCAACTGTTCTGAAAGGCCGAGATCGGCGAAACTCATCTACATGTCCGGATATTGGTCCGCCTCGTCGGGCGACGGTCGGGGCTTGGGGAAGGCGGGAGCACCTGTCAAGCAGCGCGGCTCAACGCGGCACCGCCTGCAGCCTGTGGAAGCGTTTGATCTCGCACTGGCCGCCGACGCGCGAGCGAATCGAATCGCGCTCGGCGCACAGCTGCCCGTCCTCGGCGGCATTGACGTAGAAGCCGTAATAAAAATCGAGCGCCGGACAGGACCCGGCGAGCTCGACCCGGATGCGCCGCCGGTCGGCAAGGATGAAATCGACGCTGCGCGGACCCAGCATCGTCGCGCCGGCGATCGAGCGGGTGGCGAGGCATCTGGGCCCCGCGCTCGCCCGCCAGCGGATCTTGGGCACTTCGTTCGAGGGCACCGCGCGCATGCGGATGGTGAGCTGGCGGCGCACGGTGACCCGGCCTCCGCGCGGCTGGGGCGCGGGCCCGGAGGGCGCGGCCGTCTCGGCGCCGGCCATCGCGGCCAGCATCAGCGCGCCAGCTTCCCACAAGATCATTGCACCCGCTCCATTGCGCCGCCATTCGGGCTTTCCGTTTGAACAGCCGATGAATTTGCCGCCCGCGGCGGCGCGGCGGTATAGGGCGGCGATGCCGAACCCGCCTCCCCCGTCGCTGCTCGACGCGCTCGAGGCGCTGCTGGGCGCGAAGGGCTTCACCGCCGACCCCGAGGAGATGGCGCCCTGGCTGGTCGACTGGCGGGGCCGCTATCGGGGGGCGGCGGCGGCGCTGCTCTCGCCGGCATCGACCGGGGAGGTGGCGCGGACCGTCGCGCTGTGCGCCGCCGAGGGCGTGGCGATCGTGCCGCAAGGCGGCAACAGCTCGATGGTGGGCGGCGCGACGCCGGGGCCCGAAGGCGATGCGCTGCTGCTCTCGCTGCGGCGGATGGACCGCATCCGCCGGCTCGACGCCGAGGCCGATCTCGCAATCGCCGAGGCCGGCGTCGTCCTTGCCCGGCTGCACGAGACGGCGGCCGAGGCGGGCAGGCGCTTCCCGCTGTCGCTCGCCGCCAGGGGCAGCGCCACGGTGGGCGGGCTCGTCTCGACCAACGCGGGCGGCACCCAGGTGCTGCGCTTCGGCACCATGCGCGCGCTCGTCGCCGGGCTCGAGGCGGTGCTTCCCGACGGCAGCGTCGCCGATCTGCTTTCGCCGCTCAAGAAGGACAATCGCGGGCCGGACCTCAAGCAGCTCTTCATCGGCGCCGAAGGGACGCTCGGCATCGTCACCGCCGCCGCGCTGCGGCTCGTTCCCGCGGCGGGGAGGCGCGCCGTGGCCTGGCTCGGGCTCGACGGGCCCGGCGCCGCCTCGTCGCTGCTGCGGCGGCTCGGGGAAGGCGC
>JBHJHL010000021.1:0-60306 GCA_050330935.1 Sphingomonadaceae bacterium | reverse complement strand
CGGTGCGGCCTTTTAGGGCTTCGGCTTCGTCTCGCCGGACTTCACCGGCGATGGGCGCGCCTGCAGGCCGAGTCGGTGCGCCTTGCCGATGACCGCATTGCGCGAGACGTTGCCGAGCTTGTCGGCGATCTCGCTCGCGGTCATGCCCTTGTTCCAATATTGCTTCAGCCGCTCGATGCGTTCGTCGGTCCAGGCCATCGTCATTCCTTCAAAAGTCGCCGGGCTTGCGGCGCGGGCGGACATGCGCCTAGGCAGCCGGGCCATGGACAGCCAATCCCCAGACTGGGTCCGCGCGCCGCCGGGCGAGGCGGTCGTGCGCGGCGTCAACTGGGGCGGGCTCAGGACATTGTATCTGAAGGAGGTGCGGCGTTTCTTCAAGGTCCAGCTGCAAACCATCTGGGCGCCGTCGATCACCACCTTGCTGTTCCTCGTCATCTTCACCGTCGCGCTGGGCCGCGGCGGACGCACCGTGATGGGGGTTCCCTTCGAGGATTTCCTCGCCCCCGGGCTCGTCATCATGGGGATGATCCAGGCGAGCTTCGCCAATGCGAGCTTCTCGCTCCTGGTCGGCAAGATCCAGGGGACTATCGTCGACTATCTGATGCCCCCGCTTTCGGTCGGCGAGCTGATGGCGGGGCTGGTCGCGGCCTCGGTGACGCGCGCCCTCCTGGTCGGCCTGGCGGTGTGGCTGGCGATGCTGCTGTGGCCCGGAGTCGAGGTCGCGCCCATCCATGGCTGGGCGATCGCCTGGTTCGGCATCGCGGGCAGCTGCCTGCTCGCCTTCTTCGGCATCATCACCTCGCTGTGGGCCGAGAAATTCGATCACAACGCGGCGGTGAGCAATTTCATCGTCGCGCCGCTGTCGCTGCTTTCGGGCACCTTCTACTCGATCGAGCAGCTCTCCTCGACATTCCAGGCGGCGAGCCTGGCCAATCCGTTCTTCTACATCATCTCGGGCTTCCGCTACGGCTTCATCGGCGTCAGCGACTCGCCGGTGGCGCTGGGCGCGGCCCTGCTCCTCCTCCTCAACCTGCTGCTCGCGGGCCTCACCTACCGGCTGCTCGAGCGGGGCTGGAAGCTCAAACCTTGAGCAAAGCGGTGAACGGACGATAACCATGGCGTTCAGCGCAGCACAATCGTCGCCGGGGCAAGGTCTTTCGCAAGGGGGCTTGTTCGAGGAGTAAGTGTGATGCGTAAACTCATGATCGCGGCGGCGCTGGTTTCGACGACCGCGCTCGCTGTTCCCGCCGCCGCCCATCCCGACCATCGCGGCAGCCATTACGGCCGCTACGATTATCGCGACGCCGGCATCGAGCGCCGGCTCGGGCGGATCCAATGGCAGATCCGCCGCGCCTTCGAGCGCCGATGGCTGACCCGCCACGAAGCGCGGCGGCTCGACCGCGAGCTCGACCGCATCGCCCAGCGCTATCGCCATGCCCAGCGCTACGGCCTCAACCGGCACGAGCGTAACCGGCTCCATCGCCAGCTCGAACGACTCGAACGCCGCGTGCGCCACGAGGCGCGCGACCGCGACCGCCGCTGGAGGAACCGGGATCGCTGGGACCGTTACGACCGCTGGGACCGCCGCGACCGCTACGATCGCAGGGATCGGCGGCGGGACCGCGACGACCGCTGGGACGACGATGACGACGATGACGACGACGATCGCCGCCGCCGCGGGCGCCGGGGCGACGACGACGACGATTGAGCCTTGTTTCCGGCCGGGGGCCCGTGCGCGGCGCGCGCGGCCCGGCCGGAACCTTTCTTCCGCGCTCGGGCGAGTCCGATGAGCGAATCCCCGCTCACGGAGCTCGGCCTCGGCCTGCTCGCCGGCTTCGGCGGCACGATCGCGATGACGCTGATACAGAAGCTCGAAATGCGTCTCGACGGGCGCGCGCCCTCCACCACCCCGGCCGAGGCGGTCGAGAAGCTCGCCGATATCGAAATCGAGGAGGAAGAGGAGGAGCTTCGCCTCGCCAATGCGGTTCACTTGCTCTACGGCACCGCGCTGGGCAGCCTGCTAATTCCGCTCAGGCGGATCGACGAGCCCGCCCGCACGGCGCTGTTCTTCGCCACCGTCTGGGCGGGCGGCTCCGCGTTGCTGCGGCTGCTCGACCTTTCCAGGTTGCCGCACAAATGGCCACGCGATCAGCTCGCCGCCGACCTCGTCCATCATCTCGTCTATGCCGGCGCCGCGAGCCTGCTCGACCAGGGTGCCAGGCGGCTCGCGGCGCGCGCTGATTGACGCTCCTCGCCCGGCGCTTCTATAGCGCGCGCGAAGCCGGCCACGGCTTTCTTCCCCTCAGCCAAGCCTTTCCGGAGCCGCCCCATGACCATCCCGCCGCTGATGCCCGTCTATCCGCGCAGCCCGGTGCGGCCGGTGAAGGGCGAGGGGGTCTATCTGATCGGCGAGGATGGCGAGCGCTATCTCGATTTCGCGAGCGGCATCGCGGTCAACATCCTCGGCCACGGCCACCCGCGGCTCGTCGAGGCGATCCGGAAGCAGGCCGAAAAGCTGATCCACGTCTCCAACATGTACGGCAGCCCGCAGGGCGAGCATTTCGCGCAGCGTCTCGTCGACAACACATTCGCCGACACCGTCTTCTTCACCAATTCGGGCGCCGAGGCGGTCGAGACCGCGATCAAGACCGCGCGCCGCTATCATTTCGCCCACGGCAACCCCGAGCGCAACGTGCTCGTCACCTTCAAGAGCGCCTTTCACGGCCGCACCCTGGGAACGATCAGCGCCACCGACCAGGCCAAGCTGCGCGAAGGCTTCGATCCGCTGCTCCCCGGCTTCACCGTCGTCGAATTCGACGATCTCGAGGCCGCGCGCGAGGCGGTCGACGAGAGGACGGCGGGCTTTCTCGTCGAGCCGATCCAGGGCGAGGGCGGCATCCGCCCGGCGAGCGAAGAGTTCATGAGCGGCCTGCGCGAGCTCGCCGACGAGCACGGCCTGATGCTGGTGCTCGACGAGGTGCAGTGCGGCTACGGCCGGACGGGCAAGTTCTTCGCCCACGAACATTACGGCATCGAACCCGACATCCTCGCCGCGGCCAAGGGCATCGGCGGCGGCTTCCCGCTCGGCGCCTGCCTCGCCACCGAGAAGGCGGCCGCCGGAATGACCTTCGGCACCCACGGCTCGACCTATGGCGGCAACCCGCTCGCGATGGCCGCCGGCGAGGCGGTGCCCGACGTGATCCTGGAGGACGGCTTTTTCGACCGCGCCGCCCGGCTCGGCGAGCGGCTCAAGGGCGCGCTCGAACAGATGATCCCCAATCATGCCGACCTTTTCGAGGGCGTGCGCGGGCGCGGGCTGATGCTCGGCATCGCGATGAAGACCGACAGCAAGCCGTTCGTCGGTTATCTGCGCACCAGGGGGCTGCTCACCGTCGCCGCCGGCGGCAACGTGCTGCGGATATTGCCGCCGCTCGTCATCGAGGAACAGCATATCGCCGAATTCGTCGAGCGGCTCTCGGCGGCGGCGCATGATTACGAGATCCCCCAGCCGGCGGTATGAAACCCCCGGCGCGGAAGCCATTGAACCCCGCGCCCGGCTCGCCACATGAAACGCCATGCCCCCTGCGACCAATGGCGAGGACCGCGCGGACGCCGCGGCGGATATCGATCTTGCGCTCGGCTTCACCGTGCCCGGGCGCAACGCGCGCGGGCGGCTCGTGCGCCTGGGACCCCTGCTCGGCGAGATACTGGCCGCGCACGATTATCCCGAGCCCATCAGGCGGGTCCTTTCCGAATCGCTCATCCTCACCGCGCTGCTCGGCGCGACGCTGAAGGAAGCGGGCGGCCAGCTCACCCTCCAGGCGCAGACCGAAAGCGGCGCGGTCGAGCTGCTCGTCTGCGACTATCGGGCCGGCGCGCTCAGGGGCTATGCGCGCTTCGATCCGGAAAGGCTCGCCGAGACCCCGAGCGCGCCCTCGCTGTTCGCCCTGTTCGGCCGCGGCTATCTCGCCATCACCTTCGATCAGGCGGCGAGCGGCGAGCGCTATCAAGGGATCGTCCCGCTCGAAGGCGCGTCGCTCGCCGGAGCGGCCGAAAGCTATTTCGCCCAGTCCGAGCAGATTCCGAGCCTGGTGCGGCTGGCGGCGGACGGGAACGGCATCGCCGGCGGCCTCCTGCTCCAGCACCTGCCCGAAGGCGAGGAAGGCCGCGAGCGGCTGCCCAGCCGGCTCGACCATCCCGAATGGGAGCATGTGAAGACCCTCGCCGCGACCGTCACCCAAGCCGAGCTCGCGGCCGCGGAGCCGCCGCTCGAAGAGCTGCTCTGGCGGCTGTTTCACGAGGAGGAGGAGGTAAGGCTGCTGCCGCGTCTGCCGCTGAGGCGCGGCTGCCGCTGCGATGCCGACTATATCCGCGAGGTCATCGCCCGCTTCGATCCGGACGAGAAGCGCGAAATGGCGGACGAGGAGGGCATCATCACCGTCGATTGCCAGTTCTGCGCGCGGATGTTCCCCATTCCGCTGGCCGAGATCGACAATTGATCCGGCGCCCCCGCGCCCCCATATTCGCTGCCGGGCACTCTTTTATCGTTTAACGCCGGTTAAGCCGCTTTCCGGCATGAGGCCGAGATGAGACGCACCGCCTTGCTTTCGCTGGCCGCACTTGCCGGAGCGCTCGCCGCGACCGGCGCCATGGCCGTGCAGTCGCGCGGGCTGGCGGCGCTGTCGACGCTGCAGAAGGGCATGTGGCAGATCCGCGATCTCGACAATCCCGGCGCCAGGCCCATCCGCCTGTGCCTCGGCGATGCGCGGCGGCTGTTCAATCTGCACCACCGCGGCCTCAACTGCTCGGTGACGGTGATCTCGGACGGGCCGCAGGACGTCACCGTGCGCTACACCTGTCCCGCCGAAGGCTTCGGCCAGACCGACATTCATGTCGAGACGCCGCGCCTCGCGCGGATTTCGAGCCAGGGCCTGCTTCGCGGCGTGCCCTTCGCGCTCAACGGCCAGGCGCGCCGGATCGGCAGCTGCTGAGCCTGAACGGGAACGCGCAGGTTCGTTCATAAATAGTTTAAACCTTTTGCGCTAAACGGCTTTCGTGCCTTTCTTGGGCACGCTTTCCTCCCTAGCAGGCTGGATAACAGCCTCAACTGGGCCGCCTTCCGAGGCGGCCCTTTCTTGTGCCTGGCTTGCACATCGCGAGCGCGCGCCCCAACTTGCCTCGCCAAAGCGCTATCATGCCGACCATGAACATGTCCCGCCCCGCCGTCGTCCTGCTTTCGGGAGGCCTCGATTCGATGGGCGCGGGCGGGCTCGCGCGCGAGCGCGGCCACCGGCTGCTCGCGCTCACCGTCGATTACCGCCAGCGCCACCGGATCGAGCTCGCGGCGGCGGAGAAGATCGCGCGCGCGCTCGGCGCCGAACGCCATGTCGTGCTGCCGCTCGACCTCGCCCGCTTCGGCGGCTCGGCGCTCACCGACGACATCGCCGTGCCCAAGGGCGGCGTCGGCGAGGACATTCCCGTCACCTACGTGCCGGCGCGCAACACGATCTTCCTGTCGCTGGCGCTCGGCTGGGCCGAAGCGGCCGGCGCGCGCGACATCTTCATCGGCGCCAACGCGCTCGACTATTCGGGCTATCCCGACTGCCGGCCCGGCTTCATCGCCGCCTTCGAAACGCTTGCGCGGAGCGCGACCAAGGCCGGCGACGAAGGAGCGGATTTCAAGGTCCATGCGCCGCTGATGGCGATGACCAAGGCCGATATCGCGCGCGAGGCCGAGCGGCTGGGGCTCGATGCCGGGCTCAGCTGGTCCTGCTATGACCCGACGGCGGACGCGCGCCATTGCGGCCGGTGCGATGCCTGCCGCCTGCGCGCGCGCGGCTTCGTCGAGGCGGGGCTCGCCGACCCGACGCGCTACGCGCAAGGGCCGGCGGCGGAGGCGCGGGCATGAGCTATGCGGTAAAGGAGGCCTTCCTCACCCTCCAGGGCGAAGGCGCGCAGGCCGGGCGGCGGGCGGTGTTCGTGCGCCTCGCGGGCTGCAATCTGTGGAGCGGGCGCGAGGCCGACCGGGAGGCCGCGCGATGCGATTTCTGCGACACCGATTTCGTCGGCACCGACGGCCCCGACGGCGGCCGCTACGAGGCCGGGGCGCTCGCCGACCGCGCCGCGGCCCTGTGGGGGGATCGCGCGAGCGACAGGCTCGCCGTCATCACCGGCGGCGAGCCGCTGCTCCAGCTCGACGCGGCGCTGCTCGACGCGCTCCACGCGCGCGGCTTCGCGGTCGCGGTCGAAAGCAACGGCACCCTCGCCGCGCCGGCGGGCATCGACTGGCTCACCGTCAGCCCCAAGGCGGGTACCGAGGTGGTGCAGCGCTCGGGCGACGAGCTGAAGCTCGTCTGGCCCCAGCGGGGGCTGGACCCGGAGCGCTTCGCCGGCTGGGACTTCCGACATTTCTTCATCCAGCCCAAGGATTGCGCCGACGGCGAAGCCGCGCTCGCCGCGGCGATCGACTATGTGATGGCGCACCCCCGCTGGCGGCTGGCGCTCCAGACCCACAAGATCGTCGGCCTTCGCTGAAGCCTCAGCGCCGGGTGAGCGCGGTCGCGGCGACGCAGCTTGCCTTCAGCAGATTCCCCTTGGTCCAGCAGTCCTCGCGCGCGACCGGAGGCGGCGCGGGAAGCGGCACCGTATAGGGATTATAGGGCACGGGCCGCGCATAATAGGGAACGAGGCTGCTCCTGAGCTCGCGCAGGCGCTCGCGGGCGAGCCCGTAGAAACCGCCCTTGGGCCGGGTCAGCGCGTCCTTGGCGATGTCGGCGGCGGTCTGGCAGAAGCCGAGCTGCGCATGCATGGTCGAGAAATTGTTGTAGGTGGTGGTCGAATAGCGATCGAACAGCACCTGCCCCTGCTTTGCGCCGTGGACGCGCTTGAAATAGCCGCCCAGCGTCCGATAGGCGTCGGTGAGCTCCCGGGCATGATGGGCAAGCACGCTGTTATAGGTGTCGACCGCGCGCAGATAGGGCGAGAACTGGCATTGCAGCGCCGCGACATTGAGCCCCGAGCGCACGTTCCACATCAGATGGGCGCGATATTCGTCCGGCGTGGCGCCGGGGATCGGCAGCCCGACCAGGGGATCGGTGGGCTCGATCGGGCCCTTTTGGAAGCCGGGATCGTCGATGAAAATCTGCGCCGCCGCGCCGGAGGCCCCGGCGCCCCCGAGGGCGAGCGCGGCGGCGGCCATCAACATCCTCGTCGAGGAAATGAATTGTCTTTGCAAAACCACGATTTGCTCCCCAGGCTCCAAGCCCGCCCCTCATAGGGAATGAGCGGGGAGCTGGGCAAGAGTCTGATCGCCGCGGCGCGGCATTGGCCGCTCGGCCGGCACCGTCCGTCGCCCATCGCTTGCAGGCCGGGGCAAAGGAAAAGGCCGCCCGGTCGCCCGGACGGCCCCTTCCCGCGGCCAATGGCCGGCGGATTACATCGCGTCTTGCGCGTTGTCGATGGATTCGGCGGCGTTCTCGACGGACTTCGCGGCGTTTTCGAGCGCCTGGGCATCGTCCTCGACGTCGCTCATGTTGGAATCCATGGTCATGTTCATGTCCGCGCCCTCGGTCGCATCGACGGCGGTGACGTCATTGGTGGTGCCGTCCACCGGCTCCATCTCCTCGACGTCGGTCACCATCGCCTCGTCTTCGACGGGCTCGGCGTCCTCGCCATTGCACGCGGCGAGGACGAGCGCCGCCCCGGCGACCATCGAACCGGTCATGATCTTCGAGAAAAGGTCACGCATGAAAAAACTCCCTAGTTTGGCGATTTGGCCGGACTTCCAAAGCTTCCGGGCGCCAAATCGGCTGGCTCATTATACGGAAATCAAACCGCCCTCAAGCCTTCCCGATGCTCTCCGTGAAGACATGAAAGAAAGGCCTCGAGGCCGTCCCGCAAGGCGCCGTCGAAGCGCCCCCGGGCATCGCCCATGCCGAGTTCGGCAAGGCTGGTCACGGGATATTGCCCGAGCCCACAAGGTACTATCCCCAGGAAGTGAGAAAGTTCCGGATCGATGTTGACGGCAAAGCCGTGCAGCGTCACCCAGCGGCGCACGCGCACGCCGATCGCGCCGATCTTCGCCTCGCCGCCCGGCGTGCGCACCCAGATGCCGATCCGGTCCGGCACCGCATGCGCCTCGACGCCGAGCCGGCCGAGCGCGCCGACCACCCAGGTTTCGAGGCCGTGGACGAAGCGGCGCACGTCATGGCCGCGGCGGGCGAGATCGAGCTGCACATAGCAGACGCGCTGGCCGGGCCCGTGATAGGTGTAGCGCCCGCCCCTGCCCGCCTCGAACACCGGCAGTCCTTCGGAATTGAACAATTCGGCGGGATCGGCGCTGGTGCCGGCGGTGTAGAGCGGCGGATGCTCGAGCAGCCACACGCGCTCGCGCCCGGCCCCGGCGCGGATATCGGCCGCCCGCGCCTCCATCTCGGCGAGCGCTTCGGGATAGGGGACGAGCCCTTCGGCCACCCGCCATTCGATCGCTGGCATCGGCATCGCCGGGGATGTCCGCCCTTTCGGCCCCCGTTTCAAGCCCCGCATTGTGCGGCGGCGGCTTTGCCGCCAAGGTGAGCCCGGCGCGATTCGGGGAACGAGGAATGAAGCTTTCGATCACCGCCGCCTGGAACCAGGCGATGGCCTTTCTGAAAGGGAATTTCGCGCTTCTCTATTCGGTCGCGCTGGCGCTGATCGCGGTGCCGACGGTGATCTTCCAATATGTCGCCCCGGACGCGGCGCCGGGCGAGACCGCCGAGCCGGGGGCGTGGATGCTGCTCATCGTCCCGCTCGCGCTCGTCGGGCTGCTGGGCTCGCTCGCCATCATCGTCATGATCCTGCGCCCCGGAAGCTCGGTCGGCGAGGCGCTGTCGGCGGCGATGAAGCGCATGCTGCCGGCGATCGGCGCGCTGCTGCTGCTGGCCCTCGGGGTGGGCGCGGTGGCGCTGCTCGTCGCCCTGCTGGCGGTCGCGCTCGCGGCCGGGCTGGGGCAGACGGCGGCGACGATGATCGTCTTTCCGCCGCTGTTCGCGCTGCTCGCCTTCATCTTCACGCGCCTGCTGCTGATCAATCCGGTGGCGGCGATGGAAGGCATCGGTGCGACCGGGATATTGAAGCGCAGCTGGCGCCTCACCGAGGGCAATTTCTGGCGGCTGTTCGGTTTTCTGCTGCTGTTCGGGCTCGCCAGCGCGGTGATCATCCTCGCCGCCGGCGGCGTGTTCGGCATCCTCTTCACCCTCGCCTTCGGCCCGCCCGCCGAATCGGAGCTCACCACCCTGCTGGTGCTGCTTCTCCAGGGCTTTCTGCAGGCGGCGATCAATACCGTCTATCTCGCCGTCATCGCCTTCGTCTACCGCCAGCTCGCCGAGGGCCGGGTGT
Source organism: Sphingomonadaceae bacterium (assembly GCA_050330935.1). Lineage (GTDB taxonomy): Bacteria > Pseudomonadota > Alphaproteobacteria > Sphingomonadales > Sphingomonadaceae > Allosphingosinicella. The sequence continues at coordinate 50,931 of JBHJHL010000021.1, read as the reverse complement.
CGGTGCCGGCGAGCTCAGAGTAGCGGGACCTGCGGAGCCGCATCGCGAGGCAGCAAGCCCCTGGCGCGCGGATCGGGAAAGGTTTCGAGCGCCCGGCCCGTGGCGGCGAAGCCGGCCTCGAGATAGGCGGGCAGCGCAGCGGGATGATCGAGCGTGCAGGTGTGGACGGTGACCCGCTCGACTCCTTCGCGCCAGGCCAGCGCCAGCGTCGCGGCGATCAGCCACGCCCCGCGGCCCTGCCCCGCATGCTCGGGCAGCAGCCCCAGAAAGCGGATGCGCGCCGTCGCGGCGCCGGGAAAGTCGAGCTCGACGAAGCCCGCCAGCGCTCCTTCGGGATCGCGCACGACATGCACCTCGCCGAGCGCCCGGGCGAGCGCTTCATCGTCCATTTCGAGGCGCGAATACCACAGCCAGGGTCCGCCGACGCGGGCGAAGAGATCGCGATAGGCGGCGGGGCCCGGCTCGGCCCGCTCGAGGCTGAAATCCGAGTCCGGCACCGGCGCCGACGGGGCGGCGCGCATTTCGAGATAGGTGACGATGGCGGCGACATGGCCGGCGGGGATGGCGACGAGCCCGGCCATGCGCGGCTCACTCCCAGGTCGCGAGCGGCGGCAGGCTCATCAGGATCGCGTCGACATTGCCGCCGGTCCTGAGGCCGAAGACGGTGCCGCGGTCGTAGAGCAGGTTGAATTCGGCGTAGCGCCCGCGCCATTCGAGCTGGCGCGCGCGGTCCTCCTCGCTCCATTCCATGCCCATGCGCCGCCGCACGAGCCTGGGGAAGACGGCGAGAAAGGCTTCACCGACGGCGCGGGTGAAGGCGAAGCCGGCGGCGAAATCGCCTTCGAGATGATCATAGAAGATGCCGCCGACGCCGCGATGGATGCCGCGATGGGGAAGGTAGAAATACTCCTCGGCCCATTTCTTGAAGCGCTCGTAATAGGAAGGGTCGTGCGCGTCGCAGGCGCGCTCCATCGCGGCATGGAAATCCTTGCTGTCCTCTTCATAGGGAAGCGGCGGGTTGAGATCGGCGGCGCCGCCGAACCAGCGCCTGCGCGTCGTCAGGAAGCGCGTGTTCATATGCGCCGCAGGGACATGCGGGTTGCGCATATGGGCGACGAGGCTGATGCCGGTGGCGAAGAAGCGCGGATCCTCCTCGGCGCCAAGGATCTGGCGTGCGAATTCGGGGCTGAAGCGGCCGGCGACGGTCGAGACGTTGACTCCGACCTTTTCGAATATCTCCCCTTTCATCACCCCGCGCACCCCGCCGCCGCTGCCGGGCGACCCGTCGGGATCGGCCCGATCCCAGGGGGTGAAGACGAAGCGCGCCGGCTCGGCCGCCCCGGCCTCGGCCTCGACCGCCTCGAACTCGGCGCAGATGCGGTCGCGCAACTCCTCGAACCAGGCGCGCGCATCGCGCTGCTCGTCGTCCATCTCGATCATGGAGCGGGATTGGCCCGGCGTGAGGGGAGAATCAAGTATATTAATTCTGGGCAAAATCCAATATGTCCACTTCGACCATGTTGCTTCTTATACTCTTATATACTGTGCTTGAACTCAAGCTTACACATAAGGACTCCCTTTCTCTAATTAAATTGATATTAATTGTAGCGACGATCTCATATATTTCGTCCCGGTCGATTTGACTTTCATCTATGTCTCCCAGCCAGCGTCCATTTAAAAACATTCCCAAGGAATACCCTATCTCTTCCCTATTATAGCAGTCATGGTATACTAGAAACGCCGCTCCAGTATGAGATATTACTTCAAGTAATTCAGACCCCATTATATTCACAAAGATTGTAATGCCTTCTCTCCGTAAACCTTCTCCATCAATAAATGAGGCTGGGTATAATTCTTCGTATAAGTCCATTTCTTTAATTTTGGCGCCGCTTATATCGATTGATTGCCGTTCTAGATAGAAACACCCGGAAGTCACCGTTAATGCGATGCAAAGTAACAGCAGTTTCCCATATCTGCTCGCGCGCGTTGCAGCCCCCGGAAATTTCATTAGCATACAACTACTCCCTCGTCGCAACCGATGCGGGTTCCTCGGGCTCTATTACCAAAAATCTCAAGCCCTCCGATGCTCCAATCTCTGTAGCTTTTCTCACGTATGCCGGTGCCCCCGCCCTTGTCCATCATCGTGCTGAATTCCGCATGGTTCGCAGATACAAATACGTTGGAATCGGCTCCTTCAAGTGCGCCGCGTTTGCGTCCGACCATCGCTACTATGTTGGATATCTCAAGCCCTTGGGGATCGGCGACGATATTGAGCCAGTTCACCACTCCGGAGGGTCTCGTATAATCCCCCCGCAAGCTCACCGGATCGACCGTCACCAGATTATCTACCCTCACACCCGTTTCACGAATGATGGTAACAGCAGTATCAGTGCCCCAGCTATGCGCAAAAACATTCACCGGCTCATCCGTAGCCTGGGCATCATACAGAGCTTCCCGAATCCGCTCGTCCTGATCATGCTGAAAATATCGCACCACTCGTCCGGGATTGTCTTGGGCTTGGCGTGAGGCATACCCATATACTATCTGATTATTATAATCCCTGGCTCCTCCAATATATATATCAGTCTTTCCAGTGGGATCGATAGCGTTGACCGGATCATTCCCGGTGTAAGCATATAGATTAATATGGTCCTCGTAACCGACGGGATCGGTCTGGAGGAAGCGTCCGCAAACCCCTTCATATGCCGGCGGCCAAACCGCCCCTTCCGTCTTGTAACCGGTGCCGCCCCGCCCGATCATCTGCCTGGTCATATCCAGATACATGTCCCTCTCCTATTTAGAACATAGAGAGAACATGCGAAATCCTACATTGCAAGCCATTTCGGGCCACGTCGCCGAAAGGGCAATTATCCGCCCGGCTGCCAGCCCAGCATCTCCGCATGGGCGAAGAGCTCCGCGTTGCGGCGGCAAAAGGCTGCGTAGCGCGCCCGCAAAGCATGCGGGATGAGATGGGGTTGAGGATAGCGATCCTCGAATTCAGTCTTGATCAGTATCGCGTAAGCGGTGGCCTGCTTGCAGATCATATGAACGTCGCGCGGATTGGTTTCGACCAGAAGTTCGGAGATATCGATGGCTTCCTCCGCTCGCTGCTTCTTCAGCAGGTACTCGACGATCCGCTCCGCCATCGCGGCAATGTTTTCGCGGCGGTTCAGCGAACGCAGATAAAGACCGTTCACCAAGGCACGATCGCTCATCGGCATATTCTTGCGATACCATCCGTTGCGCGCGGGATGCCCGCCGCTCGTGGTCTCGAGATTGATCATTTGTCCGCTGTCCGCACGATAGCGGACGAAAAGGTGCAAAGGCGCACAGGCAAGAGAAACGTCGAGCCCAAGCCGCTCGGCAAGAATCAGAAACAGGATCGGCATCGAGACGCAATTGCCGCGTCGGCGCCTCAGATAAATAGCGAGCAGCGAATTGGGAATGCTCGTGCCTAGCGGATCGCTATGATCGTAGGAGAAAGGGCACTGGCCGTTCCACTCTCCGGGATCGTAAAGATGGCGGCGCAGCGCGCCTAGCAGGCGATCCCCGGCCGCATCGGGGCCGGCAAGAGAACGAACGCCCTCTTCCAGCACATCAATTTCGTTCCGCGCCCATTCTTCATCCGACTGCGGATCGATCACCCGGTCGAAGGCGAGCTTGGCATCGAGATAATCGAGCTCCCCGTCCGGCGCCGCCAGCACGCTCCGCACGGTTTCGACGGCGGCAGGGTTTCGACAAGGATCGAGCATAGAACATAGGAAGAACATGCGAAATCCTACATTGCAAGTGTGTGACGGGCGGCACGGAAGCGGCGCCGTAAAAAGCCGGTTGGCAAAGGCGCATCTTGGCGGCTATCAGGCGAGCTGCGCCGGGGGCTTGCCCGCGGGCGGCAAGGCCGGGTCCGGTCTTCGGCCCCGCGGCGGTCTCCCCACATGATCGATCAAGGGACGAAATGGCAGCATCCACCACCATCGACGCCGACGACCCGCCCCCGCAGGACGGCATGCGCCGGCGCGACTTCATCAACGTCGCCGCGCTGAGCTTCGCCGGCGTCGGCGGCGTCGTCTCGCTGATGCCGCTCATCAACCAGATGAACCCTTCCGCCGACGTCCTCGCGCTCGCCTCGACCGAGGTCGACATCTCGAACATCGAGCCCGGCCAGGCGGTGAAGACCCAGTGGCGCAAGCAGCCGGTCTTCATCCGCAACCTCACGCCCGAGGAGATCGCCGAGGCCGATGCGGTGCCGCTTTCCGAGCTGCGCGACCCCGAGACGCTCGCCGCGCGCACCAAGGAAGGCAAGGCCAACTGGCTGGTGACGCTCGGCGTGTGCACCCATCTTGGCTGCGTGCCGCTGGGCGCCGGCGAGGGCGAGAACAAGGGCGAATATGGCGGCTATTTCTGCCCCTGCCACGGATCGCATTACGACACCGCGGGGCGGATCAGGAAGGGCCCGGCGCCGACCAACCTGCTGGTGCCCGAATTCGCCTTCCTTTCCGACAGCGTGATCGAGATCGGCTGAGGGCGGCTGGAAGATGAGCTTTCCCTGGGCTGAGCAATACCGGCCGCGACATCCGGCGATGGTCTGGATCGACGAGCGCATGCCGCTGCCGCGGCTCGTCTACAACGCCGTCGGCAAGGGCTATCCGGTGCCGCGCAACCTCAACTATTTCTGGAATTTCGGCGTCCTCGCCGGGCTCGCGCTCGTGATCCAGATCGTCACCGGCATCACCCTCGCGATGCACTACACCACCGACGCCGAGCTCGCCTTCGCCTCGGTCGAGCACATCATGCGCGACGTCAACGCCGGCTGGCTCCTGCGCTATCTCCACGCCAACGGCGCGAGCTTCTTCTTCATCGTCGTCTACATCCACGTCTTCCGCGGCCTTTACTACGGCTCCTACAAGCCGCCGCGCGAGATGGTCTGGCTGCTGGGGCTCGTCATCCTCCTGCTGATGATGGCGACCGCCTTCATGGGCTATGTGCTTCCCTGGGGGCAGATGAGCTTCTGGGCGGCGCAGGTGATCACCGGCATGTTCGAGGCGATCCCGGTGATCGGCGCCCCGGTCAAGGAATGGCTGCTCGGCGGCTTCGCGCCCGACGACGCGACGCTGAAGCGCTTCTTCTCGCTCCACTATCTTCTGCCCTTCGTGATCGCCGGCGCGGTGATCCTCAAGATCTGGGCGCTGCACATTCCCGGCTCGGGCAACCCGACGGGGATCGAGGTCAAGGGGCCGGCCGACACCGTCCCCTTCCACCCCTATTACACCGCCAAGGACGGCTTCGGGGTCGGCGTGTTCCTGATCCTGCTCGCCATCATGACCTTCTTCCTGCCCAATTTCCTCGGCCATCCGGACAACTACATCCCGGCCAATCCGCTCTCGACGCCGGCGCACATCGTCCCCGAATGGTATTTCTGGCCCTTCTACGCGATCCTGCGCGCCTTCACCGTCGACTTCATCCTCCCCGCCAAGCTGTGGGGGGTGCTGGCGATGTTCGGATCGATCCTCATCCTCTTCTTCCTCCCCTGGCTCGACAAGTCGCCGGTGCGCTCGGGCAACTACCGGCCGCTGTTCCGGATTTTCTTCGTCCTCCTCCTCGTCGACATCCTCGTCCTCGGCCTGTGCGGCGGCAAGCCGCCCGAGGAGCCCTGGGTGATGATCAGCCAGCTCGCGACGATCTATTATTTCGCCCACTTCCTCATCATCCTGCCGATCGTCTCGATCATCGAAAAGCCGCGCCCGCTGCCGCCCTCGATCTCGCAATCGGTGCTCCACGGCGAGGAGGCCGAGGCCCAGCCGGCCGGGCTCGATCGCGGCCGTTCGGCGCCGGCGGCGGCGGAATAGCGAGGAGCGCGCCATGGTCCGCATCATCGCCATCCTCATCGGCTCCGGGCTGGCGCTGGTGCTGCTCGTCTCCTTCGTTACCGGCGCGACGATCTATTTCACCGAGGAGCGGGAGACGAGCCTCGAATATAAATATCACGAGGAGCCCAAGGAGATCGCGCTCGCCAGCGACGGCCCCTTCGGCCAGTTCGACGAGCGCCAGCTCCAGCGCGGCTTCCAGGTCTACAAGGAGGTCTGCGCCGCCTGCCACGGCCTCGAGCACGTCGCCTTCCGCCATCTCGGCGATCTCGGCTTCGTCGAGGCCGAGGTGAAGGCGATCGCCGAGCAATGGCCGATCCAGGCGACCGACATCGATCCCGAGACCGGCGAGACGATCCAGCGACCGCCGCTGCCGACCGACCATTTCCCTGATCCCTATGCCAACGAGGTCGCCGCCCGCGCCGCCAACAACAATACCGTGCCGCCCGATCTGTCGCTGATCGTCAAGGCGCGCGAGAACGGGAGCGACTATCTCTATTCGCTGCTCACCGGCTACACCCAGCCGCCGGCCGAGCTCGTCGCCGAGAAGAACCCGGCGCCGACGCTCCACTACAATCCCTATTATCACAGCCTGTTCATCGCCATGCCGCCGCCGCTGCTCGCCGAGGGGCAGGTCTCCTACGCCGACGGCACCCGGGCGACGATCAGCCAGATGGCCAGGGACGTCACCGCCTTCCTCACCTGGGCCGCCGAGCCCAATCTCGAGGCGCGCCGCGCGACGGGGATCGCGGTGGTCATCTATCTGACGGTGGCGACGCTGCTCGCCTATCTCGCCTACCGCAACATCTGGGGCAAACGGAAGAAGCGCCGCCGCGACGCGACCGATCCCGAGCCACCTTCGGCGGCCGAGCGCGCCTGATCCGCGGCCTGGCCTACCGCCGTGGCTTGGCAGCGGCGGAGAGGCGCGCCTATAGCCTCGTTAAATGCCCGATTTGTTCTCTTCCGACGCCGTTTCGGCCGGCGACCAATATGACGCTTCGGCGATCGAGGTTCTGGAGGGGCTGGAGCCGGTGCGGCGGCGGCCGGGCATGTATGTCGGCGGCACCGACGAGCGCGCGCTCCATCATCTCGCCGGCGAGGTGCTCGACAATTCCATGGATGAAGCCGTCGCCGGCCACGCGACGCGGATCGAAGTCGAGCTGGAGGCGGGCAACCGCCTGAGGGTGACCGACAACGGCCGCGGCATCCCTACCGATCCGCACCCCAAATTCCCCGAGAAGTCGGCGCTCGAGGTGATCCTCACCATGCTCCATTCGGGCGGCAAATTCTCCGACAAGGCCTATGCGACCTCGGGGGGGCTCCACGGCGTCGGGATCAGCGTCGTCAACGCGCTGTCGTCCGAAACGGTGGTCGAGGTCGCGCGAGGAAAGAAGCTCTTCCGCCAGAGCTTCTCCCGCGGCGAGCCGACCTCGAAGCTAGAGGAGCTCGGCGACACCCCCAATCGCCGCGGCACCAGCATCTCCTTCATCCCCGACGAGGAGATTTTCGGGTCCGAGCTGCGCTTCAATCCGGCCAGGCTTTATCGGCTGGCGCGCTCCAAAGCCTATCTCTTCGCCGGCGTCGAGATTCGCTGGAAGTGCGATCCCGGGCTCGCCGGCAAGGACATTCCCGCCGAGGCGGTGTTTCAATTCCCCGGCGGCCTCGCCGACCATCTCCGGGAACAGGTCGCCGGGCGCGACTGCGCCACGGCGGAATTTTTCGCCGGCAGGCAGGATTTTCCTCACCGCCAGGGCCGGGTCGAATGGGCGATCGCCTGGCCTTTGTGGAGCGAGGGCAAGGCCTCCTATTATTGCAACACCATCCCGACGCCCGCCGGCGGCACCCACGAGGCGGGCCTTCGCGCCGCGCTCGTCAAGGGTATCCGCGCCTTCGGCGAACTCGCCGGCCAGAAAAAGGCGAGGGACATCCAGGCCGAGGACATCATCGGCGGCGGCGAGATCATGCTCTCGCTGTTCCTGCGCGAGCCGCAGTTCCAGAGCCAGACCAAGGACCGGCTGGCGAGCGCGGAGGCGGCGCGCCTCGTCGAGGCCGCGGTGCGCGACCATTTCGACCATTATCTCGCCGACGACATGGAGCGCGGCAGGGCGCTGCTCGGCTTCGTGCTCGAGCGCATGGACGAGCGGCTCAAACGCAAGGCCGAGCGCGAAGTGAAGCGCAAGACCGCTACCTCGGCCCGCAAGCTAAGACTGCCCGGCAAGCTCACCGACTGCGCGCGCGACGATCCGCAAGGAACCGAGCTGTTCATCGTCGAGGGCGATTCGGCGGGCGGCTCGGCCAAGCTCGCGCGCAACCGCGAGACGCAGGCGATCCTCCCCATCCGCGGCAAGATATTGAACGTCGCCTCGGCCGCGAAGACCAAGATCCTCGCCAACCAGGAGATTTCCGATCTCGTCCAGGCGCTGGGCTGCGGCACGCGCGACCGCGTCGATCTCGGCGCGCTGCGCTACGAGCGCATCATCATCATGACCGACGCCGATGTCGACGGCGCCCATATCGCGACCCTCTTGATGACCTTGTTCTTCCAGGAAATGCCCGAGCTGGTGCGGCGCGGCCATCTCTATCTCGCCCAGCCGCCGCTCTACCGTCTCGCCGCCGGCGGCACCGTCTCCTATGCCCGTGACGAGAACGAACGCAAGAAGCTCGCGGCCGAAATTTTCGCTGGCAGGAAGGTCGAGATCAGCCGTTTCAAGGGGCTCGGCGAAATGAACCCCAAGCAGCTTCGGGAAACGACGATGAACCCCGAAACCCGCTCGCTGCTGCGCGTAAGCCTGCCCCGCCGACATCGGGATGGCGGCGCGGCGCGCGAACTCGTCGATCGGCTGATGGGGCGCAACCCCGAGCACCGCTTCGTCTTCATCCAGCGCCATGCCGCCGGGCTCGACCAGGAAGCGATTGATGTCTAGCCTTCGTCGCCACATAAGCGGCATCGATCCCGTATCCGGTTAGAAAGAACCGGTTCTTCCGCTGGAGAATATGCATGGCCTATCGGTCAACCGCGCTTGCAGGAACATTATTCGTCCTCATGACGGCGGTCGTGCCACCCCCGGCTGCGGCCCAGCAGGGAGATGAGGAACGAACCATCATCGTCACCGGCAAGCGGCTTTCCGATACGGAACGCCTGCTGGCGGAATGCCTCGCCCGCAATTGCCCGCCCGACGAGGACATCGCCGCCACGCTTGCCCATGCCGAAAACCAGTTCATAGCCGGCAAATACAAGGACGCCCGCCATACGCTGCTCAAATCGCTCGGTCGCAATCGCGGCGAAGCGGAGGATCACCCGGTCCCGGTTTCGAATCTGTTCAGCGCCAATGCCCGCGTCGCCGCGCATCTCGGCGAGGGCGAGGACTATCGAAGCTCGACCTATGGAGCATTGCGCGCGCTGAAGGCGGGAATAGAGGAACAGGATCACCGCCACCTCATGGCAAGGCTCGAAATCGCCAATATGCGGGCGCAGTTCGGCGAGGTGACCGGCGCGCTAAATGTCTATGAAGATGTCGAGGACGACGCCGAAGAGATCGGCAGATATGATCTTGCCGGCATCGCCCGCGTCCGTGGCGCCTGGCTTCAATATCTTGCCGATCCGTTACCGGCCACCAGGAAAGAGCTGGAGCGTATCGCCGCCCTTGAGGACCCACGCCAGAAGGTCGCCCGGCTCACCGCGCTCGTTCTGCTTGCCAAGCTGGAGCGCGATCGGGGAAGGGAAGAAGCCGCCGAGCGCCTGATACGGGAAGTGGCCGGAGCCGGTTTCGAAAAGCCGGTGTTGCTCTATTCTCCCCCGATCGACTGGGCGGTTCAAAATCCCGGCGGCAGCGGATCGACCACCCGGCGGATAGCGACCGACACTTTCGACGACGAATGGGTCGATATCGGCTTCTGGGTGGGAACCGACGGAAGAGTAAAGGAACTCGAGATACTGAGATCGAGCGGAGACATCGACTGGAGCAAGCCGCTGCTGAAATCCATCGCCGGCCGTATTTATTCGCCGCCGGCAGAGGAAACCTATCGACTCGAGCGCTACAGCTATACCGCCTTTTGGGACGAAACGACGGGCAGCCGCATCCGCGACCGCTCGCCCAATGCCCGTATCGAATATCTCGATCTCACGATCGAGACGCCTGCCGAAAAAGGGACCGAGAAACAATGATGCTGCCGATCCGAAGCCTTATTTTCCTGCTCGTCTTCGCACTGTCCTGGACGGTGCCGACCGCGCCGGCGATCGCGGCCGAGCCTTCCGAGACGTTCCGCGCGCGCGCCGGGCAGCTGATGGAATTCTTCGCCGAGGAGGCCGAGCCCGCCGAGATGTTCACCGATTCTTTCCTGACCCAGGTGCCCGAGGCGCAGCTCGACGCGATCGCCGCCCAGATCGAAGGCCAGTTCGGCAAAGCCCTCGAGGTAGAGCGGATCGAGGCCGCCGGGCCACATCAGGGCAAGGTCTTCGTGCGTTTCGAAAAGGCGGTGGTCGAGATGGAGATGCGGACCCAACCCGACCCGCCTCATCTCATCGCCGGGCTGCTCATCACCGGCAGCGAGACGATCGACGACAGCCCCGAAGCGCTGCTCGAGGAGCTAAGGCGGCTGCCAGGCACGACATCGTTCGCCATCGCCCGTCTCGACGCCGACGGACCCAACTATCTCCACCGGCACAATGCCGGCGAGCCGCTGGCGAGCGGATCGGCGTTCAAGCTCTTCATCCTCGCCGAGCTGGCGCGGCAGATCGAGGCGGGGGAGCTCGGCTGGAGCGACGTCGTCGCGCTCGATCGCGCCTCGCTGCCCTCGGGGATATTGCAGGACTGGCCGCAAGGATCGCCGCTGACGCTGCACACGCTCGCTTCGCTGATGATATCGCGCAGCGACAATACGGCGACCGACATGCTGCTCCACGCGCTGGGCAGGGAGAAGGTCGAGGCGCTGCTGCCGACGCTCGGCCTCGCCGATCCGGCGCGCAACCGGCCCTTCCTTTCGACCTACGAGTTCTTCGTCCTCAAGGGGCTCGAGGACGACAGCCTCGCCGCAGCCTATGCCGACGCGGACGAGGCGGGAAGACGCGCCTTGCTGGACAGGATCAACGCCGTCCCGCGCGGGGATATCGACCTTCTGGCGCTCGCCAGCGAGCCCAAGCGGATCGACCGCATCGAATGGTTCGCCTCGGCCGAGGATTTCGTCCGCACGATGGACTGGCTGCGCCGGCACGGCGGCGAGACGGCGCTCGAGATCATGGCGATCAACCCCGGCATCGGCGAGACGACCGCCGAGGAGCTCGCCTATCTCGGCTTCAAGGGCGGGTCGGAGCCGGGGGTCATCAACCTCAGCTTCCTGCTCCGCAACGAGGCGGGGCAATGGTATGCCGTCTCGGGCGCCTGGAACAATCCCGACGCGGCGGTGGAAAATGCGACCTTCGTGACGCTGATGAGCCGCGCGGTGCAGCTGCTGCGCTAGGAGCGGTCCTCGCGGGCGACGGCCGGAGCAATGAGCGGAAAGCGGGGGATCGCCGCGGCGAAGGTCGAGCCGTTCTCGGCGAGGAGATGGTAGCGACCCTCCATCGCCCCGCTCGGCGTCTCGAGCGGGCAGCCCGACACGTAGTCGAAGGCGCCGCCGGGAGCGATCACCGGCTGCTCGCCGACCACGCCTTCGCCCTGGACCATGTGGGTGACGCCTTCGGCATCGCTGATCGTCCATTCGCGGCTGACGAGCTGCACCGGGCTGCCACCCCGATTTTCGATGCGGATGTGATAGGCCCAAAACCAGCGCCCGCGCGACGGCTCGGACTGTTCGGGCAGATAGCTTACCGAAACCCGGACGGTGATGCCGGCGGTGGTGGCGGAATGCGAAAAAAGCGAATCCATAAGTTCGGTCAGTCTCTTCGAGCCGGCGCCCCGCGTCAACGGCAGATACGCCGCAATCGGTCTACCAGCCGCTCGCGCGCGACCAGGATGCCGGCCTGGCGGTCGATCAGGAGATCGCGGGCGAGGAAATGGCCGGTGAGCCGCAGCCCGGCCAATATATCCTCCCAGCTCGCCGGCGAAGCGCCGCCGGCCAAAAAGGGCGGCAGCCGCAGCAGGCGATCGGCATGGCCCGCCGCCCCGCGCCTGCTCACCGCGCGGCCGCTTTCGGGGCTGACGAAGGCGAGATCGGCGGTCTCGCCGGTCGCGGCGCAGCGGGCGAGATCGAGGCCGTAGCCGAGCCGGGCGAGGAGCAGCGCCTCGTAGCGCACCAGCGCGGCGCTCCATCCGCGCGCCGCCGGCGCCGCCTCGACCGCCGCCAGCAGCCCGTCGAGCGCCTCGTAAAGCTCGGGATGCGGCTGGCCTTCGGGCAGCGCCGTCGCGGTGAGCGCGGCCGCCCAGTCGACCGCCGCGGCGGCGAGCGGTTCCTGGTGGAGCGGCGCGCGGCTCCGCGCCAGCTCGACCGTGAGCCCGGCGAGCTGCTCTTCGCTGCGGGCGCGATATTCGGCCGCGACGAGGTTGCCGGGCGAAAGCACCGGCCGCAAGCGCCGCGAGCGCCCGCCGCGCACATAGCCGGCCATCAGCCCGGCCTCCGGCGTCAGCGAGCGGACGATCGCGCCATGCTCCCCGTGCGGGCGCACGGCGCAGACGATGGCAGGCGTGACAAGCCGCATGCGCGGCAGTCTAGCCGAGGCGGAGCAGCGCGCGAACGGGCTTTTCGAGGCCGAGCCGCGCGATCGCCGATTTCGCCCGCCCGATGCCGCCGTCGAACAGGCCGAGCAGATGGCCGACAACGAGATTGGCAAGGCTCGGGCGCAGCAGCAGCGCATCGACGCAGGTGACCGATCCGGTGGCGAACAGCCGCTTGTTGCGCCCCTCCCCCTCGGTATAGTCGACCAGCTCGAAGCGGCCCTCCTCCATGAGATCGCGCAGCGCCTCGGCGAGCAGCACGGTGCCCGGCGACAGCGATGCATGTTCGGGGTCGTAGCCGAGCCAGGCATAGAACAGCGTCGTCCCCTCGGCCGGCAGGCAGAGATAGGAGACGGGCTTTCCTTGCAGGAAGAGGAGATAGGCGCGCAGGAGATCAGCCCGGGCCAGCGCGCGCAGCTCTTCGAGATCCTCCCCCTCGCCGGGAAGCCCCGCATCGAACAGCCGCTCCTGGTAGCTCGCCGCCGAGACCGGCCGGGCGAGGCGATGGAATTCGGCGAATCCTGACAGGCCACGATAGGCGCGCCAGTCGATCGTGCCGCCCGAGGCCTTGGCGAACCTGCGCAGCTTGCGCCGCAAGGTGGACCGCGACTTGCCCGACATCGAGGCGAGCAGCGCCTCGAACGAGCGGCCGAGATCGGTGAAATGCCGCCGATAGCGCTGGCGGACGAAGGGCCGCAGCGGCGGATGGCGGGCGGCAAGGGAAGCGAGCGCGGGGACGGCGAGCCCGTTCAGCCAGTAGCCGTGATCGCCGCGGCCGAGCGCCGGCAGCTCGGGGACGAGGTTGGCGCGCGCCTCGTTTACCGTCAGCGCGCGGCGATGGAGGCGGCGCTTCAGCGTCAGCAGCGTGCGCGGGCCGACGCGCAAGGGCAGCGGCACCGGCGCGGCCAGCGGGACCGCGTCACGCGGGGAGAGGGAGACGTGCCTCGTCATGCCCGGCGCTCGTAGACCGCGTCCGCGACCAGCTGCGCGGCCATGCGGCGCGCGACCATCGCCGGCCCGGCGGCATAGGGGACGGCGTCGGCGTCGAGCGGCAGATCGCCTAGCTCGGCGAAACGGGCGGTGGGAAGCTCGTCGGACCGCTCCTCGAGCCAGGCGCAAAGACGCTCGAAGCGGCGCCGGATCGGCGGCTTTTCGGCCAGGCCGTCGCGGCGCGCGAGCTCGAAACCATGGCCGACGAGGACCGCGACCGGATGATCCCCGGCCGCGGCATGAGCGAGCGCGGCGCGCATCTCGCGCGCCGAGACGGCGCAGAACTGGAGGTGGCGCAAGGCTCCGCCCGGCGCCTCGATCTGGGTGACCGGCACCTCGACGATCCCGGCGAGGCGGCGCGGGGCGATGCAGGCGGGATCGAGCGGCACGGCGCAGGGACGGGGATGATAGCAGCCATTGTGGCTGCTGTCGTAGCGGATGCCGAACGCGGGGAGCAGCTCGAGCGTGGCGCGGCTGGCGGCATAGCTGCCGGCGCGGAAGGCGATGGGCGCGGGCGCGCCGGCCTCGATCAGCAGGTCGCGGGCGGTGGCGAGCATTTCGCGCTGCGCGGCGGGGGGAAAATCGGCGAGCTCGCGGCGGTCTTCGCGTCCCCGGGCCAGGCCTTTCCAGAAGGGATGGAGATGGAGCCCGATCTCCTGCCCCGCCTCGAGGATCGGCTCCACCATCGCCCGCACCGGCGCGAGCCCGTAGACCAGCGCCGGCAGCGGATCGACGAAGAAAGTGGCCTTGAGGCGATGACGGCGGAGCAGCTCGAGCTGGAAGGGGATGCCGACGCCCGCCGCCTCGCAGGAGCGCGCGAAGACCTCGCGCCAGGGCGCGCTGCCGCCGGCGGCGTGACGCCGGGCGAACTCGGTGTCGACGGTGAGGAGGACGCGCGTCGCCATGGCGCGAAGGATAGCCCGCACGTGGTAAAGATCGGGTGAGCGCGCGGCGGGCGCGCAAAGTTGACGATCTTGGTGCGTTCGCGGCGGTTATCGCGTCACTTCTGTCACCTCTCGCGGCTCCGGCTCCGGCCGTCGCGGACGGAGCGGCGCGGAGCATGGGCCTGCGGGTCATGGCTGGAGCCTGCCTGAAGCGGGAGGCTGTAGGAAAGCGAAAAGCGCGCGATTGATATTGATCTGTCCACAATATTGCATATCTTGGGGACGCGATGTCCAAGACCATGACCTTGAACGTGCGGGTGAGCGGTGCGCTCGGTGATTTCGTCGCCGCGAATGTCGGCGATGACGGGGCCTATGAGAATGTCAGCGAATATGTCCGCGACCTCATCCGGCGCGACAAGGAAAGGGCCGAAGCCGAGGCTTTCGTGCGATTGAAGGCCGAGCTCGAGAAGGCCTTCGCCGAACCCGACGAAAGCTTCATCGCGCTCGATGCCGAGACGGTCATCCGCCGCAACAAAGACCGTGGGGCCGGGTGAGCTTCTATCGAGTCCAGCGCAAGGCGTCCGACCGGCTCGACGAAATCTACCTCTACAGCGCCCGGCTCTGGGGCGAGGCGCAAGCCGACCGCTACATCCAGGGCCTTTTCGAGCGGTTCGAGGCGATCGCCGCGCGCGAGATTCCCTGGCGAATGATCCCGGCGGAATTCGAGGTCGACGGCTTCGTCTGCCGATATGAAAGGCATCTGATCTACTGGCGGCTGTTGCACGACGGCAGCGTCGGCATCGTCACCGTGCTGCACGAGCGCATGCACCGGATCGACCGCCTCGGCGAAGATTTTGCTTAGAGCTTTCAGCGTGCAACCCGACCCATCTCGTGATGCCGGTCCCGGATCAGGCCCGGGATGATTGAGCAGGTCGCCATGTCCCCCAGACATGGCTGCAAACGTCCGGGGGACGTTTGCACCTGCGAATGGCATCCGTCTTCCCTCGAGGCGCCCAAGGAAGGGTGGACCCCGGCTCGAGGCCGGGGTGACGATGCTGTCTTGACGCGACGCGCTCCAACCGACGCGGGGCGCGGCGGGACCCTCACCCCCGCGGGTGAAAATAATCGTAGATGCCGCGGGCGGTCGCAGCGGAGATGCCGGGGACCTTTTCCAGATCCTCGAGCGCGGCGTTCTTGACCGCCCGCGCGGTGCCGAAATGCATGAGCAGCGCGCGCTTGCGGCTCGGGCCGACGCCGGGCACCTCGTCGAGCGGGCTCTTCCTGATATCGCCCGAGCGGCGCTTGCGGTGCGCGCCGATCGCGAAGCGGTGCGCCTCGTCGCGCAGCCGCTGGATGTGGAAAAGGAGCGGATCGTTGAGCGGCAGCGCCACCTCGCGCCCGTCGGGGAAGTGAATGATCTCGCGCCCGGCATTGCGGTCCGGGCCTTTCGATACCGCCGCGACGGGCACGTCATGGACGCCGGCATCCTCGAGCGTCTCGACCACCGCCGACAATTGCCCCTTGCCGCCGTCGATTAGCACGAGATCGGGCCAGTCGCCCCATTTGCCGGAACCGCCGCGGTCCGGATCCTCGCGCGCGAGGCGGGCGAAGCGCCGGCCGATCACCTCGCGCAGCATCGCATAATCGTCGCCCGGCGCGGTCCCGGAACGCTTGATGTTGAACTTGCGATAGGCGCTCTTGGCGAAACCCTCGGGCCCGGCGACGATCATCGCGCCGACCGCGTTGCTGCCGGAGACATGGCTGTTGTCATAGACCTCGATGCGGCCGGGCGGCTCGGCGAGATCGAAGAAGTCGGCGAGGCGGCGCATCAGCTTCGCCTGGCTCGACGTCTCGGCGAGGCGGCGCTCGAGCGCTTCTTCGGCATTGCGCCGCGCCTGCGCGATCATCCGCGCCCGCGCCCCCCGCCGCGGCACCGAGATCGCGACCTTGCGCCCGGCGCGCGCCGACAGCGCCTCGGCGAGAAGATCGCATTCGGGAACCTCGCGGTCGAGGAGAACGGCCTTGGGCGGCGGCACCTCCTCGTAGAACTGCATGAGGAGGCTCGCGAGCACCGCCTCGTCGTCGATCTCGGCGGTGTGGACCGGAAAGAAGCTGCGGTGCCCCCAGACATTGCCGCCGCGCACGAAGAAGGCCTGGACGCAGACCGCGCCGCCCTTCGAGGCGAGGGCGAGGACATCGGCATCGCCGACGCCTTCGGAATGGATCGCCTGGCTGCCCTGGATGAAGGTGAGCGCCCGCAGCCGGTCGCGATAGACGGCGGCGAGCTCATAATCCATGTCGTCGGACGCCCGCTCCATGAGCCGGCCGAGCTTGGCCTGGACCTCGGTCGACTTGCCGGCGAGGAAGGCGCGCGCGTCGGCGACCAGCTCGGCATAGCCCGACTTGTCGATGCGGCCGACGCAGGGCGCGCTGCAGCGGCGGATCTGGTAGAGCAGGCAAGGCCGCGAGCGGTTGGCGAAAAAGCTGTCCGAGCAGCTCCTCAGGAGAAAGAGCTTCTGCAGCGCGTTAAGCGTGCGCGTCACCGATCCGGCGCTGGCGAACGGGCCGTAATAGCGCCCCTTGTGGCGGCGCGCGCCGCGATGCTTCTGGATGCGGGGGAAATCATGGTCCTCGCGCAGCAGGATGAAGGGGAAGCTTTTGTCGTCGCGCAGGAGGACGTTGTAGGGCGGGCGATAGCGCTTGATGAGCTGCGATTCGAGAAGCAGCGCCTCGGCCTCGCTGCCGGTGGTGACGATCTGCAGCGAACGGGTCTGCGCGACCATGCGCTGGAGCCGCCGGGTGAGCCGCGAGACCCGGGCATAGCTCGTGACGCGGCTTTTGAGCGTCCGCGCCTTGCCGACATAGAGTATGTCGCCGCGCGCATCGACCATGCGGTAGACGCCGGGACGCGCGGGCAGGGCGCGTGCGGCCTCGCGGATCGCGGCGATGCCGGCCTCGAGATCGGGCTTGCCGGCGCCGCGCACCGTGTAGGTCGCGCGCTGCTCGGAAAAGCGGTCGGCGGGGGTTTCGGTCACGCCACGGATTTAGGCGCGGCGCCCGGACGGCGCCACCCCGGGCCGAGCGCCAAAGGCAACGCTTTCCCGCCTGGTGCATTGATCCCGCGGAGCGAAGCGAGGCAAGATGACGTCCAAATCCGACCAGCAGGAGAAGAAGAAGCGCCCGGTGAAGACGGCGGCGGTGATCGGCGGAGTCGCGGCGGCGGCGCTGGCGGCGGCGATGTTCGCGCCCCGGGTGGTCAAGCGCAAGAAGCCCAAGGGGCCGGTCAACCCGGTAATGCAGCAGGCGCTGACCGCGAGCGAGATGTCCGGCCCGCGCGCCGACGAGATCGAGGAGATCGAGATCGGCAAGGCCGAGGGCAAGCGCCGCTGACAGTCCCGCGCCGGGCGAAGGCGGCGGGAGCTACGATCTTTCGGACATGGAAGAGGAAAAGCCCTCCTCTCTTCAAGAGGAAGGGCCCGCATCGATGCGCGAGGGGATAATGCCGATCGCCAAGCGCGAGCCGCGCTCGCTTCGCGTCAGCCGCCCGGCGATTCGAGTGGCTTGAGCACCGTGCGCGCGAAGAGATCGGCCTGGTTGGCGAAGACCAGCAGATCGACCGCGAGGCTGCCGCGGACGATGCCGTAGTCGGCGACCAGATAGCGCTGCATCGCCGGGCGGCCGTCCTTAGAAATATAGGCCTTCGAATAGGAATAGCGGCGGTTGAAGGCCTCGATCGCCGCGTCGACCTCGTCCGGCGGCGAATTGGCGATCCTCGTCCAGAAGCTCTGCATGCTGAGCGCGTTGCAGCCGTTCCTGCCCTGGCAGGCGTGGAAGAGCAGCACCGCGCGGCGCTTGTTGGGAAACTCGACCATCAGCGCGGGCGCCCCCTCGGGCCCCTTGCGGCGCTGATAGCGCGCGCCGATGTCCTTCAGCACCGGCTCGACCGTCGCATAGCTGAAGGTCCTGATGAGCTTGCGGTTCTCGGGCGCCTTGGGATTCCATTTCTGGGGCGCGATGCCCTGCGCCGCGGCGGCGGCCGGGAGGGCTGGCGCGGCGACGAGCAGGATGAGCGCCAAAAGCGATTTCACTATCGCCTGCATGTCCTTCTCCAACGAAAGGCGGAATGCGAGAAAGCATAGCATGTCCGCCTGTCGCCAGAATGTATGGCCGCCCTGCCGGGCATCAAGGCGAAGGCGCTACCAGCCGCACCGACGGCCCTGGTTGCGCTCCTTCAGCCAGTCCATCAGCGGGGCGAAATAGGCGACCATCGCCTTGCCGTTCATCTCGCGGCTGCCGGTGAAGGCCTCGAGCGCGTCGGGCCAGGGCCGCGACATGCCCATCGCCAGCATGTCGTTCAGACGCCGGCCGACCTGCTTGTCGTTGTAGATCGAGCAGCGGTGGAGCGGACCTTGCCAGCCGGCCATCTCGCAGGCCGCCTCGTGGAACTGGAACTGGAGCAGCCGGGCGAGGAAATAGCGCGTATAGGGCGTGTTGCCGGGGATATGATATTTGGCCCCGGGATCGAAGGCGTCGGCGGGGCGCGCCACCGGCGGCTCGATGCCCTGATAGCGGCGCCTGAGCTCGGTCCAGGCCTCGGTATAGTCCTCGGGCGCGATCTCGCCCGAGAAGACCCCCCAGCGCCAGCGGTCGACGAGCAGGCCGAAGGGAAGGAAGGCGACCTTGTCCATCGCCTCGCGCAGCAGGAGGCCGATGTCCTTGGAGGCATCGGGCATGCGCGCGGCGTCGAGCAGGCCGATGTCGACGAGATAATTCGGCGTCACCGACAGCGCGACGAAATCGCCGACCGCCTCGTGGAAGCCGTCATTGGCGCTGCCGAGATAGAGATAGGGCTGATGGTTGTAGGCGCGCTGATAATAATTGTGGCCGAGCTCGTGATGGACGGTGACGAAATCGTCGGCATTGACCTTGGTGCACATCTTGATGCGCAGATCGTCCTCGTTGTCAACGTTCCAGGCGCTGGCGTGGCAGACGACCTCGCGGTCGCGCGGGCGGGTGATCATCGAGCGCTCCCAGAAGCTCTCGGGAAGCGGCGCGAAGCCCAGTGAGGAGAAGAAATTCTCGCCGGTCTCGACGATCTTCACCGGCGTATAGTTCTTCTCGACCAGAAGGTCGGTGAGGCTGTAGCCGATGTCGCCGGCGCCCTCGGGAGCGACGATGTCGTAGATATTGCCCCATTCCTGGCCCCACATATTGCCGAGCAGATCGGCGCGGATGGGGCCGGTCTCGGGCTGGATGGCGTCGCCATATTCCTCGTTCAGCTCGGCCCGGACATAGCAGTGGAGCTCGTCGTAGAGCGGCTTCACCTCGCTCCACATCCGGTCGGTGAGGGCGGCGAACTCGTCGGGGTCCATGTCGTAGCCCGAGCGCCACATCGCGCCGGCATCGGCATAGCCGAGCTCGCGCGCGCCTTCGTTGGCGATCTCTATGAACCGCGCATAATCTTGGCGCATCGGCACGCCGACGCGGTGCCAGCTCGTCCACATTTCCTCGAGGAGCTCGGGATCGCGCACCGTGCCCATCAGCACTTCGAGCTCGCTGCCCGGCGTTGGCTTGCCCTGATAGGTGCCCTTGCCCTTGCCATATTGCGACTGGAGGCCGGTCAGCAGCGTCGACAGCTCGTCGGCGGCGCCGGGCACGTTGGGGGCCGGGGCGGTGAGCGACTGGCGCAGGATGTTGAGCTTGCGGCGGGTGTCGTAGTCGAGCCCGTCGATATCGACATACCGGGCCGCCTCGCTGGCGAGCTGGACCTGCTTCTCGGTATATTCGGCGCCGGCGCGGGCGGCGAGATAGTCGCTGTCGACATTGATGTAGGTGGCGTTCACCCAGGCCGCCTTGGCGGCATAGAGGGCGAGCTCGGCAAGCTCCTTCTCGGCGCGCTCGACGAAGGCGGCGGCATCGGCGGCGGTGAGCGGGGTCTCTTCGGTCGCGGCGGCGGCGGCGGGAATCGCCTCGACCTCGCCGCTCTCGACGGCATAAGCGGTGGAGCAGCCGGCGGCGAGGCAGGCGGCGAGCGCGACGAGGGAAATCCTGCTTTTCATGGGGTACGCATCCTCTGCTGACATTTTGGCCGGCAATCTGGACCGCGCACGGCGATGCCGTCAAGCGGCGAGAAAGCGTGCGATCGCCTCGCCCAGCGCGGGCCTAGTCACGGCGCTCATATGGGTGCCGGGGATAGCGACGAAGCGGGCATCGGGAAGCGCTTCGGCAAGCGCGCGCTGCGAGCCGTTCTCCTCGTCCTCCTCGCCCGCCAGGACGAGCGTCGGCACGGCGATCGCCTCCAGCTCGGCGCGCGTCGTGTCGACGAAGGAATCGAGCAGGGGCAGCAGCGCCTCGGGATCGCCGCCGGTGGTCTTCAGGAACGCCTCGGCGCGCCATTCCTCCGAGCCCCGCGCATGGCTGCCGACCCCCGCGAGGACGCGGCGGAAGAAGCGCCCCCGCGCGCCGGTGTCGAGCAGCCCCTCGAGCCCCATGCCGGCGACGACGAGGCGGCGCGGGCGGGCGCCTTCGACGACCATCCGCACCGCCGTCCTGCCGCCGAGCGAATAGCCGCCCAGGTCATAATCTTCGAGGCCGAGCCGGGCGATGAGCGCGAGCCCGTCGCGGGCGAGCACGTCGGGCGGATAGGCGACAGGATCGTGCGGGGCGGCGCTTTTCCCATGGGCGCGCAGATCGGGCATGATCACACGGAAGCCGGCCCCCGCGATCGTCCCGGCATGGCCGAACCTGATCCAGTTCATGTCGGCGCTGGAGAACAGGCCGTGGAGAAGCACCGCCGGTCTGCCCTCGCCCATTTCGTGCCAGACGAGCTCGGCGCCGTCGAAGGAAGCGAAGCTGCGCGATCGCACCTGCCCGCTCATTCGGGAAGCTTGCCCAGCGTCTTCATCCAGTGCTCGACGAGCGGCTCGTAGTCGGTCGTCCGGCGTCGCGGCAGCCCGCCGGTGTCGCCCCACGCCTCGTGCAGCGATACGGCGCCGAAATGCCAGCGCGGCCGAAAACACGACGGATCGTCGAACGAGCCGACGGTCAAATCCATATCCTCGCCCTCGTCGAAGACGAAGCCCAGGGAGGTGCCGCAGGCGGCGCAATAGGGTCGCCGCGCGATCGGCGAGGACCGATACCAGTCGGGCGGGGATTCCCAGCGCACCGCGGCGAGCGGAAGATGCTTATAGGCGATCGAGACGCTGCCCGTCGCCCGCCGGCACCTGCGGCAATGGCAGAGATAGGCGTCACCGTCTTCGACCTGCGCCGTATAGCGCACGCGCCCGCAGGCGCACCCGCCGGTCATGGTCGTCATCTCCGCTCCTGCCACTTTTGCCCATCGCCCCAATGCCAGTTCGACCCTGGCCGAAAAAGGGCTCGCCGAAAACCACCCTCAGACCTTCCATGTCCGCCGGCTTCCAGCGCCGGTTGATTGCCGGCAAGCTTGGCGCCAAGCGTCTGGGCTTCGACCGGACGGCGAGCGCGATCCTCAGCGCTTTGAGTCCACCTCCTCCAGCAGACCCGCATAGGCGCTGCCGGAGCAAGCCCCGATCAATCTCTTGTCGGCCGTCAGCAGCGGAAGATTCAAGCGCGAGGCAAGCGCGAGAAAGAAGCAATCGTAAACCGGATGCGAAAGCTCCAGGGCAATGGCGAGCGCATCCTCGGCAAAGGCGCCGTCGGGCAACAAGGCCAATGGCGCCGAAGCCTTTTCCAACGCCGGCAGCGCCTGCTCCGCCGACATTTCCCCGCGGCGCACCTTCTTCCACAATGCATTGGCTAGCTCGGCGCGGATGAGATCGGGAGCGACCAGCATCTCGCCCACCCAGGCCAGCGCCGCCTGCGTCCCCCTTTCGGGAACGACCCATTTCAAAGCGACGCTGGTATCGACAACGCGTCTCACGCGTCGCGCAAGCCGTCGCGATCTTCTCTTACGAGCTGCTCCGAGGGCGTTTGCGGCACCTCCGGAGTCATCGCCCTGATCCGCGCCATCTCCTCCAGCAGCTCCTCGCGCCTTTTCTTCCGCATCGGCCGCATCAGCCGCAGCATCTCCCGCAACTCGGCCTCGAGCGAGCGATCATTGCGCTTCGCCTCCTCGCGATAGGCGGCGAGTATCTCGTCCTCGATATTGCGGATCAGCACCTGCCCCATGCGCCGCTGATATCATTTCGATAGCAGCGTATCAAGCCGCCTTCCTCAGGTGCTTGCGGCCAAGCAGCTCGGCGATCTGCACCGCGTTCAAGGCCGCGCCTTTCCTCAGATTGTCCGACACGCACCAAAGCGAAAGGCCGCTGTCGACCGTCGGGTCGTCGCGCACGCGGCTGACATAGGTGGCATATTCGCCGACGCATTCGACCGGCGTGACATAGCCGCCGTCCTCATGCCTGTCGACGAGCATCACGCCGGGCGCTTGGCGCAATATGTCCCGCGCCTGCTCGGCCGAAAGCTCGCCTTCGAGCTCGATGTTCACCGCCTCGCTATGGCCGACGAACACCGGCACCCGCACGCAGGTCGCGCTGAGCCTGATCTTCGGATCGAGGATCTTCTTGGTCTCGGCGACCATCTTCCATTCCTCGCGCGTCGAGCCGTCCTCCAAAAAGGAGTCGATATGGGGGATGAGATTGAAGGCGATCTGCTTGGTGAAGAATCTCGGCTCGTTGGGATCGCCGACGAAGATGTTGCGCGCCTGCTCGAACAATTCGTCCATGCCCTCGCGCCCCGCGCCCGAGACCGACTGGTAGGTGGCGACGACGACGCGCCTGATCCGCGCCGCGTCATGCAGCGGCTTCAGCACGACCACGAGCTGCGCGGTCGAGCAATTGGGATTTGCGAGGATGTTGCGCGCCCGATAGCCGCCGATCGCCTGCGGATTGACCTCCGGAACGATGAGCGGGACATCGGGGTCCATGCGGAAATGGGAGGAATTGTCGATCACCGTGCAGCCGGCGGCGACGGCGAGCGGCGCATATTTCTTCGCCGCCTCCGAGCCGGCGGCGAACAGCGCCATGTCCCAGCCCGAAAAATCGAAATGCTCGAGATTGCGGACCTTGAGACGCCGCCCGGTCTCGCCGAACTCGATCTCCTCCCCGGTCGAGCGCGAGGAGGCGAGCGCGGCGATCTCGTCGGCGGGGAATTGCCGCTCGGCGAGGATGTTGAGCATTTCGCGCCCGACCGTGCCGGTCGCGCCGACGACCGCGATCCGATAGCCCATCCTTGTGTTTCCCTTGCGAAGACGGGCGCCAGCGCTAGAGCATCGGCCCCCGCGTGCCAAGCACCGGGCTTGAGGCCGAGGCGCGCTTGCCCCATCAGGCGGCGCATGAAAGCCCGTCCGGCCGCCCGATGATCCGGCGCAGCCTCGCCCTCCTGCTGGCGTTCGCGGCGCTGCTCGGCGCGCTGGCGCTGAAGGGCGAACTGCTCGCGCTTCCCGACGCGCGGCATGCGCCGGCGGCGGGCGAATTCGACACCGGCCGCGCGCTCGCCCGGCTCGCGCGCATATTGGGCGACGAGCGCCCGCATCCGGTCGACAGCCAAGCCAATGACGCGGTGCGCGAGCGGCTCGTCGCCGAGCTCGTCGCGATCGGCCTCAAGCCCCGCGTGTCGGGCGGCATCGCCTGCGAGGGCTCGGCCGAGGAGCGGAAGATGGCGTGCGCCTATGTGCGCAACGTCTTCGCAACCATCGGCCCCGAGGCGGGCGACCATGTGCTTGTCAACGCCCATTATGATTCCTCGCCCGCCGGCCCGGGCGGGGCGGACGACGGCATCGGCATCGCGGCGATGCTCGAAATCGCCGAGCTCTTGAAGGATGCGCCGCTCGAAAGGCCGGTGACGCTGCTGTTCAACGACGGCGAGGAGGTCGGGCTGCTCGGCGCGCGCGCTTTCCTCGACCGCAACCCGATCGCCGCCGAGGTCGCCGCGCTCGTCAATCTCGAGGCGCGCGGCGTCGAGGGGCCGGCGACGATGTTCGAGACGAGCAGGCCCAACGGCCCGGCGATCGCCCGCTTCGCCCGCGCGGCCGAACGTCCGGTCGCCAATTCGCTCGCCACCGATTTCTACAGGATGCTGCCCAATTCGACCGACGTCGCGATCTTCGAGGAGCGCGACTGGACGATCCTCAACTTCGCGATCATCGGCAACGAGACACGCTATCATACGGCGGGCGACGATCTCGCCGCGCTCGACCCGGCAAGCGTGCGGCATATGGGCGACCAGGCGCTCGCGCTGGTGCGCGATTTCGCCGCCGCGCCGCCGCCGCCGACGGAAGGCGAGATGATCTTCACCGATGTCGCGAGCCGCGCCTTCATCGCCCTGCCGGCATGGACCGGGCCGCCCGCGATCGCGCTCGGTCTCGCGGCGCTCGCCTATGCCGCCTGGCGCCGGCGCGGGGAAATGCCGAAGGCGATGGCCGCGGTGCTCATCGCGCTGACGGGGGCGGCGCTCATCGTCCTTTGCGGCCAGACGATCGTCGGCAGCCTGCGCGCCGGCGAATATTGGCGCGGCCACCCCGAGATCGTCTCGCTCGCGATCCTCTTCTCCTCCTTCGCGGCGGCGGTGGCGGCGCTCGCCTGGCGCGGCGCTTCGCCGGGCGGGCTGCGCCCCGCCTTCTGGATCGTCTTCCTGCTCCTGGGCGCGGCGGCGACGGCGGCGGCGCCCGGCGCGGCGATACTCTTCCTGCTGCCGCCGGCCCCCTATCTCGCGGGACTGCTGACAAGCCCGGCGGCCAAATGGCTGGAGACGGCGGGGGCGCTCGCTGCGGCGGCCCTTCTCTATCTGCTCTGGGCGCCGCTCCTGTTCATGCTCGAGGAGCTTTTGAGCTTCGACCATGGCTGGATCTTCGCTCCGCTCGCGGCGATCGTCCTGCTCCCCGCGCTGATCGAGCTCAAACCCCTCGTCGAACGAGCGCCGCCCGCGGTTTCGCTCGGCCCGGCGGCGGCGCTGACGATCGGCGGCTGGATCGCGGTGGCGCTGGTCCCGGCCTATTCGCAGGACCGCAAACAGGCCTTCGGAATCGAATATTTCGCGGAGGAGGAAAAGGAGGAGGGCCGCTGGCTGGTGCTCAACGACGGCGCGCCGCTGCCATCGGGCTATGCCGGGATCGGCCCGTTCAGGGCCGGGGTCGAGGTGCCCCATTCCTCGCGTCCGCGCTGGGCCGCGCCGGCGCCGCCCGGCCTCGCCGAAGCGCCGCGCCTGAAGCTCATCTCGGAGCGGGCGCAAGGGGCGGCGCGCTGGCTCGAGTTCAGGATCGAGGCACCCCGGGCCGACACCGTGCTCGTGCGCCTGCCCCCGGACGCGAAGATCGGAGCGATGCGGGTCGAATCCTATCTCCAGGCCTTCGGGGACGGCGCGGACGAGGATTATCTGTTCCGCTGTCACGGCCGCGCCTGCGACGGCCTCGAGCTTGCAGTGCTCGCCGAGACGCGAACGCCGCTCGAAGCCGAGATCGTCGGCATCGCGCATCGCCTGCCGGCCGAGGCCGATCCGCTGGTCGAGCGCCGGCCGCGCCGCGCGACGCCGCAATACAGCCCCGATGCGAGCGTGGCGCTGAGGCGCCTGCGCTTCTAGCTCTCGGCCCCGCTCTTGCCGGCCTCGCCTTCGGCCGCGTCCTTTTCCTTCGGAGCTTCGCGCTTGTCCTCGGCGGCGGCCGCCTTCGCCCCGGCCCTGGCAGCGGCGCGCTCGGCCTCGCCGCGCAGGTCGCGGCGCTCGGCGATGCGCGCCGACTTGCCGGTGCGGCCGCGCAGATAATAGAGCTTGGCGCGGCGGACGTCGCCCCGGCGGACCACCTCGATCGAGGCGACATTGGGCGAATAGAGCGGAAATACGCGCTCGACGCCCTCGCCGAAACTGATCTTGCGCACGGTGAAGGAGGAGCCGATCCCTTTGTTGGCGCGCGCGATGCACACGCCCTCGAAATTCTGGACGCGGGTGCGCTCGCCCTCGACCACGCGCACGCCGACGCGGACCGTGTCGCCGGGGCGGAAATCGGGGAGGTCCTTGTCCGATCTGAGCTGCTCGATGGCCTCGGCCTCGAGCTCTTCGATGACGTTCATGACTTACTGCCTTCTTCTTCTCGCCGCGCGCCAGAGGGCGGTGCCCGCGAAGCGCCCCCGCGGCGCTCGATCAGGTCCGGCCGCCATGACCGTGTATCCTCTTCCGCCCGGCGCGCGCGCCAGGCGGCGATTTCCGCATGATCCCCCGATCGCAGCACTTCAGGGATCGTGCGCCCTTCCCATTCAACAGGCCGGGTATAGTGCGGATATTCGAGAAGCCCCTTTTCGAAGCTTTCCTCGTCGCCGCTCGAAGCCGCGCCCATTACCCTGGGGAGCAGTCTTATGCAAGCGTCGAGCAGCGCCATCGCCGCGATCTCGCCGCCCGAAAGGACATAGTCGCCGATCGAGACGGGAATGATCGGCCGCGCCTCGAACAGCCGCTCGTCGATGCCCTCGAAGCGGCCGCACAGGATCGAGAGGCCGGGGCCGTCCGCCAGCTCGCGCACCATTGCCTGGGTAAGCGGCCGCCCGCGCGGCGTCATCGCGAGGAGCGGCGCATGCGGGCGGCGCTCCAGCACATGATCGACCGCGCGGGCAAGCACGTCGGCGCGCATCACCATCCCCGCGCCGCCGCCCGCGGGCGTGTCGTCGACGCTGCGATGTCTGTCGGAGGCGAAATCGCGGATCTGCAAGGCCTCCAGCGACCAGACCCCCCCATCGAGCGCGCGCCCGGCGAGGCTGTGGCCGAGCGGGCCGGGAAACATCTCGGGATAGAGGGTAAGGATCGTGGCGGACCAGGTCATCGCAGCCACTTCGGGGCCGGCCGCCCTTCGCGCAAGAGGCGCCGGAACCTTGCGTGCGCCGCGACGCTGGCTGTCCATGAGCATCAAGCGCCATGATTGCCTGATCGTCGGCGGCGGGCCGGCGGGGCTGACGGCGGCGATCTATCTCACCCGCTTCCATCTGTCGCTGGTGCTGGTCGATGCCGGCCGCAGCCGCGCCTCGATGATCCCCTGCACGCACAATCATGCGGGCTTTCCCGACGGAATCTCGGGCGAGGAGCTGATCGAGCGGATGCGCGAGCAGGCGCGGCGCTACGGCGCGAGGATCGAGAGCGGGCACGTCACCCGGCTCGAGCGCGTCGAGGACGGGTTCGAGGCCGAATGGGGCGAAGGAAGCGTCACCGCGCGCGCGGTGCTGCTCGCCACCGGCGTCGCCAACCGCCGCCCGCCGATGGACGAGCAGGCGCATGACGAGGCGCTGTCGAAGGGCCTGATCCGCTACTGCCCGGTGTGCGACGGCTATGAGGTGACGGACAGGAAGGTCGGGGTGATCGGCACCGACACGCACGGGTTCAGGGAAGCGATGTTCCTGCGCGGCTATACGGACGACCTGACGCTGGTCAGCCCCCACGGTCCGCACCAGCTCGCCGAGGAGGAGCGCAGAGCGGCGCGCGAGCTCGGCATCGAGACGGTGGACGGGCCCTGCGAGAATCTGGAGATCGAGGGCGAGCATATCGTCGTGCCGACGCGAAGCGGCCGGCTGGCGTTCGACAGCGTCTATCCGGCGCTGGGATCGGACATCCATTCCGATCTGGCGAAGATGGTGGGCGCGCACGTCAACGAGGACGGCTGCATCGCCGTCGACGAACATCAGCGCACCAGCGTGCGCCATCTCTACGCCGCTGGCGACGTGGTTATCGGGCTCGACCAGATCAGCCATGCGATGGGCGCGGCCGGGGTGGCGGCGACGACGATCCGCAACGACCTCGCCGAGGAGCGGCCGCTGGTGCGATAGGAAGGATTCACGCCGGAGGATTCACGCGGAGGCGCGGAGGCGAGGAGGGATCGCGCAAGCGGCGCAGGCGCAATCCTTCAGTCGAGAGGGGGTGGCAAGGCGATGAGTAGGTCGTAAGCGCCTGCAGCGCATGCAATCCAATTTATCTCCGCGCCTCCGCGCCTGCGCGCAAATCCCCTTTCCGAATTCAGGCGAGAAACGCCGGATCGGCCACGATCACTTCCTCCTCCAGCTCGGCGACGCCCCGCCGGAAGGGGAGCATGGCGCGGGTGCCGTCGGGGCGCTCGATCTCCAATATGTCCCCGGCGCCGAAATTCCCCACCGCGACGACGATGCCGAGCGTCTCGCCCGCCCGGTCGACGCAAGGCAGATCGATGAGATCGGCATGATAATATTCGCCTTCCTCGAGCGGCGGCAGCGCCTCGCGCGCCACGCTCACTTCCTCGCCGCGCAGCGCCTCGGCGGCGGCGCGGTCGGCGATCTCGGCGAAGCGCGCGATCGCGCCCCGGCGGCCTTCGCGCACCGCCTCGAGGCTGTGGGGCGAGCCGCCGATGAACAGCACCTCGTGCCGCTCAAGGCTTTCGATGCCTTCCGCGAACAGCTTGAGGCGCAGCTCGCCGCGGAGCCCGTGCGCGCCGGCGACCTCGGCGAGGACGATGCGCTCGAGGGGCATCAGCCGCCGGCTTTCTCCGCGCCTTCCTCGGGGGCCTCCTCGTCGCCGCCCTCGGCGGGCTTTTCGGCCGCCTCGGCCTTCCTGTCGGCCTTGGCTTGATCGTCGGACTTCGCCTCGGCCTTATCCTCGTCGGCCTTCCTTGCGTCCTTCTCGTCCGCCGCGGAGTCCTCGGCAGGCGCCTTTTCGGCACTGGCTTGTTCGGCTGGGGAGTCCTCGGTCCCGGTTTCGGCGGGGGCCTCTTCGGCCTTCGCCTCCTCGGCGGGCGCTTCTTCGCCGGCCTGCTCATCGGCGGACGCCTCGTCTGGCAGGGCCTCGGCTGCGGCTTCGGCGGGAGCCTCCCCGGCCGGCGCCGCGCCCTTGGCCGCGGCCACCAGCTCGGCCTTCTCGGCCTCCTTCGCCGCGCGCTCCTCCGCGCGTTCCCTGGCCTTCTCGCCCGGCTCGGCCTTTTGGGGATTGTGGCGCGGCGGGCGCTCCATCACCCCGGCGGCGTCGAGGAAGCGCAGCACCCGGTCGGACGGTTTGGCGCCGACCGATATCCAGTGTTTCGCGCGCTCGACGTCGAGCTTCACCCGTTCCGCGCTGTCCTTCGGCAGCAGCGGATTGTAGCTGCCGATGCGCTCGATGAACTTGCCGTCGCGCGCGTTGCGCGCGTCGGTGACGACGATCTTGTAATAGGGACGCTTCTTCGCGCCGGCGCGCGAGAGCCTGATTGCAACTGCCATTCGATATCTTCCTTTCTCGAGTTGCCCGGCGCTGGCCGGGGCCCAGCCTGGGCCCCGGCTTTCGCCGGACCACAATGCGAAGTCACTTCTTCATGAATTTCTCGAAACCCGGCGGGAGGTTGCCGGAAGCGCCGCCTCCCGGAAGCTGCGGCATCCCGCCGGGGGGAAGCGCGCCGCCGCCGCCGGGCATTCCGGGCATGCCGCCGCCGAGCATCGCCGCGAGCTTGCCCAGGCCCCCCATCTTCTTCACCTTCTTCATCATCACCGCCATCTCCTTGTGCATTTTGAGGAGGCGATTGAGCTCCTGCACCGTCGTCCCCGAGCCGTTGGCCACGCGTCGCTTGCGCCTGGCGTTCATGAGGCCCGGCCTGGCGCGCTCCTCGGGAGTCATCGAGGAGATCATCGCGTCCATGTGGACGAGGATCCTGTTGTCGAGGGCCCCCTCGGGCATCTGCGCCTGCATCTTCTTCATCCCCGGCAGCATGCCGGCGAGGAATCCGAGCCCGCCCATGCGCTGCATCTGGCGCAGCTGGTTGCGAAGGTCGTTCATGTCGAACTGGCCCTTCGCCATGCGCCTGGCGAGCGCCTCGGCCTCTTCCTGCTCGATCGTCTCCTGCGCGCGTTCGACGATCGAGACGACATCGCCCATGCCGAGAATGCGCCCGGCGATGCGCTCGGGATGGAATTCCTCGAGCTTGTCGATCGCCTCGCCGGTGCCGGCGAACTTGATCGGCTTGCCGGTGACGGCGCGCATCGAAAGCGCCGCGCCGCCGCGCGCGTCGCCGTCGAGCCGGGTGAGCACGACGCCGGTGAGATCGACCTCGCCCGAAAAGCTCTGCGCGACATTGACCGCGTCCTGGCCGGTGAGCGCATCGACGACGAGCAATATCTCGGCCGGGTCGGACACCTCGGCGACCGCCTTCATCTCGGCCATCAGCGCCTGATCGACATGGAGCCGCCCGGCGGTGTCGAGCAGCAGCACGTCGATGCCCTTGAGCTTCGCCGCCTGCAGCGCGCGCCTGGCGATGTCGACCGGCTGCTGGCCGGGGACGATGGGAAGCGTCGCGACCTCGGCCTGTCCCCCGAGCACCGCGAGCTGCTCCTGCGCCGCCGGGCGGGCGACGTCGAGCGAGGCCATCATC
This sequence comes from Sphingomonadaceae bacterium, assembly GCA_050330935.1. Lineage (GTDB taxonomy): Bacteria > Pseudomonadota > Alphaproteobacteria > Sphingomonadales > Sphingomonadaceae > Allosphingosinicella. The sequence goes on along the minus strand of JBHJHL010000021.1, from coordinate 20,228 downwards.
ACGCTCCTGCCCTGCTTTTCGCGCAGGCGCCGGGCGAGCTTGGCGGTGGTCGTCGTCTTGCCCGAGCCCTGCAGCCCGACCAGCATGATCACCGCAGGAGGGGTGACCGCGAGATCGAGATCGGCGCTTTCCGCGCCCAGCATCTCGACCAGCGCGTCATGGACGATCTTGACGACCTGCTGGCCCGGGGTGACCGATTTGAGCACCTGCTGGCCGACCGCCTTCTCGGTCGCCTCGTCGACGAACTCGCGCACGACGGGGAGCGCGACGTCGGCCTCGAGCAGCGCGATCCTCACCTCGCGCATCGCGGCGCGGACATCGGCCTCGGAGAGCGCGCCGCGCCCGCGCAGCCGGTCGAACACGCCCGAAAGGCGGTCGCTCAGCGTGTCGAACATGGGTCTCTCCTCATAATGCCGACCCCCGCCCCGAAGGGGCTGCGGAGGGCTTCAACGCAAAAAACGCCGGCGGGCGAAACCTCGCCGGCCAGCGTGGCGCCCAAGTGGCGCGCAATCACCCTTACGGGATGTGGGGGCGCTTAGCCGAGCGAGCAAGGGAAGGCAAGCCAGGCGGGCCCTAGTACAGGCGTAGGTTGAAGGCGGCGACGAAGACGAGGAACAGAAGATAGCCGAGGCCCAGCACCCATATGTGCACGCGCGGGCGGCTGCTGACGGCGGCGATCAGCGCGAGCAGCATGAAGATAAGGTGGAAGAGGTGCGCCGGGTGCAGGAGCGTTTCAAGCCTATAGGCGGATTCGGCGAGGTTCTGGCCTTCGTAGATGAGTATGGGAACATAGATCCAACCGCGATTATGCATATAATGTTCGCCGGGCGGACGCCCGGCGACGAGCGTCGGGAAGACCGAGGATGCGCTCAGGAACAGCAATGCGGCGCGGAAGAAGACGGCGGCGAAGAGAAAGAAATTGAGCGTCCAGCCGGCGTTCTGGGAAACGCCGTAAAGATACCACCAGAACTGGACGATGATGATAAGCACGAGCAGCCCGGCGGCGAGCGGAAGGATGCCGACGGTCTTGTCACGAATCAGCGGCGCCGAAACACGCAGTCCAACAAGCAGCTCGCGAATGGCGAGGCCGAGCACGATCGACATGAGCACGAGAAGATGCTGCGGCCCGTTCATGGCGAGGGGGTAACAGCTTCGGCCATTTCCGCACAAGCCGGTGGCGACCGCGGCAAGCGGATTTGAGCCCCTCGCTCGACTCGGGGCCCGCCGGGGCCTAATCTGGCGCCCCGCGACAAGACAGGGAGTCTCGTCATGCGTTCCCTCGCTTCGATGGCGCTGCCGTTCGCGCTCCTCGCCGTGCCGGCGCACGCCGGCCAGGAACAGGGCGCGGGCCTTGTCGTCACCACCCGGCCCGGCGGCGCGACCGCGATCTTCGGCTCCCCGACCGAGGCGCAGGCCGCCTGCACCGGCGCGGGTGGCTATTTCGGCCTCGAAGAGGGCAAGTTCGTCTGCGTCGATCCCGACAGGCCGCTCGAATCGACGCGCAGCGAGGTCGCTCCGCCCGCCGAGCCCGACACACCCGCCGGCGGCGATCCCGCCGAACGCGGCCTCGAGGTCGAGAGCATCACGCTCGCCCCCGGCGAGAGCGCGAGCTTCACGCTCGCCGAGGGCTTCACCCATCAGCTGCTGCGCCGCACCGATCCGGGCGATGAGGGCGCGATCACCATCCGCTATCATGCCGATGCGGAGGGCGCGCGGCTGAAAGCGGTGAACGGCACCGGCTATCCCGTCGCCTTCGATCTCCTCGCCGATCCCGACGGCAATGGCGGCTTTTCCCCGATGGGCCGGATCGAGCTGCCCGGCGACGGCACGCCCGTGGTGCGCGACTGGCCGGCCAGCCTCGGCACGATCAGCGTCGGCGGCTTCGAAGCGACAGCAGCGAACGAGTAGGCACGGGCGGAAGTTTCCGGGGAAACAGTCCGGCCGTGCCTTGCACCTATTTCAAGGTGATCTCGCGGAGCAGATATTCGCCCTTGATCTCGCGAATCTTGTTGTAGAGCTCGAGCACGGTCTTGTTGCCCTGCTCGAGACGCTGTTCGCCCCATTCCTGCATGAACTGGTTGTAGCGCGCGCGGTTGGGCGCGATGTCGGTGGTGTTCTCCATCTCGACGACGAGCACGAGATCGAACTCGTCCGCGGCTCCGTACTGGTTCTGGTAGATCGCATAATCCTTGATGTGGCCCAGCCTCTTGGCGACTTCGTTCGCGCCTACCCAGGTGTCGCGCAGACCTTCGAGATAGATGTCCTGGGTGCCCGGATCGAGATCGACCAGGGTCATCGAAACCACGCCGTCGGAGACTTCATAATCCTGCCACTCCCGCAATTGCGAGACGGCGGGGGTGGCGACGACCGATATGGCCGCAAGGCCGATGACGAGCCGAGCGGCCCGCAAGTTGCTGTAGATTTTCATGATTAGCTCTCCCGTTGATGCTGAACGCGGTCAGGGAAGCACAATCCGGCGATTCACAGGGCCCCCACAGCCGGCTATCGCTGGAAGGAGCAGACTGCCCGTCGCCGCCGGGCGAGTCAAATCGGCCCCCGCTGGACGAAGCGCGCCGCCCTCCCTAAATCCGCGCGGGATGAAGCGGCGCTTCGACAAGATGCACGGCCTCGGCAATGATTTCGCGATCTTCGACGCGCGCGACATGCCGCTCGCGCTGAGCCCCGCCCAGGCGCGCGCGCTCGCCGACCGGCATTCGGGCATCGGCTGCGACCAGATCATCATCCTGGAGACTTCGGACGCCGCCGACATCAGGATGCGCGTCATGAACGCCGACGGCGGCGAGGCGGGCGCCTGCGGCAATGCCGCGCGCTGCGTCGTCGCGCTGCTCGGCAGAGACGTGCGGATCGAGACCGCGGGCGGCCTCATCGACGGCGCGGCGAACGGCGCCGGCATCGAGATCGACATGGGCGCGCCGCGCTTTTCATGGCAGGACATACCGCTGGCCTATGCGACGGAAACCGCGCCGGTGCCGGCCGGATGGGACGGGCTCGAAAAGCCCTATGCGGTCAATGTCGGCAACCCCCACGCGGTCTTCTTCGTCGAGGATCCGGCGGCGGTGCCGCTCGAGGAGATCGGCCCCCGGATCGAGCGTGACCCGCTCTTTCCCGAAGGCGTCAACGTCGATGTCGCGGCGATCGGCGAGGACGGCATCGCGCTGCGCGTCTGGGAGCGCGGCACCGGCCTCACGCGTGCCTGCGGCACCGGCGCCTGCGCCACCGCCGCCGCGGCGATCAGATACCGCCAAGCCCCCTCCCCGGTCACGGTGAGCCTGCCGGGCGGCGCGCTTCGCATCGCCTGGGCGCCGGGCGAAACGATCCGGATGACCGGACCCGCGAGCCATGTCTTCACTGGCGAGATCGATCTCGAGGCGCTGGCATGAGCGGACCCGAACTCGTCACTTTGGGCTGCCGCCTCAACGCCGCCGAGAGCGAGGCGATGCGCGCGCTCGCGGGCGACGAGGACGACCTCGTCATCGTCAACAGCTGCGCCGTCACCAACGAGGCGGTGCGCAAGACGCGCCAGGAAATAAGGAAGGCGCGGCGGGCGCGTCCGGATGCGCGCGTCATCGTCACCGGCTGCGCGGCGCAAATCGACCCGGCGATGTTCGCCGCCATGCCCGAGGTCGACAGGGTGGTGGGGAATGCGGAGAAGATGCTGGCTGGTAGCTTTTCCACAAGTCCGTTCGCTCGAACAAGTGTCTCGACTTCGCTCGACACGAACGGGCCGGGGATTTCCGGCACGGCCGAAGTCCGCGTCTCCGACATCATGGCTGTCAGGGAAACCGCGCCGCATCTCGTCGCCGGCTTTTCGGATCGCGCGCGCGCCTTCGTCGAGGTGCAGAATGGCTGCGACCATCGCTGCACCTTCTGCATCATCCCCTATGGCCGCGGGAACAGCCGCTCGGTCCCCGCGGGGCTCGTGGTCGAGCGGATCGCGAAGCTCGTCGACCAAGGCTTCAGGGAGGTGGTGCTGACCGGAGTCGATCTCACCAGCTACGGCCCCGATTTGCCGGGCAGGCCGACGCTGGGACTGCTCGTCGAGCGCATCCTCGAATATGTGCCCGGCCTTCCGCGCCTGCGCCTCTCCTCGATCGACAGCGTCGAGATCGACGATCGATTGTTCGAGCTCATCGCCGGCGAACCGCGCGTGATGCCGCATCTCCATCTCTCGCTGCAGGCGGGCGACGACATGATCCTGAAGCGCATGAAGCGCCGCCACGGCCGCGCCGACGCGGTCAGGATCGTCGAGCAGATCAAGGCGAAACGCGACGTCGCGATCGGCGCCGACATCATCGCCGGCTTTCCGACCGAAACCGACGAGATGGCCGAAAACAGCCTCGCGCTGATCGAGGACTGCGATATCGTCTTCGCGCATGTCTTCCCTTTCAGCCCGCGCGAGGGCACACCGGCGGCGCGGATGCCGCAGGTCGATCGCGGGGTAGCGCGCGCACGCACCCGGCGGCTGCGCGAGGCCGCGGCACGGCGCAAGGCGGAGTGGCTCCGCTCGTTGATCGGCACCGCGCAGCGCGTGCTGGTCGAGAAGGACGGCAAGGGCCATGCGGAGAATTTCGCCGAGGTGATGATCCGGCGTCATTCCAGCGAAAGCTGGAATCCAGAGGAGCAAGGCGGGAAGATGGACCCCGGCTTCCGCCGGGGTGACGGAGAAATAGTCGAGACGAAAATCACCGACGCCGAGGGCGACCGGCTGATCGGGACGGCGGCATGAGCGAGGCGCAGGCACCGGCGGCGGGACAGTCGAACTGGCTCGAGCGCATGCGCTCGGGCTTTCAGCAAACCTCGCGGCGGCTGGAGGACAATCTCGCCGGGCTGTTCAAGGTCCAGCTCGGCGAGCGGACGCTGGATTCGGTCGAGGACGTGCTGATCGCCTCCGATCTCGGTCCCGCCGCCGCGGGCCGCATCCGCGACCGGCTCGCCGAACGGCGCTTCGGCCAGGACCTCGACGAAAAGCTGCTCCGCGAGACCATCGCCGAGGAGATCGAGAAAATCCTCGCCCCCGTCGCCGAGCCGCTCGAGATCGACGCTTTCCCGCGCCCGCAGGTAATCCTCGTCGTCGGAGTCAACGGCTCGGGCAAGACGACGACCATCGCCAAGCTCGCCCATCTCTTCCTCGAGCAGGATTATGGCGTACTGCTCGCCGCCGGCGACACCTTCCGCGCCGCCGCGATCGAGCAGCTCCGAATCTGGGCCGACCGCATCAACGTTCCCGTGATCGCCGGACCCGAGGGCGGCGACCCTTCGGCGGTGGTGTTCGACGGCGTCAGGCAGGCGACCGCCGAGGGCATCGACGTGCTCATCGTCGACACCGCCGGGCGGCTGCAGAACAAGAAGGCGCTGATGGACGAGCTCGCCAAGATCCGGCGCGTGCTCGGGCGGCTTAACCCCGAAGCGCCGCACGACGTGGTGCTGGTGCTCGACGCGACGACGGGCCAGAACGCGCTTTCGCAGATCGAGATTTTCAGGGAGGTGGCCGGCATCACCGGGCTCGTCATGACCAAATTGGACGGCACCGCGCGCGGCGGCGTGCTGGTCGCCGCGGCCGAGCAGTTCGGGCTTCCTATCCACGCCATCGGGGTCGGCGAGCGGATCGACGATCTGAGGCCCTTCGATCCCGCAAGCGTCGCGCGCGCGATCGCCGGCGCCGATCGAGGAGCAGGAAATCGATGAACGACGCGAGCGCCAAACCCCCGCCGCACGGCCTCACCACCTTCCTGCTCGATTTCGGGCCGCTGCTGAGCTTCTTCATCGCCTATCAATTATGGGGCGTGATCGTCGGCACCGCCGCGTTCATGGTCGCGATTCTGGTCGCGGTGGCGGTATCGCTGGTGAAGCTGGGGCGCGTATCGGCGATGATGTGGCTTTCGGCGGTGCTGGTGATCGGCTTCGGGGGCCTCACCATCTGGCTCAACGACCCCAAGTTCATCCAGTTGAAGCCGACGCTCATCTATGCCGGCTTCTCGCTTCTGCTCTTCTTCGGCCTCGCCACCGGCCGGCCGCTTCTGAAATATGTCTTCGGCACCGCTTTTGCGGGCCTCAGCGAGGAGGGCTGGCTTAAGCTGACGCGCAACTGGGCGCTGTTCTTCGCGGCGATGGCGGGCCTCAACGAGGCGCTGCGCGTCTATCTGAGCTTCGAGACCTGGCTGACGGTGAAGGTGTGGGGGGTGACCGCGCTGTCGTTGATCTTCGCGATCGCCAATCTGCCGATGCTGATGCGGCACGGCTTTTCCGTCCCCGAAAAGGCCGAGGAGCCTCCCGTCCCGCCGCAGGGCTAGGCTGAATCGACATTCCCTTGCGACCGGGCCCGGCCTTCCGTTCGCCCCGGGCGTTCGTCCGAGGCGAGCTACCGCCTAGCTCTGCTGATCGGCGCGGCTCGCCCCCTCGCCGTCGAGATTCTTGGCGACGAATTCCCAGTTGACGAGATTCTTGAGCGCGCCGTCGACATAGTCGGGCCGGGCGTTGCGATAATCGATATAATAGGCATGCTCCCAGACATCGAGCGTGAACAGCGGCTTCACATCGTCATGCGCGACCGGCGTGTCGGCGTCATGGTAGGAGGTTATCCGCAGCCCGTCGCCGGCAAGCACCAGCCAGGCCCAGCCGCTGGCGAAATGGCCGACTGCCTCCTCCTTGAACTTCTTCAGGAAATCGTCGGTCGAGCCGAAGGCGTCGTCGATCATCTCGGCGAGCTGGCCCGAGGGGCGCTGATCGTTGGCGGGCGCGAGGCACTGCCAGAAGAAGCTGTGGTTCCAGATCTGGGCGCTGTTGTTGAACAGGCCCTTGTCGCCCCCGTCCCTCGCCTTGCGGATGACCTCGAGCAGCGAGGCCCCCTCCAGCCCCTTGTCGCCCAGCATGCCGTTGGTCTTCTCGACATAGGCATTGTGATGCTTGCCATGATGGAAGTCGAGCGTTTCGGCCGACATGTGCGGATCGAGCGCGTCCTTCGCATAGGGCAGATCGGGAAGCGAAAATGGCATGAGGGTCCTCCTGTTGTCCTTGCCCATGCTAACGCGCCGGCCGCCAAAAGGTGCGGCGGTTTTTCGCTCGAGGGAAACGGACGGGAGCGGCCCGCCCGCCGGTAAGGGCTCAGCGTTTCCTGACCGTGAAGCGGGTGAGCTCGGCTCGCGGCCGGGTCCAGTCGGGCTTCAGCGCGCTCGCTCGCTTATAGTCGTAATAGGCGCCGCGAACGTCGCCGGTCATCTCGTTGGCGATGCCGCGGCCATAATAGGCAAGCTCGGGGCGGCGCGTCTTCTTCTCGATCGCGGTGTCGAACAGCGGGATCGCCTCGTTCCATTGCTCGGCGCGGACCATCGCCACCGCCTTGTTGAGATAGGCCTCGGGCTCGTCGGGATCGATCGCGATCGCGCGGCTGAAATCTGCGACGGCGCGGGCGGCCTCGCCCCGGTGCATCAGCAATATGCCGCGGTTGACATGGGTGGCGACGACCTTTTCGCTGGACAGCGCCTCGTTGCTGAACGCCGCGTCGCAGCTCTCTATTCCCTCGCGCAGGATGCGCTGCGGGGCGAGGCCTTCCCGCTGCGAGACGCTGGCGGCGGCTTCGTAGCAGTCGCGGGCGAGACTCTGGCCGAGAACGGTGATCGACGCGCCGGCGGGCACGGCCAGGGACAAGGCGCCGGCGGCAAGCAGATAGCGGGCAGGTTTCATGGCTCGATCCTCCTGCCGCCCCGGTAGCAGAAAAGAGGGAAAAATGCCACTCAACCCTGCAGCTCGTGGCGCTTCATCGCATGGCGCAGCTGATCGTAGGTGAGCTGAAGCGCGGCGGCGGTCGCGCGCTGGTTCCAGCGGCATTTCTCGAGCGCGGCGGTGAGGATCGCCTTTTCATATTCGGCCACCGCGAGACGAAAGTCGCTGCAGTCGGACGGGTCGTGGGAAGCCTCCGCGGCGGCGGCCGCGGCCTTCTCCTCGCCCTCGGCGGGGGAATCGGCGGCGACGGCGGCCGCCGGTGTCCAGGGCGAGAGGAAGGGATCGAACTCGATCCCGTCGACCGCCCTTTCGGGGTCCTCCCAGCGATAGACGGCGCGCTCGGCCACATTGCGAAGCTCGCGGACATTGCCATACCATTCATGGCCGAGCAGCAGCGCCGCCGCGTCATCCGAAAAGCCGGGCCAGCGCGGCCAATCGAGCTCGACGGCCATGCGGCGGCCGAAATGGTCGGCGAGCAGCGGAATGTCGCTGCGGCGATGCCTGAGCGGCGGCAGCGTCACCACCTCGAAGGACAGGCGGTCGAGCAGATCGGCGCGGAACCGGCCTTCCTCGACCAGACGCGGCAGATGCTCGTTGGTCGCGGCGACGATGCGGACATCGACCTCGATCGCCTTGTTCGAGCCGATGCGGGTCAGTTCGCCATATTCGACCGCGCGCAACAGCCGGTCCTGCGCCGCGCGCGACAGGGTCGCGAGCTCGTCGAGAAACAGGGTGCCGCCGTCGGCCTCCTCGAAGCGGCCGGTGCGGCCCTTGCCGGCGCCGGTGAAGGCGCCTGCCTCATGGCCGAACAGCTCGGCCTCGATCAGCGTCTCGGGCAGCGCGGCGCAGTTCATCACCACCAGCGGCCCGTCCCAGCGGCCCGAAAGGCGGTGCAGCCGCTCGGCGATCAGCTCCTTGCCGGTGCCGCGCTCGCCGATGACGAGCACGGGCCGGTTCAACGGCGCGGCGCGGCTGGCGCGCTCGACCGCGTCGAGAAAGGAGGTGGACTGGCCGATAAGCTGGGTTGTCCGTTCCATGAGGCGGACATTTGGGATATTTCACCAACTCTTGGCAAGGTTTTTCGGGCGGATGGGCGAAGGCCGATGTTTTTGCCGCGGAAAATCGCGCCCGGCGTTTTTGGCACGCTTCTTGAAGCTACTCGGGCAAGCCGCCGGCACGGGCGGCAAGAGAGAGCGAAGGGAGGCGAAAGCCATGAACAAGGATCGTTTCGAAAATGCCAAGCGCACGATCGCGGCGGCGGCCGCGGCGCTGGTTCTTTCCACCGCCTGCGTGGGGGCTGCCATCGGCCCCGCGGCTGCGGTAGAAGACACGCCGCTGTTCGCCGAAGCGACTCAGACGGCCGCGCTCGCCCATGGGTGAGCGGGCTTTGCCGGGTCCGTCCCGGCCGCTCGCCCGGGCGAGGGCCGTCCCAGTCAAGGAGTTTTAATCATGGGAATTTTTTCGCGCACCCGCGACATCATCGCCGCCAACGTCACCGACCTTCTCGACAAGGCCGAGGACCCGGCGAAGATGATCCGGATGATCATCCTCGAGATGGAGGAGACGCTGGTCGAGGTCCGCGCCTCGGCGGCGCGCACGATCGCCGACCAGAAGGAGATGCGCCGCCAGATCGCCAAGCTCGACAAGCTGCAGGAGAACTGGACCGAAAAGGCCGAGCTCGCGCTGTCGAAGGACCGCGAGGACCTCGCCAAGGCGGCGCTGATCGAAAAGCAGAAGGCGGCCGACATGGCCGATCAGCTCAATGCCGAGATCGAGGTGCTCGACGATGCGCTGCGCGCGTCCGAGGCCGACATCGCCAAGCTGCAGAAGAAGCTGCGCGAGGCGCGCACCCGCCAGAACGCGATCATGAACCGCCTCGAAAGCGCCCACCACCGCGTGCGGATGCGCGAGATGTACGCCGGACCCAAGGTCGAGGACGCCTTTTCGCGCTTCGAGCTGCTCGAGCGCCATGCCGATCTCGCCGAGGGCGAGGCCGACGCGCTGGCGCTGGCCCAGCAGCCCAAGACGCTCGACGAGGAGATCGCCGACCTTCGCAACAGCGAAAAGGTCGAGGCCGAGCTCGCCGAGATGAAGGCGCGGGCGAAGAAAAACGCCGCCAGGGCCGAGAAGAAGGAGGGCTGAGCGATGGAAGGCTTTGTCGCAATTCTGGCCATTTTCATCGGCCTTCCGTGGCTTATCTTCCACTATGTGACGCAGTGGAAGAAGGCCGGATCGCTGACCAACGAGGACGAGCGGCTGCTCGACGACATGCACGAGACCGCGCGACGGCTCGACGAGCGGCTGTGCTCGATCGAGCGCATCCTCACCGCCGAGAACCCCAATTGGCGCGCGCTCTGCCACGATCCGCTGACCGAGGCCGGAAAGAGCCTGCCCGAGCCCCGCGGCGCCGAGATCGAAACGTTGGAAAGCAGGAGGAGCAAATGACCGTCCCGAGCCGCACCAAATTCTACCGCGACAAGCACAACGCCAAATGGTGCGGAGTGGCGGCGGGCCTGGCCGACTATGCCGGCATCGACGTCACCCTCGTGAGGATAGGCTTCATCATCCTCACCCTCGCCACCGGGGGCTGGCCGCTGCTCGCCTATTTCCTCGTCGCCTGGGTGACGCCGGTGAAGCCGATCGAGCTTTACGAGCGCACTCCGGAAGACGCGCGCTTCTGGCAGCAGGTGCGCACCAACCCCAAGCGCTCGACGCGCGAGGTGCGCTCCTCGCTGCGCGACATCGACCGCCGCCTCGCCGACGTCGAGACCTTCGTCACCAGCTCCAACCACCGCCTCGCGCGCGAGATCGAGGAGCTGCGCTGACCTTTTCCGCAACACCGCCAACAGGGAGATCGAAACATGAGTTGGGGAGGACCCGCTTTCGTCCTGATGATCATCGGCATGAGCTTCGTCGCCTGGATCGTCACCACCTGGATACGCGCCAGGCACGGCTATCCGCTCGAGGATGAATGGGGCGGCACGACCGCGCGCGAGGACCCCGCCGCCGAGCGCAAGATCGAGCTGCTCTCGAACGAGAATGGCGAGCTCAAGGACAAGATCGTCCGGCTCGAGGAGCGGATCGCGGTGCTCGAGCGCATCGCCACCGATCCGGCGGAGCGCACCGCCCGCGAAATCGACGATCTGCGCTGAGCGCAGGCAGCAGGAGCCGAAGCACAATGGATTTTCCCTTCGAAGCCATGGCCCCGGTCGTCGCGATCGTCGGCCTCTCCGTGGTGATCGGCTGGGTGGTCACCACCTGGCTCAGGATCAAGCATGGCTATCCGCTCGACGGCGCCTGGGGCCAGGCCGTCTATCCCAAGCGAAACGAGGAAACGGTCGAGCGCGTCAAACTGCTTTCGAGCGAGAACGCGCAGCTGCGCGCCGAGCTCGGCTCGATCAAGGACCGGCTCGCCAATGTCGAGCGCATCGTCACGGACGAGAGCCACCAGTTGACGCAGGAGATCGAAAACCTGCGCAGCAAGACCAATTAGGGGAATGCGAGCCATGGACATGACCGTCATCAGCATCGTCTTCATGGTGGTCGTCGTGCCGGTCGTGCTCGGCATCGGCTATGCGGCCTTCGAAAAGCTGACCGACCTCAAAAAGGCGCAGCTTGAGGCGCTGTCCGAGGAGACAGCGGAGAAGGCGGCTCAATATGCGGCGCATTCCGAACGGCTCGAGGAACGGGTGCGGGTGCTCGAGCGCATCGTCACCGACAAGGGCTTCGACATTGCCGGCGAGATCGAGGATTTGCGCAAGGAACCGCTGAACTGAATTCTGGAAGAGGGAGAAAATCCATGGGTCCGTTCGAAATGGTGGTCGCGATCGTCCTCATCACGGCGATCGCCGGCGTGCTTCGCGCCCGCTACAAGGCCCAGCACGGCATGATCGAGGACGAGAAAGGCCAGACGCGGCTGATCCGCGATCCCGACGCCGAGCGGCTGCGCGAGGACGTCAGGAAGCTCAAGGACCGGGTCGCCGTGCTCGAGCGCATCGCCACCGACAAGAATCATCTTCTCGAGGAGGAATTCGAGAAGCTGCGCGACGAAAGGAGCGCGTGACCATGGCCGATCCCCTGCTCATCCTCGTCATCGCAGCGGCTTCTCTCGCCGCGGTCGCGATCGCCGTGCTCGCCGGGCTCAAGGCCTGGACGGGCTGGCTGGAGCTCAAGCGCCTCGAGCTGGAGCGCGGGAGGGAGAGCGGCGCTCTGCCCTCCCCCGCCAGCCGCATCGACATCGCCGATCTGAAGGAACGCGTGCGCAAGCTCGAAGCGATCGCCGCCGGAGTGGAGTGACGGCCCCGCCGGCTTTTGCTAACCGACGCGCATGAGCGCGCCCGATCTCGCCCGCGTCTACGAGGATTACGAGCTGCTCGAAGCGGACGACCGCTATCGGCTGCTCATCGATCTCGGTCGCGCGCTCGAGCCCATGCCAGACGCGCTCAAGACCGACGCGACGCTGGTGCGCGGCTGCTCGGCGGCGGTGTGGGTCTATCCGACGCTGACCGAGGACGGCCGGCTCCATTTCCTCGCCGACAGCAACGCCGCGATCACCAAGGGCATAGTCGCCCTCATCCTGCTCGCGGTGCAGGACCGGGCTCCCGAGGAGGTGGCGCAGGCCGACATCGAGGCCGCGCTCGAGCCCTTCGGGCTCGAAAGGCAGCTGAGCTCCAACCGCACCCAGGGCATTCCCAACATGATCGCGCTCGTCCGCGAGACCGCCGAGCGTTACGCGTGAACCGGCCGCCGAGCCCGGAAAGCGACGCGGCGGCGCGCGAGGGCTTCGATCCGGTGCGGTTCATGGATCTGCTGCGCCATATGGGCCACGGCGCGGCGCTCGGCATCGTCTATCACGACCATGGGCCCGACTGGGCCGAGCTCGAGCTTCCCTATGACGACAGGCTGGTCGGCGTGCCGGCAAGCGGCGTCGTCGCCTCGGGGCCGATCATCAGCCTCATGGACATGGCGACGAGCCTCGCGATCTGGATCAGGCGCGATGCCTTCAGTCCGCAGGCGACGCTCGACCTGCGCGTCGATTATCTGCGGCCCGCCGTCCCCGGCCGGACGATCGTCGGCCATGGCGAATGCTATGCCATAAAGCGCAGCATCGCCTTCGTGCGCGGCCATGCCCATGACGGCGATGCGGCCGATCCGCTCGCCCATGTCGGCGGCACCTTCATGGTCATGGAATAGCCGGTCATTTGGACAGCGCGTTGCGGCGCTCCTCGGCGCTGCGCAGCACGTCATAGGCCGCCTGCACGGCCTGGAAGCGCTCGGCCGCCTCGGCATCGCCCGGCGCGGCATCGGGATGGTTGGCCTTGGCGAGGCGTCGATAGGCCGATTTGATCGCCGGGAAATCGGCGTCGCCCTCGAGCTCCAGCAGGTCGAGCGCGCGCATCTCCTCGCGGCTGCGCGAGCCGTCGCCGGGACCGCCCCAGCGATAATGGCCGGCCTCCGCGAAGCCGCTGACGTCGCGCCGCTCCTCGGCTTCGCGCCTCGCCGCCTCCTCGGCAGTCAGCCCGGCGAAATAATCCCAGTTGCGGTTGTATTCGGCCGCGTGGCGCTCGCAGAAATGCCAGCGCCCCGGCCGGTTGGGCGCCTTGGGCGCCGGGCAGGTGCCTGGTTGCTCGCAACCGGCCCGGTCGCAGCGGCGGATCTCGACCGCCTCGCGCCGGCCGCCATAGCCGCGCCAGCGGGGAAAGCCCCAGTCGTTCGATCGTCCGCGCGTTCCGCCCATGGCGCCGAATCTAATGCGCCGGGCCGCGCCGCGCCACCCGGGCCTAGAGTTTTTTGAGTTCGGCGATGCGGGCCGCGACGGGGGTTTCGGGAAGGCCGCGCCGCGCCACCCCGTCGGCCGATGCCTTCGCCGCCGCCTTGCCCTCGGCAAGCTGCTGGACGATGCCGTTGAGCGAGAGATGCGCGCGACTCGCCGGCAACGGCAGGAGCACCGCGGAGGCGCGCAGCAGGGGGAAAAAGCGCGTCTCGCCATAGCGGTCCTTGTTCCAGATGCCGCCCGCGTCGCGGTCGGCGGGCAGATAGAGGCTCTCGACGTCGCGGCTGAACCGTCCGGCGATCGCGCGCACCACCTCCTCGGCCTCCTCCACGCCCGCGGGCACGCTCATGAAGAAGTCGTCGCCGCCGACATGGCCGACGAAGACATCGTCGCCGTGACGCGCCTTGAGCAGCAGCTCGGCGAACATGAGCAGCGCCCGATCGCCGACGGCGAAGCCGTAGCGGTCATTGAAGGCCTTGAAATTGTCGAAATCGAAAAAGACCAGCGTGCGCTGCTGCGTGCCCTGGAGCAGCTCGCTCAAATGGCGGTTGATCGAGCTGTTGCCGGGCAGGAAGGTAAGCGGATTCTGGTCGCGCGCCGCGGCGACCTCGCGGGCGCCGGCGAGCTGCAGCAGCTCCTGATTGCCGAGCACGCCCAGATACACGCCCTCGCGGGTGAGCACGGCCCTGATTGCCGGCCGACACGACATAGCTTTCGACCAGCGCCTCGGGCGGCACGCTCGCCTCGCTGATCGGGCAGCGGCGCATGACCTTGCCGAGGTCATGGTCGATGCCGCGATTGGCGAGCAGCGCGGTGCCGTAGTCGCCGAACAGATAATGGCGCACATCGTCCTCATAGACGGCGCCATGGACGTGGCCATGCTCGTCCACCACCGGGATGAGGCCGGTGGTGTCGCGGGCCTTGAAGCGCTCGACGGCGGCGCACAGCTGATCGCCGGTCTTCAGCGGCTCGACCTCTCGGATGAGCGCGGCGACCGCCGGCGCGATCTCCTCGCTGCGCGCGCGTCCGCGGATATGATCATAGGAAAGGCGGAGCGCGCGGAGATTTTCGGTCGGGCGGGCGATGAGATAGCCCTGGGCGAGATCGCAGCCGAGCTCGCGCGCGGCTCGGAAATCGGCCTCGGTCTCGACGCCCTCGGCGATGACCGCGATGCCCAGCGAATGGGCGAGGCCCGCGACCTTGTTGACGATCGCCTGGCGGCGGGGGCTCTGGCTCACGCCATCGATGAAGGCGCGGTCGATCTTGAGATAATGGGGATTGACCTGCATCAACATCTCGAGGCCGGAAAAGCCGCGGCCGAAATCGTCGATGGCGATGCGCACATTATAGGCGATGAAAACCTCGACCAGCCGCTTGAGCGCGGCGACCGATTCGGGCGGGCGGCGCTCGGAAAGCTCCATGCACAGATTGGCGGGCTCGATTCCCGACCGCCGGGCGAGACCGGCGACGAAGCTCGGATCGACATCCGGATCGTCGAACACGCGATTGTCGACATTGACGAACAGGCGGACCGCCGAAGCGCCGCCGAAATCGCCGAAGGTCTTCACCGAACGGGTGATGAGCACCCGCTCGGCCGGGCGCAGCTCGCCGCGCGCGGAGGCACAGTCCATGAGCTCGTGCAGCGAGGCGAACCCCGAATCCCCGGCCAGCCTGGTCAGCGCCTCGAAGCCGTGAGTCTTGAGCGAGGTCATGCCGACGATCGGCTGGAAGGCGGTGCGCGCGCGTTCCGCCGACCGCAGCGGATCGGGCACCTCGGCAGCGACAATGGAGAGCGTCTCGGCGGACATCGGCGCGCTCGCTTCGAAGAAATACGAACGCTGCTTGGCCCGCACGGAGTTAAGGGCGACTAAAAAAAGCACAGAAAAAACCGCTGTCCCGGACCCTAAATATTGCCCCGATCCATAATATCCAGGGAAATGAGCTTGGAGCGGCGCATTTTACGGTTCGCGATATTCTTGGTTCGCCTTCCCCGTTCGATTCGATGCGCGCCGCCAGTTTCGGCGGGGGCAAAGGCCCGGTGCTCGCGAACAACGGCAAGCGATGCGTGCCAGAGGGCCTGTAAGCCGGGTTCTGTCCTCCGCCAAGGCGGAGGGGCAGCCATTCATCTCAGGACCGCCATTGCTGACGGCCTCCAGCGACCAACCCGGGCGGCGGGACGGAACCTGTCCCCGGAGCCGAAGCCCCTCGCCGCCCCTATTCGGTCTTGCTCCCGGTGGGGTTTGCCGTGCCGCCCCCGTCGCCGGGAGCGCGGTGCGCTCTTGCCGCACCCTTTCGCCTTTGCCGGCCCGAAGACCGGCCGTCTGCTTTCTGTGGCACTGTCCCTGACCCCTCGCCATGCTCGGGGCCGCCGGGCGTTACCCGGCACCGTGATTCCGCGGAGCCCGGACTTTCCTCCCCGCCCGTCCCGGACATGATCCGGGGGCGGGCGGAGCGGCTGCCCGGCCCTCTGGCACCGGCCCTATGTAGCGATCCGTTCGTCGCCGGCCAAGAGCAGGCGCAAAAGGATCGCGCGCGTCTCGCCGTCGATCACCCCGTCCATGAGCTCTGGCCGGAAGCGGCGCTGGAAGGCGATCACCGCTTTCTCGCCGTCGGTGACGTCATAGCCGAAGCGCTCCAGCGCGAGCAGGAAGCCGGCGTCGGTCCATTGCGGGTCGGCGAGCCCCCTGGTGGGCCGGCCGAGCGCGAGGCCGAGCCTGGCGAGCCGCGCCCAGTCGAACAGCTCGCCCGGGTCCTCCTTGCGGGCCGGAGCGACGTCGGAATGGCCGACGACGTCGCGCGGGGCGATCTCGTGGCGCCTGGCGATATCGGCGACGAGCGGGATGAGCGCGTCCATCTGCGCCTCGGGAAAGGGGCGGTAGCCGAATTCATGGCCGGGGTTGACGATCTCGATACCGATGCTCGCCGAATTGACGTCGCGGATGCCGCGCCAATAGGCCTTGCCGGCGTGCCAGGCGCGCTTCTCCTCGGGCACCATGCGCACTATCCCGCCATCCTCGTGGACGAGATAATGGGCCGAGACCCCGGCCTTTTCGTCGGTCAGCCGGGCGATCGCCGACTCCGCGTCGGGCATGCCTGTATAATGGAGGACGATGAGCGAGACGGGCAGCCGCCGCTCGTCGAAATTGGGGCTTGGAAGCTCTTCTATCCCCTCCATGGGTCAGGGGCCTTCATGCCGTCCGCGGCAGCGCCGCGCCGAGCAGCAGGGCGCTTTCATCGGCATCGGCGATCTCGACCGTCCCGCCGGCTTCCTCGACGAGGCTGTGGACGAGCCAGGCGGCGGCGGCGCGGGGCGCGACCTCGCTTTCGGCGCTCTTTCCGAGCAGCGCCTGCTTGAGCGCGGTAGCGAGGACGATGCGCGGCCCCTCGGCGCGCACGACGATGTCGAGCCCGCCGTCGTGACGCTCGGCGCCGACATCGAGCCGGCCGCCGCGGACGAGCGCGTCGCCGGCGATGAGTGCGAGATTCAAAAGGATTTTCATCGCCGGTTTGCTGATCGTCGGTTCCTCGACGATCCAGCCGAGCCGGATGCGGCCCTCGCCGCCGAACAGCCCCTCGATCGCGGCCCGCGCCTCGCGGGTGTCGATGTCGTCCGAAAAGCCGCCCGCGGCGCCGAAGGCGAGGCGGAAGAATTTGAGCTTGTTGGCCGAGGCGCGCGCGCTTTCGCCGAGCAGATCGAGGCAGCGGGCGCGCATTTCGGGGTCGTGCTCGTCCGACAGCAGCTCGATGCCGTTGTTGATCGCGCCGACGGGCGAGAGCAGGTCGTGGCACAGCCGCGAGCACAGCAGGCTGGCAAATTCATGCGATTTCATGCTCTGTTATTCCCCCCTTCGAGCGGATCTTTTCCCTAATGACCCTTCACCCTGCCAAGTTCAATATAACTCCCCCCGACGGGCACGGCGATGACTGAGCCGCCGCAGGGCGAAAGCCATTCGGCGACGATCGGCGCCGCCCAGAAGGGCTGGCGGCTCGACAAGGCGCTCGCGGCGGCGCTGCCCGGGCTTTCGCGCGCGCGCATCCAGGCGCTGATCGCGGCGGGACGGGTGAAGCGCGGCGACGGCCTGCGCGCCGCCGATCCGGCGATCAAGGCCAGGGCCGGCGAAACCTATGTCGTCGCCGTGCCCCCGCCGGCTCCGCTCGCCGCCGAGCCGCAGGACATTCCTCTCGCCATCGTCCACGAGGACGAGCATCTCGTCGTCGTCGACAAGCCCGCGGGCATGGTCGTCCACCCCGCCGCCGGCAATCGGGACGGCACGCTCGTCAACGCGCTGCTCCATCATTGCGGCGGGCGGCTGTCGGGGATCGGCGGCATCGCCCGGCCCGGCATCGTCCACCGCATCGACAAGGACACCTCGGGCCTCCTCGTCGCCGCCAAGAGCGATGCCGCGCACGAAGGGCTGGCGAGGCAGTTCGCCGCGCATGAGATCGACCGTCGCTATCTGGCGATCGTCAATCGCCTCCCCGTCCCGCCCGCCGGGACGGTCGACGCGCCGCTCGCCCGCTCGCCCGGCGACCGCAAGAAGATCGCCATCGTCCGCGGCGGCCGCGGCAAGCGCGCCGTCACCCATTATCGCCTCGTCGAGCCCTTGCGCGAAGCGGCGCTCGTCGAATGCCGGCTCGAGACCGGCCGCACCCATCAGGTGCGCGTCCACATGGCCTCGATCGGCCATCCGCTGCTCGGCGATCCGCTCTATGGCAGCCGCAAAAGCGTTCACTCTGATCTGCTAAATCGATTGGACTTTCGCCGCCAGGCGCTGCATGCGGCGCAGCTCGGCTTCATGCACCCGGTGGCAAAGCGAAACTTATCCTTCTCAAGCGGCCTTCCATCGGATATGCAGGAACTGAAAAGCGCGCTCGCCGTATAGAAAGTAAGGATTTCATAAGCCCCGCGCGTAACTTATGCGGGGTTTCAGGGAGAATAGGGACCGATGGCGACTGGCAGCAACCTACCGGCGACGCTGGCCCCGGGCTCGGGAGAGGCCGGGCTCAACCGCTATCTGTCGGAAATCAAGAAATTCCCGATCCTCGCTCCCGAGGAGGAATATATGCTCGCCAAGCGCTGGACCGAGCATCAGGATACCGAGGCCGCGGCGCAGCTCGTCAACAGCCATCTGCGGCTCGTCGCCAAGATCGCGATGGGCTATCGCGGCTACGGCCTGCCGGTCTCCGAGCTCATCTCCGAAGGCAATATCGGCCTCATGCAGGGGGTGAAGAAGTTCGATCCCGAACGCGGCTTCCGCCTCGCCACCTATGCGATGTGGTGGATCAGGGCCTCGATCCAGGAATTCATCCTGCGCAGCTGGAGCCTCGTCAAGATGGGCACCACCGCGGCGCAGAAGAAGCTGTTCTTCAACCTTCGCCGGATGAAGAACCGCATCGAGGCGTTCGAGGACGGCGATCTGAAGCCCGAGGACGTCAAGAAGATCGCCGACGATCTCGGCGTCTCGGAAGACGACGTCATCTCGATGAACCGGCGCATGGCGATGGGCGGCGACACGAGCCTCAACGTGCCGCTGCGCGAGGAGGGCGAGGGCCAGTGGCAGGACTGGCTGACCGACGAGGAGCCGCTCCAGGACGAGCGCGTCGCCGACGCCGAGGAGAGCCAGGTCCGCCGCGAGATGCTGCGCGAGGCCATGGACGTGCTTAACGAGCGCGAACGCCACATCCTCACCGAGCGCCGCCTCAGCGACGATCCCAAGACGCTGGAGGAGCTTTCCCAGGTCTACGACGTCAGCCGCGAGCGCATCCGCCAGATCGAGGTGCGCGCGTTCGAGAAGCTGCAAAAGGCGCTGATCGGAATCGCCGGCGAGCGCCGCCTGCTGCCGACGGGCTGAGGCCATATCTTCATTGCTGCGGTAGACGGTAGCCGACGGGGCGAAGCTCCCTCCCTCTTCATGCCGAAGATGGCCCCTGAACCAAGTTCAGGGTGACGGTCGCCGCGGAGGCGGATATCGAGTGTCCATGCTCCGCCTCACCGTCTTCCTCGTCAAGCTGATGCTGGGCCTCGCGCTGTTCAGCGTCCTGTGGGTGCTGCTCTATGCGGTCGTGCCGCCGCCGGTCACCGCGACGATGCTGATGGACGAGCATGGCATGGCCAGGGACTGGACGCCGATCGAGCGCATCGACAGCGACATGGTCCGCGCCGCGATCGCCGCCGAGGATTCGCGCTTCTGCCAGCATGACGGCTTCGACCGCGAGGCGATCGAGCAGGCGCTCGAGGAGCGGCGCGAAGGCCGGCGCTATCGCGGCGGCTCCTCGATCAGCCAGCAGACGGCCAAGAACGCCTTCCTCTGGCAGGGGGGCGGCTTCTTCCGCAAGGGAATCGAGGCCTGGTTCACCTTCCTGATCGAGAAGATCTGGGGCAAGCGGCGGATCATGGAGGTCTATCTCAACATCGCCGAGACGGGCCTCGGCACCTATGGCGTCGAGGCGGGCGCGCAGCGCTATTTCGGCCATGGCGCCGACGATCTCAGCCGCGACGAGGCGGCGCGCATCGCCGCGGTGCTGCCGCAGCCCAAAAGGCGCGAGGCGATCAGCCCGTCGGGCTTCACCCGCCGCTACGGCAATATGATCGCGGCGCGGATCGGCACCGTCGCCGGCCAGGGCCTCGACGCCTGCGTCTACGCTGAAGGCGGCGCGCCGGCCGACATGCCCGAGCCGGTCCCGGCGCCCGCCGCGCGCCCCTCGCCGCCGCCGG
>JBHJHL010000020.1:0-11407 GCA_050330935.1 Sphingomonadaceae bacterium | reverse complement strand
GCCGCTGCTGCCGCGGCCGGCGACGCGCGCCGCCGGGGCCGGCAAGGAGCGCTCCGCCGCGCGCAAGGAGCCCGCCGGCGGCTAGATCTTCCCGCTGATCGAAAAGGCGAGGATCGGCCCGAAGTCGCGCGAGCGCGATTCGATGAAATCTGTCGGCCCGTCGCGCCGGTCGACGAACACGATGCGCTCGAAATTCTCGTTCATGCCGAGCAGATTGCGCAGCGTCGCCCTTACCGTCAGGCCGAGCACATCCTTATGCTCGATGAACAGGCTCACGAAGGCGGGGCTTTCCGAATAGAGCGAGATTTCGTCGAGGCGGAATTCGCGATTGTTCCGCATAGTGAACAGGCTGGTGCCCCAGGCCCAGTCGCTTTCGGGAATGTCGTGGCGCAGCTGGAGGTCGAGCAGGCTGTTGGTGCGGTCGCTGATCGGCCGCGGCTCGCCGGTCAGCGGGTCGTCGAGCTCGCTGTCGCGCAGGAGCAGGCGGGCGTCGAGCTTGGCTCCGGGCCAGCCGAGGGGATCGAGCAACAGCGTCCCGGTGGCATCGATGCCGTAGGAGATCGCGCGATCGACATTGCCTGGCGACTGGCCGTTCTCGCCGATCGGGATCTGGTCGACGATATCCTCGATGAAGGCGGCGAACAGCTTGACGGTGGTCTTGCCGAATTCGCCGAGTCCCTTCACCGCCTCCACTTCGAAGTCCCAGCTTTGCTGCGGCACGAGATCGGGGTTGGAGACATTCTCGCTGCCGGTCGAGATGTTGGTCGAGGCGAGGAAGTCGAAGAAGTTGAGCTGACCCACCTCGCGCTCGATGCGGAAATTGAGGTCGAGGTCCCCGGCCGCCTTCCATGCCGCCGAGACGAAGCCCTTGGGACGGAAGAAGCTCCTCGTCTTGCCCAGCGGCCCGGTCTGGCTGATGGTCGAATATTCGGCCCCGAGCGAGCTCTGGACGCTGAGATCGGCAGCAAGCGGCCGACCCCATGACAGCGACGCCTCGCCGCGGTCCTCGGTCACCTTGGCGGTGCCTCCGGGCAGCGGGATTTCGGCGAACTCGCCATCGGGCTGGAGGACGAACAGGTTGGAGACGTTGTCTAGGCTGTTGAACGCGCCCTCGGCAGCGAGCTGCCAGTCATTGTCTCCTCCCGACCAGCGATATTCGGCCCGTGCGATGGTCTCCGATTCATCGCCGATACGGACGAAGCGGTTGCCGGCATCGGGCCGCAGGTCGGAAAAGCTGGTGACGACGCGGGTGTCGAACGGGCTGTGCTCGAAGCGGTGGAGGCCGATGAGCTTCAGCCTGCCTCCCATGAGCGCGAACTCGTAATCGCCGCCGAGCTCGTAATTATATTCGTCCTCGCTGTCGGTGAACAGGCGCGAACGGTCCGGCAGGCCCGGGCCGCTGCGCAGCGACGTTTCCTTGCCGTCGAACCAGAAGCGCTCGTAGGAGAGGTTGAGATTGCCGACATCCTCGCCCGGCCCGTCATATTTGAAGCTCGCGCTGAGGCGCGGACGGTCGCCGTCGAAACGCCCTTCCTCCTCGCGCAGGTCGATGATCTCGCCCTCGGCGTCGGCGACGGTCTCGGGGCCCGCCGAGCCGCTGCGGAAGGAATTGTTGCTGAGGCCGAGCGTATAGTCGATCGCCCCCGCGCTGCCGCTGTAGGACGCCTCGCCGGCCAGAAGCACGGGCGGGGTGTTGCGGGTGCGCAATTCCGGCCGCCAGGCGAACTGGCCGCCGCCCGCCTCGCTCTCGACGACGACATTGGCGACCTGGCCCGAAAGCCCCGGGATGTCGAGGCTCGCGCCGTCAAGTATCTCGATCCGGACGACGTCGCCGGCCGAAATGCGCGCCAGCTCGGTGACGACGCTGTTCTGCTTGCCCGAAATGCGCTCGCCGTTGATCAGCACATTGGCCGTCGCCTGGCCGAGCCCGCGCCGCGAGGTGTCGCCCTCGCTGATCGAGAAGCCCGGGACTTGCCTGAGCATGTCGAGCGCGGTGCGTGGGGCGAAGCGGGCGAAATCAGCCGGAGCGTAGACGCGCGCGCCGGCGGCGGGCTGGGCCTCGGGGGGAGGCGCGTCGCCCGTTTCCTGCGCCGCCGCCGGGCTCGCGACGAGCGCGGCCGAACAGAGCAGCATCGCAAGGGTCCGGCCGGCGCCCGCGCATCCGATCTTCATTGGCCATTTCCCCTGCAAGCCGCTACGAATGTCGCGAGTCCTTAGAGACATGTCTGCCGTCCCGGCACCGGCCTTTCGACCAACGCCGCTGATGCTCCGATGAACGGCGAATGGCGGAACCCGGCCCTCGCCATGCAGGTTGATCATCCAAGGCGTTCAGGCCGCAGGAGAAAATCCACCATGAAAAGCCAGCACGAGCATAAATCGACCCAGCACAGCCAGAATCAGAACAACAAGATGTCGAAGCGCCAATTGCGCGACGGCAGCCGCAATTCCAAGACCCTCGGCAGGCAGGGCGAAGGCGCGCATCGCTCGCCCGAGCGCGCCGAGCAGGAGGAGCCGTCGACGGTCGAGGCGTTCGGCGAGGAAGGCGCCGGCGTGGACGCCAAGGAGTAGGCGCGATGGTGGACGGCGACACCGTCGACATGGTCGACGAGGACGAGCTTCCCGGCCATGAGAGCGAGCTCGAGCCCAAGCCCGACTGGGAGCCGCGCTATCCCGGCTCGGGGCGGCTCGAGGGCAAGGTCGCGCTCGTCACCGGCGCCGACAGCGGCATCGGCCGCGCGGTAGCGGCGCTGTTCGCGCGCGAGGGCGCCGATGTCGCCATCCTCTATCTGTGCGAGCATGACGATGCCGCCAGGACGAAAGAGATCGTCGAGGCCGAGGGCGGCAGGGCGATCGCCATCGCCGGCGATATCGGCGACAAGGCTTTCTGCGAGCGGGCGGTGAAGGAGACGGTGGAAAGGCTCGGCCGGCTCGACATCCTTATCAACAATGCCGGCGAGCAGCATTGGGACAAGGATATCCGCGACATTTCCGAAGAGCAGCTCAGGCGCACCTTCCAGACCAACATCTTCGGCATGTTCTTCATGACCCAGGCGGCGCTCGCGCATCTCGGCAAGGGCGCGGCGATCGTCAACTGCACGAGCGTCACCATGTACGAGGGCCAGCCGATCCTGCTCGACTACAGCTCGACCAAGGGCGCGATCACCGCCTTCACGCGCAGCCTGTCGCAGAATCTGGTCGACGAGGGGATCAGGGTGAACGCGGTCGCGCCGGGGCCGATCTGGACGCCGCTCAACCCCTTCGGCGGCCAGCCGAAGGAGGAAATCCCCGATTTCGGCGAGAACACGCCGATGGGGCGGCCGGGCCAGCCCAATGAGGTGGCGCCCGCCTTCCTGTTTCTCGCCTGCGAGGATTCGAGCTATATGACGGGCCAGGTGCTGCACCCCAATGGCGGGCGCATCGTCGGCAGCTGACGAAGCGGTTTGGGGGCGTGGCGATGAGCCGGGCGCGGCGAAGCTATACATCGGCTCCGAGCCGGATCGTCGCGCGGCGCGCGCAATGACGCCATCTGTTGCGGAGACGCCCCATGGCTGAAGAACGCTATACGAGCTTTCGCGGCTTCTGGCCCTTCTATCTGCGCGAGCATTCGCGGCCCGGCACGCGCGCCTTCCATTATCTCGGCACCAGCCTCGTCTTCCTGCTCGCCTTCGCGCTTCTCGTCAGCGGCAATTTCTGGCTGCTCCTCGCCATGCCGCTCGCCGGCTATTTCTTCGCCTGGCTTTCGCACGCAGCGGTCGAGCGCAACCGCCCGGCGACCTTCAGCTATCCCCTCTGGTCGCTCGCCGCCGATTTCAAGATGTGGTGGCTTTGGCTCACCGGTCGGCTGGGGCCCGAACTGGAAAGGGCCGGAGTTCGCCGCCGGGGCTAGGGATGCTTGCGCTTGCCGTGCGGCGCCTGCTCGAAATGGCCGACGTTCAAGGTCGCGATCGGGAAGGTCCAGGTGCCGACGACGCCATTGGCGTCGGCCGGGACCGTGGCCTCGCCCAGCCCCTTGAAGCCGCCGTTGCCGGAGCGGTCGGCGAGCGTGTCGAAGGTGACGGGATAACCGAGCCCGTTTTCCATGAGGAGCTTCGATTGCTTGCCGTCATAGCTGAAGGCGAGACGGATCTCCCCGTCGCGCAGCGCCGCGTTGCGGGCCGCCTCGCCCTCGGCGCGCACCTTCAGGATCTGATGGTCCTCGCCCTCGACGATCGCGAACAGCACCGCATCGCCGGGCGAGAGCGACACCCGGTCGACCTCGTTGCCCGGCGCCACCGCCTGCGCCGCCAGCGCCGCCGGCATCGCCATCGCGGCCATGGCCGCCACATATTTCCTCATATCCCCGCTCCCAAAAATCCTCGAGGCGCATTTTCGCCGATCGCGGTCCGGCGCACAAGCGCCTTGTCCTTATATCGGTAGCCATGGCCGGCGATGCAATCCCAATTGTTGGGCAAAACCGCCAGCTGTCGGGACGCCTCCGCCCGCCTTTTTGGGGGCCAAGCTGGAAAAAAGGGCGGCAAATCCTGCTTTTCGCCATTTGGCACGGCTCCTGCAAAGCAAGGGGCAGGCGCCGGACGGGCCGGTGCCGGGGCAAAAGGGAGACAGATCATGGCCCTCGACAATTATTATCGCACCGTGCTTTCGCTGGTCGGCGCGCTCCTTGCGAGCTCGCTCGTCATCACCGCCGCGACGGGTCCGTTCGCTTGAGGGCGGACCCGATTTTCCAACCGGACAGGAACGACATGAACCAGGGTTTCGCACTCGACAAAAGCAATGCCAGGCTGATGGGGGTCGGATCGGGCCTCGCGCGCTCGACCGGCCTCGATCCCCTGATCGTCCGTCTGCTGCTGGTGCTGCTGACGCTGCTCACCGGGCCGGTCATGATTCTCATCTATCTCGCCACCGGCTGGCTGGCGCCCGAGCGGCGCTGAGCCTCAGGGCGGGGGCTCCCCGCCGCAGCGGATGCGTGCGATGCTCGCCTCCCCCGATGAGATGGCGAGCTTCTCGTCGTTCGACGACAGCGCCAGATGCTGGGTCTCGGTCCAGGTCTCGCCTTCGCCAGTGAAGGCGAGCTTGAGGGTGATCGCATTGGCGCCGTCGGCCATCGCATCCATCACCAGCGCCGCGCTTTCGTGATATTCGATCCGTTCCGGCCAGATGCGCATCCGCGTCTCGGCATTGGCGTTCGCGCAGGCCTTCTCGTCGCTTGCCCATGGGCCGTGATATTCGGGAGGTATCGCTTCGATGCGCCTGCGTTTCTCCGGCGGCGTGGGCGGCGGCGCCGGCGGCCCCTTGGCGATTTCCTCGGGCTGCGCGCCGGTGAGCTTTTCGGCCTGCGCGGCGGTTTTCTCGCTGGTTTCGCCGCCGTCCCCGCAGGCGCAAAGGGCAAGGAGGAGGGCGCAAGGCAGGACGCAAGCTTTCATGGAGGATGATATGGCGCGCACGGCGGAGCTCGGCAAGCGCGGGCGAAAATAGAACTTGCTAATGCGAGCCATTTTCAATAGCAGCTTTGCCCCATGACCTTCGCCGCGCTCGCCGTGCTGCCCGATTTCCGCGCCCTCCCGAGCCGCGAGGCGTTGCTCGCCAGCGCGGTGCGTCTCTGGGCGGCGGCCGCGCAGCGCGGCCGCGCGCCCTGCCCAGGCATTGCCGGGCGGCTCGGTTCCGAGCTTGCCGCGCGCCGGCTCGGCCTGCTCATGGAAATGGTCTGCGCCGCCTGGACCGAGCCCTTCCATGTCGGCCCGCCTTGCTCGGCCCGGCTCAGCCATGACGAGACGCTGCTGCTCGCCATGATCGATCATGCCGCCGCCGGCGACCGTTCCGGCTTCGAGCGGCTGCTCGCCGAAATGATCGGCGCCGACGCGCGCGAGCGACTTTACTGGGCGAGCCGTCGCCTGGCCGGCGCCTTTTCGCCGCCGCTCTAGATTTCGCCCGCGCCCTTTTCTCTTCGCGCCGCGGCCTATAGGGAACGGGCGGGAAGAGGAGACGCAGATGGCGGACAGGCCCGAGCGCAGGGGCAGGAGATCGGCGCTGCGCGAGTTTCTCGGCAGCGAGGCGGCGAGCGGCATCATCCTGATGGTCGCGGCCGCGCTGGCGCTGATCGTCGCCAACAGTCCGCTCTACGAGCTTTACGACCGCCTGCTGCACGAGCCCACCGGTCCCGAGCTTTCCAAGAAGCTGGGGCCGATGACCGCGCATCTGTGGATCAACGACGGGCTGATGGCGATCTTCTTCCTGCTCGTCGGGCTTGAGATCAAGCGCGAGTTCGTCGACGGCCGCCTCGCCAGCTGGGACCGGCGGCGGCTGCCGATCATCGCCGCGGCGGCGGGGATGATCGTGCCGGCGGTCATCTATCTCGGCATCATCGGCGCCGACGGCGATCTGCTGGCCGGCTGGGCGATCCCGGCGGCGACCGACATCGCCTTCGCGATCGGCGTGCTGGCGCTGCTCGGCAAGCGCGCGCCGACCTCCTTGAAGCTCTTTCTCACCACCGTCGCCATCGTCGACGACATGGGCGCGGTGGCGATCATCGCCTTTGCCTATACCGCTTCCCTCAACACGCTCGCGCTCGCCGGCGCGGCCGCCGTCCTGCTCGTCATGTACTATCTCAACCGCAGCGAATATTGCCCCTTGTGGCCCTATATGCTGCTCGGCCTCCTGCTCTGGTATCTGGTGCTGATGTCGGGCGTCCATGCGACGATCGCCGGGGTGCTGATGGCGATGATGATCCCGATCATCAAGACGCCGGGCAAGCCCGATGCGGAAAATTCGCCGCTCCATATTCTGGAGCATGCGATCACCCCCTGGGTGGCCTTCTTCATCGTGCCGCTGTTCGGCTTCGCCAATGCCGGGGTCAAGCTCGCCGGCATGGGGGTCGATGCCCTGCTCGCGCCGCTGCCGCTCGGCATCGCCGCGGGCCTCTTCATCGGCAAGCAGATCGGCATTTTCGGCAGCGTCTGGCTGGCGGTGAAGCTCGGCGTCGCGACGCGGCTGCGCGGCGCCACCTGGCGCCAGATTTACGGCGTCTCGATGCTCTGCGGGATCGGCTTCACGATGAGCCTGTTCATCGGCGCGCTCGCCTTCCCGGGCAACGCGCTGCTGATCGAGGAGGCCAAGCTCGGCGTGCTCGTCGGCTCCTTCCTCTCGGCGATCGTCGGCTATATCGTGCTGCGCACTGCGCCGCAGCACCGCCGTCACGAGGAGGAGGAGGCCGAGCAGGCGGCCGAGATCGCCGCCGACGGCGACGTCGCCACCACCCAGGAGGATCCGGTCTCGGCCAAAGGCGTCGGCCGGGCCTGAAGCTAGAGCTTCGACGTCAGCTCCGGCACCGCCTCGAACAGGTCGGCGACGAGGCCGTAGTCGGCGATCTGGAAAATGGGCGCGTCCTCGTCCTTGTTGATCGCGACGATGACCTTCGAATCCTTCATCCCGGCGAGATGCTGGATCGCGCCCGAAATGCCGATCGCGATGTAAAGCTCGGGAGCGACGACCTTGCCCGTTTGCCCGACCTGATAGTCGTTGGGGACGTAGCCGGCGTCGACCGCGGCGCGGCTGGCGCCGACCGCGGCATTGAGCTTGTCGGCGAGCGGCTCGATATATTTCTCGAAATTCTCGGTGCTGCCGAGCGCCCGCCCGCCCGAGACGACGACGCCCGCGCTGGTGAGCTCGGGCCGGTCGCTCTCGGCGAGCTCGGCCTTGACGAAGCTCGACAGGCCCTGGTCGCCTGGTCCGTCGATGGCCTCGACGCTCGCCGATCCCCCCTCGCGCTCCGCCTTGTCGAAGGCGGTGGCGCGCACGGTGATCACCTTCTTGGCGTCGGAGGATTTCACCGTCGCGATCGCGTTGCCGGCGTAGATCGGCCGCCGGAAGGTCGCGTCATCCTCGATCGCGACGATGTCGGAGATCACCATCACGTCGAGAAGCGCGGCGACGCGCGGGGCGATGTTCTTGCCGGTCGTGTCGGCCGGGGCGAGGAAGGCGCCGTAATCGTCCATCAGCCCGGCGACGAGCGGCGCGACATTCTCGGCCAGCGCATGGGCGTAGGCCGGGTCGTCGGCGACGAGCACCTTGCCCGCCCCCTCGATCTTCGCCGCCGCCTCGGCGACGGCGCCGACATTCTCGCCGGCGACGAGGAGATCGGCCTCGCCGAGCCTTTTCGCCGCGGTCAGCGTCGGCAGCGTCGCGTCCTTCACTTCGCCGCCTTCATGTTCGACCCAGACGAGCGTCCTCATGCGAGCACCCCTTCCTGTTTGAGCTTGGCGAGAAGCGCGTCGACCGAGTCGACCATCTCGCCGGCCTCGCGCCCGGGAGGCTCGGCGACCTTCAGCGTTTCCAGCCGGCGCGAGATGTCGACCCCGAGCTCGTCCGGCGTCTTCCTGTCGAGCGGCTTCGATTTGGCCTTCATGATGTTGGGCAGCGAGGCGTAGCGCGGCTCGTTGAGCCTGAGATCGGTGGTGACGACCGCGGGCAGCTTGAGCTTCACCGTCTCCAATCCGCCGTCGATCTCTCGCGTGACGCTGACCTCGCCGTCGGCAGGCTCGACCTTCGAGGCGAAGGTGCCCTGCCCCCAGCCCAGCAGCGCCGCGAGCATCTGGCCGGTCGCGTTCATGTCGTCGTCGATCGCCTGCTTGCCCATGATGACGATGTCGGGGCTTTCCTCCTCGACGATCTTCTTCAGGATCTTGGCGACGGCGAGCGGCTCGACTTGCTCCTCGGTCTCGACGAGGATCGCGCGGTCGGCGCCCATGGCGAGCGCGGTCCTGAGCGTCTCCTGCGCCTTGGCGGGGCCGATCGACACGGCGACGATCTCGTCCGCGGAGCCCTTCTCCTTGAGGCGTATCGCCTCCTCGACCGCGATCTCGTCGAACGGGTTCATGCTCATCTTGACGTTGGCGAGCTCGACGCCGCTTTGATCCGCCTTGACCCGCGGCTTGACGTTGAAATCGATCACCCGCTTGACGGGCACGAGCAGTTTCATCTTCGCTTTCCTCCGTATTCCGGCGCAAGCCGGAATCCAGCCTGGGCTCCGGCGTTCGCCGGAGCACATGATCGGCGGGCTAGGCCGCCTCCTTCTCCTTCACTTCGGCGACGATCTTCCTCGCCGCGTCGCCGAGATCGTCGGCGGGGACGATGGCGAGGCCCGAATCGGCGAGGATCGCCTTGCCCTTCTCGACATTGGTGCCCTCGAGGCGCACGACGAGCGGCACCGAAAGATGCACCTCCCTCGCCGCCTCGACGATGCCCTCGGCGATGATGTCGCAGCGCATGATGCCGCCGAAGATGTTGACGAGGATGCCCTCGACCGCGGGATCGGAAAGGATGATCTTGAACGCCTCGGTGACCTTCTCCTTCGACGCGCCGCCGCCGACGTCGAGGAAGTTTGCGGGCTCGGCGCCATTGAGCTTGATGATGTCCATCGTCGCCATGGCGAGCCCGGCGCCGTTCACCATGCAGCCGATATTGCCGTCCAGCTTGACATAGGCGAGGTCGTGCTCGGAGGCCTCGACCTCGATCGGGTCCTCCTCGCTTTCGTCGCGCAGCGCCTCGATCTCGGGGTGGCGGAAGAGCGCGTTCGAATCGAAGCTCATCTTGGTGTCGAGCACGGTGAGCTCGCCGCCTTCCGTCTCGACCAGCGGATTGATCTCGAGCATCGCGCAGTCGAGCGAGCCGAAGGCGTCGTAAAGCCTGGCGCCAAGCTGCGCGACCTGCTTGGCGGCCGCGCCGTCGAGCTTCAGCGCCTTGGCCAGAGCCCTGCCGTGATGCGGCATGAAGCCCGATACCGGATCGATGGTGATGGTGGCGATCTTCTCGGGCGTCTCGTGCGCCACCGTCTCGATATCGACGCCGCCCTCGGTCGAGGCGACGAAGGCGAGGCGGCCCGAGCCGCGGTCGACGAGCAGCGCGAGATAATATTCGGCCGCGATCTCGACGCCGTCGGTGACGTAGACGGTGCCGACCTCCTTGCCCTCCCCGCCGGTCTGCGCGGTGACCAGCGTCTCGCCGAGCATCGCCGCGGCATGTTCGCGCACCTCCTCGACCGATCCGGCGAGCCGCACCCCGCCCTTGGCGCCTTCGGGCGCGCCCTTGAAGCGGCCCTTGCCGCGGCCGCCGGCATGGATCTGCGCCTTGACGACGTAGAGCGGCCCGGGAAGCTTCTCGGCCGCCGCGGCGGCCTCGTCGGGGGTCGTCGCTTCATGGCCGGCGGGCACCGGAATGCCGTGCTCGGCGAGCAGCTTCTTGGCCTGATATTCGTGGATGTTCATTCGGCCCCCGTTGGTCGCCTCGCGCTTCGCTTAAGCATGAAGTGCCGGATCGCCACAACCCGTCACCCCGCGATCGCGCAGCCGAGGCCGGCGCGGCTCATCACCGCGAAGATTTCGGTGTCGACGAGCGTCCGCGCGCGGCCGAGGAACTCGTCGATGCGCATGTCGCCGATATCGCGCCCGCGCATGCCGGTGAGGCGGGCGAGATCGTGGATCTGCTCGCGCGACAGCCGGTCGACCATGCGCTCGGCCATGCAGTCGGCGACCGAGCGCGACAGCCCGGCGTCCATGAGGTGCGAGCGGATGCGCGATTCATAGCTCGCCGCGCAGGCGGCGAGGACGAGAACGGGGAGGATGAAGAGGAGGCGCATATCAATCCTTTCCCGCTGCCAACGCAGCGCGCGATTGAAGGATGCGAAGCAGCGCCCGGCCTATTATATAGGGTTCATGTCCGTCTGGCTGGGCCTTGTCGTCATGATCGCCACCATCGTCGCGATGGAGGGCGTGGCCTACGCCTCGCACCGCTGGATCATGCACGGGCCGGGCTGGTTTCTGCACAAGAGCCATCACCGCCCCCGCACCGGCCGCTTCGAGGCGAACGACTGGTATGCGGCGATCTTCGCGCTTCCCTCGATGCTCCTCTTCCTGTGGGGGATCGGCTTCGGCAAGGGCGATATATACGCCTGGATCGGCGCCGGCATCGCCGCCTATGGCGCGATCTATTTCGGCTTTCACGACGTCATCGTCCACAAGCGCATCGCCCACCGCTATCTGCCCGGATCGGACTATATGAAGCGCATCGTCCAGGCGCACCGTCTCCACCATGTCACCGAGACCAAGCACGGCGCGGTGAGCTTCGGCTTCATCTGGGCGCCGCGGCCCGAGGTGTTGAAGGCCGAGCTCGCGCGCCGCGGTCACGAAGGCGTGCGCGAGCCGCGCGGCGCGGCGGAGCGCCGGACGGCTTGAGCGGCGTCTTCGACTGGATCGCGCGCGTCGCGATGCTCGTCTGCGCCGGCCTCGTCACCCTGTCGCTGATCGGCGCGATCGCCGCCATTCCTTCCGGCCCCGGAATCGATATGGGGCTCGAGCGGCGCGGCGACCTGCCGCAGCTGCCGCGCGCCGGCGAGGCCCCGCCGCGTCCGTCCCAAGCC
>JBHJHL010000019.1:0-41694 GCA_050330935.1 Sphingomonadaceae bacterium | reverse complement strand
GGGGGCGCGGGGGGGGGTTTCGCTGGCGGGTGGGGTTGCTGCTGGGCTTTCGGCCCGGGGGGGCCCGCGCCGCGCAAGAGCTCGCCATAGACTTCGGTGAGCGCGCCGAAGGCGCCGGCGACGAGGCCGCCGGTAAAGACGAAGGCGGCGACGGTGCCGCCGGTGAGGCGGCCGGCGGCGACGTCGAGCGCCGCCTGCCACATGACGAGCGTGATCGAGCCGAAGACGAGCGCGATGACGACCGCGGTCATCAGCGCGCGCAGGACGATGCGCCGCCGGGCGGTGCCGAACGCCTTTTCGACCGCGCCGGCGAAGCGCGTCGCCTCGCGCTCCTGCTGGCCGAATCCCTGGACGATCTTCATCGCCGCCAGCGTCTCGGAAACGATCGCCCCGACATCGGCGATGCGGTCCTGGCTGCGGCGCGAGATGGCGCGGATGCGCCGGCCGAGGAGTATGAGCGGCAGGACGACGAGCGGAATGGCGATGAGCAGCGCCGCGGTGAGCTTCGGCGCGAGCGCGAACAGATAGGCGACGCCGCCGATGCCGATGACGAGGTTCCTCAGCGCCACCGAGACGGTGGTGCCGACGATGGTCTCGATGACCGCGGTGTCGGCGGTGAGACGCGAGGCGATCTCGGAAGGACGGTTCTCCTCGAAGAAGGCGGGCTCGAGGCGCAGCAGATGGCGGTGCGCGTCGCGGCGCAGGTCGGCGACCACCCGCTCGCCCAGCCAGGAGACGAAATAATAGCGCAGCGCGGTGGCGATCGCGAGGATGACGACGATGAACAGCAGATAGCGGAAATGGCGCGCGACCTCGCCGCCGGCGAAGCCCTGATCGATCACCCGGCGGAAGCCGTCCGGGATGGCGAGGGTGGCGGCGGCGGCGAGGAGAAGGGCGAGCGCGGCGCCGGCGAGCTCGGCCCTATGGGCGAGCGCATAGCTCCAGACGAGGCGGAGATTGCCGAGCTTTTTCGGCCGGGCCTGCGCTGCTTCACTCTCCCCCATGGCGGGAGCATGCCTAGCAGCGGCGCGGGCAAGGCTCAATGACGGGGCTGGCGCCGCGCGCCGCGATCGCTACATAGGGCCGAACCCGATTTGCCCAGGCAAGGATCCCATGCTCTACAACGCCTATGAAGTGCAGCGCTCGCTGCTCGCCGGCGCGAGCACGCTCGCGACGATGGGAGCGGGCTGGCTGCAGAATCCGGCCAATCCCTTCGGCTACAGCGCGATGGGCCCGGTCGCGGCCGCCGCGCTCGACGTCTTCGCCCATGCCTCGGCGCCGCGCGGCAAGCCCAAATTCGGCATCGACAGCGTCGAGATCGACGGCCGCGCGGTGCCGGTGCACGAGGAGTTGGTGCTCAAGAAGCCCTTCGGGCAGCTGAAGCATTTCCGCCGCGAGGGCATCGAGGGCGCGCCAAGGCTGCTCATCGTCGCGCCGATGTCGGGCCATTTCGCGACCCTGTTGCGCGACACCGCGTGGCGGATGCTGAAAACCCACGACGTCTACATCACCGACTGGCGCGACGCCAAGCTGGTGCCGCTCTCGCACGGGAGCTTCGACCTCAACGACTATATCGATTACGTGATCGAATTCCTCGCAGCGATCGGCGGCCGCAACCATGTGCTCGCGGTCTGCCAGCCTTCGGTGCCCTGCTATGCCGCCGCCTGCCTGATGAGCGCGCAGAAGCATCCCGACCGGCCGCGGACGCTGATGATGATGGGCGGGCCGATCGACGCGCGCGAGACGCCGACTGCGGTCAACGCGCTCGCCACCCAGCGCCCGCAGGCCTGGTTCCAGCAGAATGTGATCGCCATCGTGCCCTATATCTATCCGGGCGCGGGAAGGCCCGTCTATCCGGGCTTCCTCCAGCTCGCCGGCTTCATGACGATGAACCTGGGCGACCATCTTCTGAGCCACTGGGAGATGTTCAAGCATCTCGCCCAGGGCGACGGCGACAGCGCCGAGGCGACCAAGGACTTCTACGAGGAATATCGCTCGGTCGCCGACATGACCGCCGAATTCTACTTGCAGACGGTGGAAGCGGTGTTCCAGCAGCATCTCCTGCCCAGGGGCGAGCTGATGCACCGCGGCCGCCGCGTCGATCCGGCGGCGATCAGGGACATCGCGCTGCTCGCCATCGAGGGCGAGCGCGACGATATCTCAGGCATCGGCCAGACCCGGGCGGCGCTCGAAATCTCGACCTCGCTGCCGGGCAAGATGAAGCAATATCATCTCGCCGAGGATGTCGGCCATTACGGCATCTTCCATGGGCGCAAATGGCGCACGCGCATCGCGCCGATGGTCGAGAAGTGGATCGCGAAGCACGCGCAGTGAAAAAAGGCCGGCGTCGCGGCCGGCCTTTTTCCCACTGGGTCGCGGCGGGGCTACATCGCCATTTCGGCGTGCGCGCCGGCTTCCTCGCGCTCGATCGTCTGGCCGGTGAGCATCTTGAACATGCCCTTGATGCCCATGTCGGCTTCCCAGAATTCGGCGCTCTCGATATCGAAGCGCAGCATGACGAGATCGGGATCATGCCGGCCCTTGTCGAACCAGGCCTCGACCGCGTTCGACCAGAAGCGGTCGATGAGGCCGTTGTCGGTCACCTCGCCGAGGCGGCCGCGCAGGCAGGCGAAGAAATCATGCCCCTTGCCGACGAACTGGGCCATCGCGACGGGGTCCGTCGCCATGCCCTCAAGGAGGCGGTTGCCGCGGCTCGTATAGATGAACAGGCAGTTGGTGATCTCCTTGTCGAAAAAGACATGCATCGGCTCGCTGTGCGCGTCCCGCCCGGGAATGCCGATCATGATATTGGGGCTCTTGTCGAGTTGCTCCCAGAAGTCCTCGACGATTTCGCATCTGTCGGTCATAATATCCTCCGATCATTCGTGATTTCACCCAACCAACGGGCGCGGGCGGCGATTGGTTGCGGCCGGAGAGGGCGATGGAGGCAGAGCTGCGACGGGCGGACCGGCAAAGGAGCGCTAGCCGGCGGAGAGGAGGGCGCGCAGCCGATCCTTGTTTTCCGGCGCGAAGGGATCCACGGCGGTCATGCCGTCGATATGCAGGCCGTCCTGCAGATCCTCGGTGAGGAAGATTTCGGTGGCGGCCGCGGCGGCGACCGTCCAGATGAGACTGTCCCAATATTGCAGCCTGTGCCGCCGGGCGAGTTCGGCGGCCTCAGGAATATGACGGGCGGCGGTGTCGTGAACCGGAAAGATGCGGGCCCAGCGTCCGGCCTGGATGCGAGCCTCCTCATAATAGGGCGGATATTTTCGCCCGATGACGGCCAGAAACTCTCCCAGCGCCTGGGCGGTCAGCGCGGCATCGAAATGGGGCGCGCGCCGCAACAGGCCGAGGGCGATTTCATGCTTGTCGGGGGTTCGGGCATCGACGGCATAGACCAGCAGGTTGCTGTCAAATGTGAACCTCACCGATCGGCATCGCCATATTTGTCTTGCTCAGTGACCTTGCTGATGCCCAGCGGAAGCCCCTTTTCGAGAAATTCCTCGGTTTCGCGCACCGCCTTCCACCAGGCGGCGTCGCGGACGGGAGGCTTGGGGCGCAGCTCGGCGATGACCTTGCCGTTGCGGCTGATGTCGATCGTCTCGCCCGCCTCGACCCGCGACAGGGCCCTGGAGATATTCGCGTTGAGCTCGCGTACCGAAAGGGTCGCCACGGCGATGTTCCTACTGTTGCAACGATTGCTGCATACTATCGCTTGGCGGGGCGATCAACCGCCGAATCAGAGCACCTCGAACAAGCCCGCCGCGCCCATTCCGCCGCCGACGCACATGGTGACGACGACCCGCTCGACGCCGCGCCGCTTGCCCTCGATCAGCGCGTGGCCGACCATCCGCGCGCCCGACATGCCGTAAGGATGGCCGATCGAGATCGAGCCGCCATTGACGTTCATCCTGTCATTGGGGATGCCGAGCTTGTCCTGGCAGTAGAGCACCTGGACGGCGAACGCCTCGTTCAGTTCCCACAGGCCGATATCGTCCATCTCGAGCCCGAAGCGCTTCAGCAGCCTGGGCACCGCGAACACAGGGCCGATGCCCATCTCCTCGGGCTCGGTGCCGGCGACGGCCATGCCGACATAGCGCCCCATGGGCTCGAGGCCGCGCCTTTCGGCCTCGGCCGCGTCCATCAGGATAGAGGCCGAGGCGCCGTCGGAGAGTTGGCTCGCATTGCCGGCGGTGATCATGCCCTCGGGGCCCGAAACGGGCTCGAGCGCCCGGAGCCCTTCGAGCGTCGTGTCGGGGCGGTTGCCCTCGTCCTTTTCGAGCGTCACCTCCTCCATCCGTTCCTCGCCGCTTTCCTTGTCGACCACTTTCTTGACCGCGGTGACGGGGACGATCTCGTCGTCGAACCTTCCCTCCCGCTGCGCCTCGGCGGTGCGCCGCTGCGACTGGAGCGCATATTCGTCCTGGCGCTCGCGGCTCACCGTATAGCGGTCGCCGACGACCTCGGCGGTCTGGATCATCGGCATGTAGATCGCATTGTGCATCGCGAGCAGCTCCGGATCGGGGCCGAGCCGCATCTCGGGCGTCTGCACGAGGCTGATCGATTCGACGCCGCCGGCGAGGACGATGTCCATCCGGTCGACGATGATCTGCTTGGCGGCGGTGGCGATCGCCATCAGCCCCGACGAGCATTGGCGGTCGATCGACATGCCCGCGACGGTGACGGGGAGCCCGGCGCGCAAGGGGGCGGTGCGGCCGATCGTCGTCTGCACCCCCTGCTGGAGCGCGGCGCCCATGATGCAGTCGTCGATCTCGGGGCCGTCGAGCCTGGCGCGCTCCACCGCGGCGCGGATCGCGTGGGCGGCGAGCGTCGGCGAGGGGGTGGCGTTGAACGCGCCCCTGTAGGCCTTGCCGATCGGCGTGCGGGCGGTGGAGACGATGACGGCGTCGCGGCTGGGCATGGGGGGCTCCTGTTCGTTGCGGGTCGGCGGCGATGGCCCTTTCTAGCGCTTCGCGGCGCCGATGCCAGCATAAGGGGGAAAGGATTTTCCGAACTCGGCACGCATTGTTAGACAAGTTTCGGACCCGGCAGACCCCGCTTCGATCCGCTTGTCCCGCCCTAGGGCGCAGTATATATGGTATATCCCTGGGAGGCGATCTATGGGCGTGCACGAAACCAAGACGTTCAAGAGCGGCAATAGCGTCGCGTTGCGCTTGCCCAAAGCGCTCGGCGTGGAAGCCGGCGAGCGGGTACGGATCGAGCGCGTGGGCGATGTGCTGACGGTCCGGCGGCTCCACGATCCCGCCGAAGCCAAGCGCAAGCTCGGCGAGCTGGTCGCGGCGCTGGAAGCGCTGGGGCGTCCGGGCGAGATAGAGAAGCGCGAGCCCTTCGAATTCCCTGATCGACCCGGACTATAGCTGTTGGCCTGGCTGCTCGATACGAGCATCGCCATCCTGCTGCGCGACGCCGACACCGAGGCGGACCGCCGGCTGAAGGCGCTCGACGATGTGCCATTGCTCTCCGTCATCACCCAGGTCGAGCTGGAAGGCGGCGTCGTCGCCAAGCCCCGGCTGCAGACCAAGCGGCGGATCGCGCTCGACCTCATCCTGGCGACGCTTCCGGTGCTGCCGTTCGATGGGGAATGCGTTCTCGCTTACCGTCGCATCGTCGAGACGGCGGGCCATTCGCGGCGCAAGGTGGTCGACCGGATGATCGGGGCGACGGCGCTTGCCAACGGGCTGACGCTCATCACCCTCAACGCCAGGGATTTCGCCGACATTCCGGGCCTGAAGCTCGAAATGTGGCCGGCGGCCTGAGCGGGGATGATCATCAGACGAGGACCAGGACGATCCACTCCGCGGTGAGGGCGGGCCTGTCCCCGTCTTCGATCTCGACCTCGACGCGGTGGACGAGCCGCCACTGGGCGGGGCGCTGCTCGTGGAGCGAAAGCAGGGTGAAGCGGCCGCGCACGCGCGCTCCCGCCGGCACCGGGGCGATGAAGCGCAGCCGCTCGAAGCCGTAATTGACCGCCATTCTGGTGGTGTCGGGGATGAGCACCGCCTCGGCGGCCATGGCGGTGAGCAGCGACAGGGTCAGGAATCCGTGGGCGACGGTGCCGCCGAGCGGGGTTTGCGCGGCGGCTTCGGGATCGACATGGATGAACTGGCGGTCGCGCGTCGCTTCGGCGAAGGCGTCGATCATCGGCTGGTCGATCGCGATCCACTCCGAAGGGCCGAAGCTTTCGCCGATGCGGCGCCCGATTTCGCTGAGGCTCGCCACCGGCATGCTTCATTCCCATATGATTGCTACCGCCCGCGGGGGCGGTTAGGGGCGGGTCTGATCCATGGCGCAAGGGGTTTCAAGGCTTGGCGACGGCGACCAAAGGCAGCGAAGCGGCTGACGCCACGGAATCGGCGCGCGAGACGATGCGCCGCCTCCATCGCGCGCCCGAGCCCGAGGTGGTGGCGACGCTGCTTCCCGCGGCGACGCTCGACCAAGCGGCGCGCAAGCGGGTCGAGGCGCGCGCGCTCGCGATGCTCGCCGAGCTCAGGGCGGCGCAAAAGACCGGCTGGGTCAACCAGTTCCTGCAGGAATATCGATTGAATTCCTCGGAAGGGGTGGCGCTGCTCTCGCTCGCCGAGGCCTTCCTGCGGGTGCCCGATCCCGACACCGCCGACGCGCTGATCGCCGACAAGCTCGGCACCGGCGACTGGCGCGCCCATGCCGGCAGGTCCAATTCGGGGCTCGTCAACTCGGCGACCTGGGGGCTCGTCATCGGCCGCGCCCTAGTGAGCGAAAGCGAGCAGGCGAGCGCCTTGAAAAAGCTCATCGCCCGCGCCGGCGAGCCCTTCGTGCGCCAGGCGGTCGGCGCGGCGATGCGCATCATGGGCGAGATTTTCGTCATGGGCCGCACCATCGGCGAGGCGCTCGAGCGCATGCGCCGCGACGAGCATGGAGGCTTCACCGCGAGCTTCGACATGCTCGGCGAGGCGGCGCGCACCTTCCCCGACGCCGAGCGCTACTTCGCCGCCTATGCCCACGCGATCGAGGCGGTCGGCGCGGCGGGCGGCAACCATTCGGTCTCGGTCAAGCTGTCGGCGCTCCATCCGCGCTACGAGGTCGCCCATCACGAGCGCTGCGTGCCGGCGCTGATCGAGCGGGTCGAGGCGCTCGCCGAGACGGCGAGGAAGGCGGGCATCGCGCTTACCGTCGACGCCGAGGAAAGCACCCGGCTCGAAATGAGCCTCGACATCTTCGAGGCGGTGGCGCGCGCGCCCTCGCTTGGGGGCTGGAACGGGCTCGGCCTGGCGGTTCAGGCCTACGGCAAGCGCGCCCGCCCCGTCGTCGCCTGGGCCGAGGCGCTCGCCGCCGAGATCGGCCGGACGGTGACGGTGCGGCTCGTCAAGGGCGCCTATTGGGACAACGAGATCAAGCAGACCCAGGAAGAGGGGCTCGAAAACTATCCGCTGTTCACGCGCAAGGCGGCGACCGATCTCTGCTACCTCGCCTGCGTGCGCGACCTTCTCGCGGCGAAGCATCTCTACCCCGCCTTCGCGACCCACAATGCGCGCACCGTGGCGACGATCCTCGAGCTCGCCGATGGCCGGCGCGACTTCGAGTTCCAGCGCCTTCACGGCATGGGCGAAGGGCTGTTCGAGCATCTCGTGCGCGAGGAGGGCCATGCCTGCCGCATCTACGCTCCGGTCGGCGGGCATCGCGACCTGCTCGCCTATCTCGTCCGGCGGCTGCTCGAGAACGGCGCCAATTCGAGCTTCGTCCACCAGCTCGCCGACGAGAAGCTGAGCGACGCCTAGAGGGTCGCCGATCCGGTCGACAGGATCGCGACGCTGGGCGGCGCGCGCAACCCGGCGATCCCGCTGCCCGAGGACCTGTTCATGCCGCGCCGCAAGAACAGCCGCGGGATCGACCTTCACGACCGCAGGATTCTCGACGAGGTGGCGGCGGCGGTGAGCATTCCGTTCGCCGGCGAAAGCCGGGGTCGAGCAGGGGGGCTGGATTCCGGCCGGCGCCGGCATGCCCCCGACGAGGCGGTGAGCCGGGCCGCCGCCGCCTTCGCCGACTGGTCGAAGCGCGGCGTCGAGGAGCGCGCCGCGTGCCTCGACCGGCTCTCCGATCTCCTCGAGGAGGATCGTGCAGAGCTCATGCGGCTCGCCGTCCAGGAGGGCGGGAAGACGATCCCCGACGCGCTCGGCGAGGTGCGCGAGGCGGTCGATTTCTGCCGCTATTACGCCGCCGAGGCGCGCGCGCGCCTGACGCCGGTCGAGCTTCCCGGCCCGACTGGCGAGCGCAACGTGCTGCGCATGGAAGGGCGCGGCGCGTGGCTGTGCATCTCGCCGTGGAACTTTCCGCTGGCGATCTTCCTGGGCCAGGTGACCGCCGCGCTGGTGGCCGGCAACAGCGTGGTCGCCAAGCCAGCGCCGCAGACGCCGATGATCGCCGCCCGCGCGGTCGCGCTCGCGCACCGCGCCGGAGTGCCGAGGGACGCGCTCGTCCTCGCCCCCGGCGGGCCCGAGACCGGCGCGGCGCTCACCGCCGATCCGCGCATCGCCGGCGTCGCCTTCACCGGCTCGACGGCGACCGCCAGGAGCATCGCCCGCTCGCTGCTTGAGGCCGACGAGCGGCCGCTCGTGCCGCTCATCGCCGAAACCGGCGGCGTCAACGCGATG
Organism: Sphingomonadaceae bacterium; assembly: GCA_050330935.1. Taxonomy (GTDB): domain Bacteria; phylum Pseudomonadota; class Alphaproteobacteria; order Sphingomonadales; family Sphingomonadaceae; genus Allosphingosinicella. Next base: position 33,043 of record JBHJHL010000019.1, on the reverse strand, counting down.
ATCGTCGATTCGACCGCGCTTCCCGAGCAGCTCGTCGTCGACGTCATGGCCTCGGCCTTCCGCTCGGCCGGGCAGCGCTGCTCGGCGCTGCGGCTGCTCGTCCTGCAGGAGGATGTCGCCGAGCCGATCCTCGCGATGCTGAAGGGCGCGATGGACACGCTCGTCCTCGGCGATCCGGCCAGTCCCGAGACCGATGTCGGCCCGGTGATCGATCAGGCGGCGCACGAGCGGCTGATGGAGTATCGCGAGGCGATGAAGGACCGGTGGATCCATACGGTCCCCACCCCCGAAGGAGAGGGGAGATTTTTCGTTCCCCCGACGATGATCGCGATCGATGCGATCGAGGATCTGCGCACCGAATGGTTCGGGCCGCTCCTCCACGTCGCGAGCTGGGAGGCGGGGAAGCTCGCCGAGACGGTCGAGCGGGTGAACGCCAACGGCTACGGCCTCACCATGGGCCTGCACAGCCGCATCGCGCGTGCCGCCGAGACGGTCGAGGACAAGGCGCGGGTCGGCAATCTCTACGTCAACCGCTCGATGATCGGCGCCGTCGTCGGCTCGCAGCCCTTCGGCGGCGAGCGCCTGTCGGGCACGGGGCCGAAGGCGGGCGGTCCGCATTATCTGCCGCGCTTCTGCGCCGAGCGGGTGACCTCGACCGACACCACCAGCGCCGGCGGCAACGCCACGCTGCTCAGTCTCGACGATGTCGGGATATGATGGGCCGAGCCGAAGCCCCGGCGGCCCGCGGGCGGCGGAACGGAAGTCTCGGCTGAGCGGTTGGGCGTGAGATGAGCAAGGTTCTTTCGGGGAAGCGCATATTGGTGGTGGAGGATTCCCCGGCCATCGCCGAGGTCACGCTCGACATGCTCGACGAGCTCGGCTGCGGCGTCGTCGGGCCGGCCGGCATCATGTCCACGGCGACCGAGATGGCCGAGCAGGAAGAGTTCGACGCGGCGCTGGTCGACATCAACATCCGCGGCTGGAAGGCCTTTTCCGTCGTCGAGATCCTGCAGCGCCGCGGCATCCCCTTCCTGCTCACCAGCGGCTATGCCGACTGGAGCATGCCCGCCGAGTTCGAGGACGCGCCGCGGCTTCAGAAACCCTATGACACCGAGAAGCTGGGCGCGGCGCTGGCGCCGCTGCTGGACGGGAAGACGAAAGCCGAGCGCTAGGGCGCCGGCTGGTGCTGCACCGGAATGTCGCGCGGATCGACGGGCTTGCCGTCGAGCCCGGCGAGGAAGCCCATCTGCGTCGGATAGGCGAAATCGATGCCGAGCTCCTCGAAGCGCCGCACCAGCGCCATCATCACCTCGTGCCGCTCCTGCATGAAGGTCACATATTCGGGGCTCTCGGAATTGAAGACGAGCTCGAAGTCGATCGAGGATTCGCCGAACTGGAAGGCGTGGCAGCGATCGAAGGTCGATCGTTCCCGCGCCTCGACGATCGCCCGCGTCTCCTCGGGAACGCGCGCGAGCAGCTCGGCCGGGGTCTGGTAGATGACGCCGAAATGGAGGACCACGCGGCGGCGCACGTTAAGCGCGTAATTGTGCAGCTTCTCCTCGAGCAGCCTGGCGTTGGAGACGATCACCTGCTCGCCGTCGAGCGCGCGGATGCGCGTCGTCTTGAGGCCGATATTCTCGACCCTGCCGACGAGGCCGCCATAGTTGATCGTGTCGCCGCGCTTGAACGGCTTGTCGAAGATGATCGAAAGCGCCGCGAACAGATCGGAGAAAATGCCCTGCGCGGCGAGGCCGATGGCGATGCCGCCGATGCCGAGGCCGGCGACGAGGCCGGTGACGTTGACGCCGAGATTGTCGAGGATGAGGATGAGCGCGATCGCGAACAGCGCGATCGTCACCAAGAGGCGGATGATGCCGAGCGCCGAGCCCAGCCGGCCGGTCGCGTCCTCGGCACCGGCGCGGTGCTCGACGATGCCGAGGACGATCTCGCGCACCCACACCGCCCCCTGCAGCACCGCCGCGACGACGAACAGGAAATGGACGAGCTCGCGGAAAATCTCGGGCGGGCCCGCATATTCGGTGACCAGCTCGGCGGCGACGAGGACGATGAAGACGAGCCCGGTGCGCGCGAACACCCGGCCGATCACCGCGCGCGTCGGCTGGGTCTCGATGTCGCGCCGGGCGAGCCTCGCCCCCGCCGCGCGGACGCCGACCATGACGAGCGCGAGAAAGAGGCCGATGGCGAACGCGATCAGCGCCTCGCTGCTGTTATATTCGATATAGCGCTCGACGCTCTCGACGAGGCCCAGGGTGCGCTCGCTGATATTCTCCGAGACGCCCTCGACGTCAGCGGCGATCTCGCTGTCGGCCAGTTCGCTGGTCATCGCCGCAGCCATATCGGCGGCGGCGCCGGCAATTCAACCGCTCTTTCCGGGGCGGGGGAGGCCCGGCTCAGGCCGCGGCGGCGAGCTCCGCCTTGCCGGAGGCGGGCCGCGGCCGCGCCGCACGCTCATCGCCTTCCTCCGGGCGCGGCGGCAGATTTTCGAGGAACAGGATCAGCGCCCGCTCGCAAGGGGAGAGATATTTGGTCGCGCGCGGGAAAGGTCCGGCCTCATATTCCTCTTTCTTCACCGCCTCGATCACCGCCGGATGGACATAGGATTTGCGGCTGATGGCGAGCGTGTTGCCGAGCTTTTCGGCGACCGGCTCGATGAGGCTCTTCAAGGTCACCTTGCGGCCGCGCCGGGCGCGCCTCGCCATCTTCTCGAAGGCGATCACGCTCGCCGCCCAGGTGCGGAAATCCTTGGCCGAGAAATCCTCGCCCATCGCGTCGCGGATATATTCGTTGACGTCGGCCGAGCTTATCGTGCGCACCCTGTCCTCCTCGTCGAGATAGGCGAACAGGCGCGGCCCCTTGAGCTCCCGGCAGCGCTCGATGATGCGCCCGAGGCGCCGGTCCTCGATCGCAACGCGCCGCCTGATGCCGCTCTTGCCGCGATAGGAGAGGGTCATCCTGCCCTTGCGGACGCGGGCGTGGCGGCGGCGCAGCGTCGTCGCGCCGTAGCTCCGGTTCTCGCGGGCGTAGGATTCGTTGCCGACGCGCAGATGCTCGCTGTCGATCAGATGGACGACGGCGGCGGTGACGAGGTTCCTGTCGAGCTTGCGGCGCCTGAGCTCCGCCTGCACCCTGCGGCGCAGGCGCGAGAGCGCACGCCCGAACTCGGCCAGCCGCTCATATTTCTCCGCCTCGCGCAGCGCCCTGAACTCCTCGTGATAGCGATATTGCTTGCGGCCCCTGGCATCGTAGCCGACCGCCTGGATGTGGCCGTCGGGCTCGGGGCAGTACCAGGCGTCCTCATAGGCGGGCGGCAGGGCGATCGCATCGAGGCGCTTGATCTCGCCCCTGTCGGTGATGCGTTTCCCTCGCGGATCGAAATATTGCCAATAGCGGCCGCGGCGCTTGCGGGTGATGCCCGGCAGGCTGTCGTCGACATAGCAGAGCATCGCAAACTCCTCTCGCAACAGCGATAAATGCAGTTCGGCCCGTCCGGGTTCCGGAACGGCGCGCGGGGGGTGCCCGTTGGTGGAGTGAACGAGAAACTCAAAAAGGGAGATTTGCAATGACCAGCATTTCCGACGCCAAAATCCTTATCATCGCCACCGACGGCTTCGAGGATTCGGAACTTCTGAAACCGCTCAAGACGCTGAAGGAGAAGGGCGCGAGCGTCACCCTCGCTTCGCTCGACAGCGACGAGATCGAAGGCGCGAAAGGCGCGCGCGCCACCCCCGACCGCACGATCGGCGACATCGACGCCGATGATTTCGACGCGCTGCTGCTTCCCGGCGGCACCAAGAATCCCGATACGCTGAGGATGGACGAGGAGGTTGTCGCCGCGATCAAGGCGTTCGACGCGGCCGGCAAGCCGATCGCCGCGATCTGCCACGGCCCCTGGCTGCTCGCCGAGGCCGACATCATCCGCGGCAGGACGGTGACGAGCTGGCCCTCGATCCGCACCGATCTGCGCAATGCCGGCGCCGAGGTCGTCGACCGCGAGGTCGTCACCGACGGCCATATCGTAACCAGCCGCAAGCCCGACGACATCCCCGCCTTCGTCGAGGCCTTCATCGGCTGCGTCGAGCGCGCCGAGCAGCGGGCGTTCGCCTGATCAGCCCGCCGCGAGCGGCTTCGAACCGGGCTCCGGCCGGGCCTTCGCGAAGGTCCGGCGCGGGGCCCTTTTCCATTCGCGCAGATAAAGGTCGAGGCCGATCTGGACGCCGAGCAGCATGAAGATGAAGGGCTGATAGGCGATGCCGAGGAACAGGCAGCCCGACAGATAGATGATATGGGCGTGCTGGAGCGCGGTCGCGAGCGGCGCGATCCAGCCATTTTCCGCGCTGTCGTCGCCGCGGAAGCGACGCCTTATCGCCTCCATCCGCCACAGCCCGGCGGCGTGGATCAGAAGATAGAGGAGAAGGCCGAAAAAGCCCTGCTCCCCCAGCACCTCGAAATAGGCGCTGTGATAGGCCCGCGCCTGATCGACGACGACGTCCTGCGAGACCGTGGAGACCGGCCCGCCGCCCTCGCTCACCGAGGTCATGCGCACCTGGATGCGGTTGCCGCGATAGGCGCCGAAGCCGCCGCCCAGCGGATTTTCCTTCACATAGTTCCAGGTCCAGCCCCACACCGCGATCCGGGTCATCGCCGAATTGTCCGCCTGATAGGTCGAGATGGTGCTCATCCGGCTGGTGAAGCTTTGCGGCAGGAAGGGAATCGAGGCGACGAGCGCGAGCCCGACGAAGCCGAGATAGAGGAAGCGCCGCTTGTTGTTCCTGAGGAGGAGCAGCATCAGTACCGCGATGCACACGAGGCCGGTGCGCGCCTGGGTGCCGACCGGGATGAGCAGGCAGGCGAAGATGAGGCAGGCCGAAAAGACCGTCACCTTCCAGTCTTTGGGAAAGATAGTCCCGTGGCGCGCGAGCCACAGGATGACGGGGATGATGGTGATCGCCACGGTCGATGCGGTGCTGCCCTCGTAGAGGCCGCTGTTCGAATCGACCATCAGGTTGAGCGCGCCGTAGCCGCCGCCGGCGAGCACCGTCTTGATGCCGCCGGCGACGATGATCGCCGCCGCGCCGAGGACCATGAACAGAAGATAGGATTCGATCCTGAGCCTGGTGCGCAGCGCGAAGGGAAGAAAGGCGGCCCAGATCATCGACTTCCAGGCCCAGTCCCATTTGAACGCGGCCTCGACCGGAAAATCGGCGCGCAAGGTGGTGAACCCGCACCACAGGACGAAAAGGCCGATCAGCCACTGACGCGGCGCGGTGCGCAACTGCTTCCTGTCGAACAGCAGCCAGCCGCCGACGGCGAGCGCGCCGACGATCATCGACAGCGGCACCACGTTCAGGAGATAATAGGACAGGCGGTGCGGCGAGACGATGTCGACATAGGCATAGGCGAGCACCCAGATGAAGGGGCGCCGCAGGCCGAGCGACAGCAGCGCGCCGATGAAGCCGATAAAGGCGAGATCACGCACGCTTCCTGGCCTTGATCCAGGGCTTGCGCGGAGCGTCCCCGGGGGCGGCGCGCTCGTCGTCGAGATCGGGGCGCGCGAGCAGCCGCCAGGCGGCGAGCAGCATCAGCCCGTGGGTGAGGGCGAGCGCGAAATTGTCGATCATGGGCCCTTCCTCGGCGTTGCCGGTCTGGCATAGAGGCGCGCGGTTGACGGGCCGTTAAGCCTGTCGCGCCACTTTCTTAAGCGGCCTGCGCTAAATCATCGTCAAGGCCGGGCTTTTCCTGATCCGCGACGACGATCCCGAAGCCGCCGCGGCGGCGCTGGAGCGCGCGCGCGCGCAATTCGCGGGCCAGGGCTTCGCCGATTTCGCCGAGCTTCGCCCGCCCGGCTGGCGCCTGCTCCACGCGCCGGCCATCGCAGGCGGCCCCGAGACGCTGCTCGCCAGGGGCGAGGATTTCATCGCCGCCGCCGGCACCCCCGTCTACGACGGCCGCATCGGCCGGCCGGCGCTCGCCGCGCTGCTCGCCTCCTTCGATCCCGCGCGCGGCCCCGACTGGGACAGGCTCGACGGCCAGTTCGTCATCGTCCTCGGCAAGCGCGGGCGCGCCTTCCTGTTCAGCGACTGGTTCGCCGCCTTCCAGATTTTCCACGATGCCGAAATGCGCTTCTTCTCGACCTCGCTGCTCGCCGCGGTGGCGACGCTGCCGAAGGCGAGCTTCGACCCGCAGGGCGTCTACGAGTTCGTGTTCAACGTCGTGCCGGTCGGCGACGACACCGTCCTGCGCGAGCTGAAGACGCTGGGGCCGCGGCGCATGATCGAGCTCGGGCCCGGCGGCGTCCGCGACCAGCCGCTCGCAAAGCCGCTGCCCGGGCAAGTGGCGCGGCGGCCTGTCGCCGAGCATGTCGCGGCCCATCGCGAGCGGCTCTCCAAGCTCGTCGCTCCGTTCGCGGAGCGTTTCGGCGACCGGATCTTCTGCCCGCTGTCGGGCGGGCTCGATTCGCGCCTCGTCCTCGCCGCGCTGCGCGCCGCCGGCAGCCGGCCGCGGCTTTACGTCTATGGCGCGCCCTCCGACGGCGACGTGCGGGTCGCGCGCCAGGTCGCCGGGGCGCTGGGCGAGGAGATCGACTGCATCGACAAGCAGGGCCGGGGCCTTCCCGCCCCGGAGGCCTTCCCGGCGCAGGTGGAGCGCAACTTCCGCGACCATGACGGCCTTCCCAATTTCGGCAATATCTTCGAAAGCGGCGCCGACGCCGCGGCGCGCGCGGCCCGCCACGCGGAGGGCGCGCTTTCGGTCTCGGGCGGATGCGGGGAGATTTTCCGCAACTTCTTCTACCTGCCCGACCGGCCGCTGCCGGCGAGCGCCGTCGCGCGCGCCTTCTTCGCCCGCTACCGCATGAAGGACGTCACCCAGGAGTTCGACGAGCGCGCCTTCCTGCGCCGCATAGAGGACAAGATGCTCGAAGCGCTCGGCCGGCCCGGCGAGCGCGGGCCCCTGCCGCGCGCGGCGATCGAGCAGCTCTATCCCGCCATCCGCTGCCGCTCGCTGTTCGGGCGCGAGATCAGCCTAGAGGCGCGCCACGGGCCCTATTTCATGCCCTTCCTCGAGCACCCGCTCGTCGCCGCGGCGCTGACGCTGCCGCTGGGGCTCAAGAATGCCGGCCGCTTCGAGGCGATGCTGCTCGCCGACATCGATCCCGGGCTCGCCCGCCTGCCTTCGGTCTACGGCCATGATTTTTCGGGTCCGCCGGGATTTCGCCAGCGTCTCAAGGAAGGGGCGACGCGCGCGCGGCCGATCTGGCTGCGGCAGAAGAGCTATGCCTTGAGACGCCGGCTCGGCCCGATGGGCGACGAGCATGGCGACCTGCCGCCGCCCGAATATCTGGGGCGGGTGATCGATCTCGATTTCCCGGTCATGCGGCGCTTCTTCCGGCCCGAGGCGATCGGCGACCTCGCGGTCCTGCGGCGGATCGCCAATCTCGAATATCTCGCCGCCCGGCTGGGCGCGAGGCTCGAGGCCTAGCGCTTTTCCCGGCCGGGCCGCAGTTTGCTAGCGCCGCTCATGGGCGCGGATCCTGTCGCCGAGGCGGTTGCCGCGCACGGTGACGCGCTCGCCGCTCCAGTCGCCGACGAAGACCGTCGACCGGGCGAAGCCCGGCGCCAGCCAGGCCTCGTTGTCCTCGATCACCAGCCCGGCCGAGCTGTGGTCGCGCGATTCGGGGGCGACGGCGATGATGGTGCCGTAATTCTCCTTGTCCGGTCCCTGCACGAAGGCGTTGCCGGCGATGCGCCCGCTCGCGCCGGCGGAAAGATCGATATGATAGTTGGTGCGGCGGCCGCGGCTGTCGTCGAAGCTGCTGTCCAGCACCTCGATGCGCGGCGCGCGGCTTTTGAGATAATGGCCGCCGCGTCCCTCCTCGAAGCGCGTCTGGGAGACGCCGAGGCTGCCATAACGGCCGATATAGAGCGAATGCGCGCCGCTGCCGTCGGGATGCTTGCCGAGCCCTTTGAAGGTCGAGCGGTGGATGCGGATGTGGCCCGAGGGATCGTCGGCGGAAAGGATGCCGCTTTGCGAGTTTTCGAACAGCGTCTCGGCGACGCTGAGATCGCCCTCCTCGATCCTGATGCCGGCGCCATTGCCGTCGGGCACGCGGATGTTGGCGAAGATGAGACCTTCGACATGCGCCTCGCGTCCGCGCAGCACGAGCGCCGCCTTGCCCTCGCAGGCGACGCCGTCGAACACCGCAGTCCCCGGCCGCTCGGCGACATAGGCGACGCTGCCGGCCTCCTGCACGGCGCAGTCGCGATGGCGCCCCGGCGCGATGCGGACCGTCGCGGCGCCGTCGCCGACGGCGTCGAGCGCGTCCTGGAGCCGGTAAAAGCCCTCGCCGGTCCCGGCGATGGTGAAGGGGGCCTGGCCCTGCGCGAGCGAGGGAAGCGGCGCCGCCAAGGCGAGGCAGGCGGCGGCAAGGGCGAATCTTTTCATCGCGGCAAGGGCTCCGCTGCTGATCTTGAGGGCGCATCTAGCCGGCTCTCGGTTGACGGGGCGTTAAGGGTGGCATGGCATGGCCCAACATCATGCGCGTGCTCCATATCCTCGACCATGGCCTGCCGCTCCACAGCGGCTATGCCTTCCGCAGCCGCGCGATCCTCGCCGCCCAGCGCGCGCTCGGCTGGGAGGTCGCCGGCCTCACCGGGCCGCGCCAGGGCCAAAGCGAGGCGGCCGAGGAAAGGATCGAGGGTCTGCGCTTCTTCCGCACGCCGCCGGTGGGGAAAGGCCCGCCGCCGCTGCGCGAATGGCGCGAGATCCGCGCCATCGGCCGGCGGCTCGACGGGCTGGCGCGCGACTGGCGGCCCGACATCCTCCACGCCCATTCGCCGGTGCTGACCGCGCTCGCCGCGCTTCCAGTCGCCCGCCGCCGCCGGCTGCCGCTCATTTACGAGATCCGCGCCTTCTGGGAGGACGCGGCGGTCGGCAACGGCACCGGCCGCGAAGGCGCGCTGCGCTACCGGCTGACCGGCGCGCTCGAAACCCATGCCGCCCGGCGCGCCGACGCGGTGGCGGTGATCTGCGAGGGGCTGAAGCGCGATCTCGTCCGGCGGGGGATCGACGCGGCCAAGATCGTCGTCGCGCCCAACGGCGTCGACATGGAGCTGTTCGGCACCCCCGCCGCGGCCGACCCCGAGCTCAGGCGGAAGCTCGGCCTCGAAGGGGCCGATGTGGTGGGCTTCATCGGCTCCTTCTACGATTATGAGGGGCTCGACGATCTTATCGCCGCGATGCCCGACATCGTCGCCGCGCGGCCCAAGGCGCAGCTGCTGCTCGTCGGCGGCGGACCGATGGAGGGGGCGCTCAAGGCCCAGGCCGCCGCCTCGCCGGCCGCGGCGCATATCCGTTTCGCCGGCCGCGTGCCGCACCGCGAGGTCGAGCGCTATTATGCGTTGATCGACATCCTCGCCTATCCGAGGAAGCGGATGCGGCTCACCGAGCTGGTGACGCCGCTGAAGCCGCTCGAGGCGATGGCGCAGGGCCGGCTCGTGCTCGCCTCCGACGTCGGCGGCCACGCCGAGCTGATCGAGGACGGCGTCACCGGCACCTTGTTTCCCGCCGGCGACCGGGCGGCGCTGGCGGACGCGCTCGCCGAGCTTTTCTCATATCGGGACGGTTGGGAAAAGCGCCGCCGGGCGGCGCGCGATCATGTTCGAAAATCTCGTAACTGGTCGGAAAATATTCTACGCTACAAGCCGTTCTACGAAAGCATGACGGGTCAGGCGTGGTGACGGCAGGGATGGGCAGGAACTTGAGGCTCCGGATCGGGGGAGACGCGCTCGACATTCCGATGGCGCTGCTGCTCGGCGGCGCGGCGCTGTTCTTCGCCGCGGCGATGCCGGCGCCGCTGTTCGGCGGCCTTGTCGAGCGCAGCGGACTCGGCCTGTTCGTGCCGGGAGCGCAGCCGCCTTTCGGCACCACGGCCCGGCTGCTCGCCGCCTGCGGCGCAGGCATCGTCGCCTTTCTCGCCGGCTGGCTCGTCATGCATCTCGCCGGCAAGCTCGATCGCCAACCGGGCAGGGCCGAGCGGGCGATCGCCTACGAGTTCCAACACCCCCCCGTCATCCGCCGCGCCGACGCCCATCCCGACGCGCCCGCCCGTCATCCGCTGCGGGCGGTGCGCGATCTCGGCGAGCCCTCGCTGCCGCCGCTCGACGAGGAGGAGACGCATGAGGCCGAGCTGCTGCTCGGCGACAAAGGCGACGAGGACATGCCGCCGACGCCCTTCGATTCGTCCGCCCCGGACGGGCCGGAAGCGGCGGAGCCAAAGGCGGCGAGGCAAGCCCAAGCAAGCGGGCGCGGCTTTCCGGTGCTCGACGCGCCGCATGACGACGCCGAAGAGGGCGAAGAGGCCGAAGAGGCCGAAGAGGCCGCCGCCTCGTCCGCCCCGGCGCCCGGCGGGCAAGGGGCGAGCACCGCCGAGCTTATCGGCCGCTTCGAGGCCGGCGTGCGGCGCCGCGGCGGGCGCCCGAAGACGGGCCCGGGCCTCGGGGAAGGCGGCGTCCATCAACGGCTCAAAAGCGCGATCGCGGAGCTGCGCGCGATGAGCGAGGAAGAGCGCTAGGCTTCCTCGATCGTCAGCGCCGCGATTTCGAGGGTCACCCCGCCGCCGCCCTCGGCGCGCGCGGCGCAGCCGATATCGGCGACGATATGGCCGGGAAGCGCGAACTCCGCCTCCTCGAGCCCGGCAAGAAAGCGGTCGGCGGCATCGCCCGCCCCTTCCCCGGCGATGCGGATGCGAAGAAGATGGCGCGCGCCGACGAAGGTGACGCTCGCCCAGGGCTCGCTCCCGGCCGCTTCGATCGCAAAGAGGGCGGCATCGGCCCCGGCTCGCGCCAGCAGCGCGCGGGCGAGGGCGGCGGAAGGATCGCCCGCCATCAGCCGCTCTCCGCCTCGCGGCGGTCGAGATAGGCGTTGATTCGCGCCCGCGTCCGGTCGCGCGGCTCGCGCCCGTTGCGCAGATCGAGGACGAAGCGCGGATCGCCCACCGTCTCGCGCCCGAAGCGGGTTGCCGGGGTGCCGCTCGCCCGCAGATATTTTTCGATTCGCCATAACAGATTCACGCCTTTTCCTCCGATTCGCCCGGTCCACTCGTTCCTGATATGTTCCAGTGTTGGAGGAGAAATCCTACTTGTCTAGGAAAATTCCTATCATTATGGTGCGAACATGACTCCCGAGGAGGAACGCGCGGCTCTGGCGGGGCTGATCGAGGTCCGGGGGGACGATTATGCCGCGCTGTCGCGGCTCATCGGGCGCAACTCGGCCTATATCCAGCAATATCTGAAGCGCGGCACGCCGCGGCGCCTCAACGAGGAGGACCGGGGGCTGCTCGCGCGCTATTTCGGGGTGCCCGACAGCGCGCTCGGCGGGCCGGCCGACGCGCGCGGCGGGAGCGGGTACGCCTCGGTCCCGCGCCGCGACATCGGTGCTTCCGCCGGCCCCGGGCGCTATGCCGGCGAGGAGGCGGCCACCGGCCATTTCGGCTTCGACCGCGCCTGGCTGCGGCGGCTGGCCGGCGGCGACGCCTCGCGCCTGTCGCTCATCCGGGTCGAGGGCGATTCGATGCTGCCGACGCTGGCCGAGGGAGACGAGATCCTCGTCCATGAAGGTGACGCCGCCGAGCGGCTGCGCGACGGCATCTATGTGCTGCGCACCGGCGATTCGCTGCTGGTGAAGCGCATCGCGCTCGCTCCCGACGGACGCCGGGCGATCGTGCGCAGCGACAATCCCGCCTATCCGCCCTGGCCGCCCTGCGCGCCCGGCGAGCTCTGCCTGATCGGCAGGGTGATCTGGGCCGGCCGCCGCATCGCCTGAGCAAAGCTTGGTAAACGCGGCGTTTGCGACATGCCTGCAGGCGTTCGCAACCGGTTCCGGCCTAAATTCCCGCCGACAATGACGACGGGCGAAACAGTTTGAGCTCAGCTTCCTTCATCGCCAGCCGCACTGCCTATGACGAGGCCAGCGAGCTGCTCGCGCGCTACGGCGCCGGCGCGGCGAGCGAGGCGGCGCTGCGGGCCGAGAACAGCCGCGAGATCGGCAATCTCATGCAATTCTGCCACTGGCGGCAGACCGAGCGGGCGATCGCGATCATGATCGGCCTCGACGCGCCCGGCGAGGTGCACTGACCGCACCCCCCGTCCGCCTGCCGCGAGGTCAGCCCTTGATGCGGCCGCGCAGCGTGGCTTCGAGCTCCTCGAGCGTCAGCGGGCGGTCGCCCGAGCCCCATTCGGATTCGGCGTCGATGCCGTTCTTCAGATATTCGGGCTGCATCCATTCGGGCAGCTCGGTAGCATCGATATTGCCATAGGCGAGATTGGACAGGTCGAACGGCTCGTCAAAGCTCACGCCGAGCTCGTCGCCGCGCGTCCACCGCACCACCGCGCTGATCGCTCCGGCCGCGCCGAGCTCGAGGACGACGTCGAGGCCGACGCGGAACTCGCCCGCGGCCTCGATCATCGCGCCTTCGGTCGAGATGTTGCGCAGCCGCGCGGGAACGCTGCCGTAGCGGCTGTGGATCTCGCCGGTCCAGATGAGGCCGTGGCGCACCGCCGCCTTGCGGCGCTGGACGCCGGCGCCGGTCCTGCCGCCCGAGGCCTCGCCGCGGGCGACGAGCTCGAGGATGTAATCCTGCACGCCCCGGGGGGCGATGATCTGCGTCTCGTCGACGAATTCGAGGCCGATGCGGCTGCCGCGCACCCAGCGCACCTCGCAATGGGTGCGGTTGCAGTCGGCGAACTGGATCTCGACCTGCTCGCCGATGACGGGTTCGATATCGGCCTCGACCATCGCCCCGCCGCCCGACAGGTTGAGAAGCGTGGCATCGTGGCGGCGGCGGCGGAAATAGAGCGAGGCCTCCTCGACCCTGAGCGGATGGCGGACCTCCTCGCGCTGGTCGGTGACGCGCGATTCCTCGCGCTTGACGGGGACGGCGGCGAGGCTCGCCTCGCCCGTCCGCTGGCGGGAGGACTTGTTTCCCTTCTCCAGGCGCGGCGAGCGTTTCTTGCCGTCGTTCGCCAGGATCGAAGAGCGGATGCCGTGCATAGATAGCTGTTCCCGGTTCCGGTGCCGGGAGGACTATGCATGAAAGCGATTACCCAATTGCTACCGGGCTTTGCCGGCCGTTAACCAGGATGGGGCGCGATATGCCGCGCGCCGGCGCGGCGCCCGGCCCGGCCTAGATCGGCAGCATGCCGAGATAATGGAGGATGGCGACCACCGCGATGAGCAGCGCGATCGCGGCGATGACGCCGCCGGCGCCGCCGCGCTCGACGATCACCGTCTCCTTCTCGGGACCGGTTTCGGCTTCTGCCATGATTTCGCACTCCGCTTGTCGATCGCGCCACAGAACCCCCCGGGGCGGGGAAGGTTCCGCCGCTTCAGGCGGAATAATAAAGGTCGAACTCGACCGCGCTCGGGGTCGTCTCCCAGCGCAGCACCTCCTCCCATTTGAGCTCGGCATAGGCATCGAGCTGGTCGTCGCTGAAGACGTCGCCGCGGGTGAGGAACTCGCGGTCGTTCCTGAGCGCGATCAGCGCCTCGCGCAGCGAGCCGGCGACGGTCGGCACGTCGGCCATCTCGGCGGGGGGAAGATCGTAGAGATTCTTGTCGATGGGATCGCCCGGATGGATGCGGTTCTGGATGCCGTCGAGGCCCGCCATCATCAGCGCCGAATAGGCGAGGTAGGGATTGGCGAGCGCGTCCGGGAAGCGGAACTCGACCCGTTTCGCCTTGTCGCCGGCGCCATAGGGGATGCGGCAGGAGGCCGAGCGGTTGCGGCTCGAATAGGCGAGCAGCACCGGCGCCTCGAAGCCGGGCACGAGCCGCTTGTAGCTGTTCGTCGTCGGATTGGTGAAGGCGTTGACCGCATGGGCGTGGCGGATCACTCCGCCGATGAAGAACAGCGCGGTCTCCGAAAGCCCGGCATAGCCGTTGCCGGCGAACAGCGGCTTGTCGTCCTTCCAGAGCGACATGTGGATATGCTGGCCCGAGCCGTTGTCGCGGGCGATCGGCTTGGGCATGAAGGTCGCGGTCTTGCCGTAGGCGTGGGCGACCATGTGGACGACATATTTGTAGACCTGCATGCGGTCGGCGGTCTGGGTGAGGGTGCCGAAGGTGAGGCCGAGCTCGTGCTGCGCGGGCGCGCCCTCGTGATGATGCTTGTCCATGCCGATGCCGAGCTCCATCAGCGTCGCGACCATCTCGCCCCTGATGTCCATCGCGCTGTCGACCGGCGCGACCGGGAAATAGCCGCCCTTCTCGCGCGGGCGGTGGCCGAGATTGCCGATATCATATTTGCGCGAGGAGTTGGTCGGCAGCTCGATATCGTCGATGCGGAAGCCGGATTCGGCATAGCCGTCCTCGAAGCGGACGTCGTCGAACATGAAGAATTCGGCTTCGGGACCGACATAGACGGTGTCGCCGATGCCGCTCGCCTTGAGATAGTTTTCGGCCCGCTTGGCGGTCGAGCGCGGATCGCGCGCGTAAAGCTCGCCGGTGCCGGGATCGGCGATGTCGCAGAACAGCACCATCATCGGCGTGGCGCTGAAGGGATCGACATAGGGCGTGGCGAGATCGGGCTTCAGGATCATGTCCGATTCGTTGATCGCCTTCCAGCCGGCGATCGAGGAGCCGTCGAACATGAAGCCGTCGCTCAGCGCGTCCTCGTCGATCACCTCGGCGGCCATCGACAGATGCTGCCATTTGCCGCGCGGATCGGTGAAGCGAAGATCGACCCACTCGATCTCCTGCTCTTCCATGCGCTCGAGAATCTTGCCGGCTTCGTCGGCCATGAACGGTCTCCTTCGGGATAGCGGTCGCCGCCCTTCAGCCACAGGCCAAGGCGAGTCGTCCAGCGCGCGATCGCCGAGGTGAATATTTCACCCCGCGCCGAGGGCTCAGAAAGGCCGGCGCCGCGCCGCGACGAGGATGCGCAGCAGCATCGCGACGGGGCGCGGCACCCCCACCTTGCCCTCGAGCCAGAGGCTGACGGTCGAGCGCGAGACGCCGATCGCCCTGGCGAGATCGGCCTGGGTGGCGAGCCCCAGCGAGCGCATCGCCCGCCGCAGCTCGTCGGGCGACATCGAGGCGAGGCGGGGGTCGGAATCTTGGTTCATCACCTTCGCCGTCATTGCGAGCGGCAGACAAGCAATCCAGCTTAGCCGCCTGGAGGGATTGCCGTGTCGCTGCCGCGAAGCGGCAGTTTATCCTGAGCGACGCCGCAGGCGTCGTCGAAGGGCTCCCCGCAATGACGAACGCGGGGTCACACCGCGTCCGGGCCGCGCTCGCCGGTGCGGATCCTGAGCGCCTCGCCGATGTCGATGACGAAAATCTTGCCGTCGCCGATGCGCCCCGTGCGCGCGGCCGCCTCGATCGTCTCGACGACGCGCGGCGCGAGCGGATCGTCGACCACCACCTCGAGCTTCACCTTGGGCAGGAAATCGACGACATATTCGGCGCCGCGATAGAGCTCGGTATGGCCTTTCTGCCGGCCGAAGCCCTTGGCCTCGGTGACCGTCATCCCGGTGACGCCGATCTCGTGCAGCGCCTCCTTCACCTCGTCGAGCTTGAACGGCTTGATGATCGCCTCGATCTTCTTCATCGCCGCATCCTTAGCGGGAGATGGCCGGGGAAGCGAGAGAGGGGCCGGCTACCCGCCCGCTTTTGCCCCATCTTCCTCCGGCGGCGCGATCGGCGCGGCCTTGCGGCCGCCGCGCTTCAGCACGATCAGCCGGTCGCCGGCGGCGAAGGCGAGATGCTGCGCGCCGCCGACGAGAAAGGTGGAGGGCGCGGCGACGACCGGCGCGGACGTGCGCAGCGACCACAGCCTCTCGCCGTCGCTCGCCGACAGCGCGAGGAGCCCCTTCGCGGTGGCGGCGAAGAGGATGCCGCCGCGGGTGACGAGCATGCCGCCGGGCGCGCCTTCGGTCTCGCTGCGCCAGACGGCCTTTCCGGCTTGCGGATCCCAGGCGATGATCGCCGCCGCCGCCGCCTCCTCCTCCTCCTCCCCCGCGGCCGGGAGGCCGGCGGCGAAATAGACGAGGCCGGCGCGCGGGCTGTAGGCCATCGGCTGCCAGTCGCGCGCGCCGGGCGGCGGCGGCAAGCCATCCTCTTGCCGGCTTCCCGCGCCGAGCGGCCGGCCGCTTTCGGGGTCATAGCCTTGGGTCCAGCTCACCTCGTCGAGATAGGGCTCGGCGGCGAGCAGCCTTCCCGTCCGGCGGCCGAGCAGGAACATAAAGCCGTTCGCCGCGGCCTGCATCAGCACCGGGCGGCGCTCGCCCTCGAGCTCGATCCGGGCGAGGATCATGCCGGCGGTCGCGCCATGGCCGCGCCCGTCGCCCGGCATCTGCTGGAAATGCCAGAGATAGTCGCCGGTCTCGGGCCGAAGCGCGAGGATCGAGCTGAGGAAGAGATTGTCGCCGCTACCGCCCGAACGGCGCGCATAGTCGGCCGGGGTGCCGGGCCCGGTGCCGATATAGAGCTGGTCGAGCACCGGATCGTAGAGGATCGCGTTCGAGACGCTTCCGCCGCCGCCCATCGCCTGCCATTCGCCCGAACCCCAGCTGTGGCGGGCGGTGGAGAGCGCGGCGTCCGAGGCGGCGCCGTCGGGCGCGTCGCCGGTCGGCGGCACGGTGTAGAAGCGCCATTCGAGCGTGCCCGAATTGGCGTCATGGGCCGATACCGACCCGCGATGGCCGACGCTGCCCGCGCCGCCGATGAAGACGAGATTGCGCGCGACTACCGGCGCGCCGACGATCGAGACCGAGCGGGTGCGGTCGGTGACCTGGGTCGACCAGAGCTGGGCGCCGGTGATCGCGTCGAGCGCCACCAGCCGGCCGTCGAGCGTGCCGACATAGACCTTGCCCTTCCAGACCGCGACGCCGCGGTTGACGATGCCGCAGCAATGGTCGGCAAGGCTCGCCTCGGAGAGCTTGGGGTCGTAATGCCACAGCTCCTCGCCGTCGGCGCCGGCGAAGGCGAAGACCTCGCCGCCGGCGGTGCCGAAATAGACGGTGCCATCGACCGCGACCGGAACCGCCTGCTGCTCGCCCCGGTCGGGCAGGCTCGCCGTCCAGGCGAGGCCGAGCTCGCCGACGCTCTCGGCGTTCACCTCGTCGAGCGGGCTGTAATGGCGGTTGAAATAATTGCCGCCGACCGCCGGCCAGTCGCTGCCGTAGCCGGCGGCTGAAAGATAGGCCTGATCGACCCGCGCGGCGCCGGCGGCGAGCCGTTCGGGCAGTTCAGCAGCCTGTTGCGGCGCATCGAACCGGGGCTCGCGCTCGCAGCCAGGGAGCGCGGCGCACAGCAACGCGCCTATCCACCATCGCATGCCTTGCTAATGGCCGGGAGAGGGGCGGGGTTGCAAGGAAATGATGGCTCAGCGGTAGGGCGGCTTGTCGAGGCCTTGCGGGCTCAGCGTGAAAATCTCGCAGCCTTGCTCGGTGATGCCGATCGAATGCTCGAACTGGGCCGAGAGCGAGCGGTCGCGCGTCACCGCCGTCCAGCCGTCGTCGAGCAGCTTGGTCGCCGCCTTGCCGATATTGATCATCGGCTCGACGGTGAAGAACATGCCGGGGCGAAGCTCGGGGCCGGTGCCCGGCTCGCCGGCGTGGACGACCTCGGGCGCGTCGTGGAAGCGGCGGCCGAGCCCGTGGCCGCAGAAATCGCGCACCACCGAATAGCGCTCGGCCTCGGCGTGGCTCTGGATCGCATGGGCGACGTCGCCCAGCCGATTGCCCGGCCGCGCCGCGGCGATGCCGCGCATCATCGCCTCATGGGTGACGTCGATCAGGCGCTGCGCCTTCAGGGGCACCTTGCCGACGGCGAACATGCGGCTGGTGTCGCCGTGCCAGCCGTCGAGGATCGGGGTCACGTCGATATTGACGATGTCGCCTTTCTTGAGCCGCATGGTTCACGGAATGCCGTGGCAGACGACATGGTTGACCGAGGTGCAGCAGCTGGCGGTGAAGCCGCGATAGCCGAGCGTCGCCGGAATGGCGCCCGCCGTCTTCATCCGCGCGAACACGAAATCGTCGATTTCCAGGGTCGAGACGCCGGGCACGACCTGGGGGACGAGCGCGTCGAGTATCTCGGCCGCGAGCCGCCCGGCGGCGCGCATGCCGGCGAAGCCTTCGGGGCCGTGCAGCCTGATCTGGCCGTAATGGCCGATGACGCTGTCGTCGCGGTCGATCACCTCGGTCATGGCGGCGATATAGTCGCTCCGCGACCGCTTGGCGAGGCCGCCGCCGCGCGTCTAGAAGCGCCGCATGGACACGGAGCGCATCTGGACGGCCGGCCTTGCCGTGGTCGGCGACGAGATTCTTTCGGGCCGCACCCAGGACCGCAACATCGCCCAGGTCGCGCGCTGGCTCAATCTCCAGGGCATCCGGCTCGCCGAGGCGAGGGTCGTGTGCGACGACGTCGACATCATCGCCGAGGCCGTCGCCGAGCTGTCCGAGCGCTACGACTATCTCTTCACCACCGGCGGCATCGGCCCGACCCATGACGACGTCACCGTCGATGGCGTGGCCAAGGCCAAGAATGTGGGGGTGATCATCCATCCCGACGCCCGGGCGATCCTCGAGCGCTATTACGAAAAGCGCGGCGGGCTTACCGAAGCGCGGCTCCGGATGGCGCGCACGCCCGACGGCGCCGAGCTGATCGAGAACCGGGTCTCGGGCGCGCCCGGCATCCGCTTCGGCAACATCTTCCTGCTCGCCGGCGTGCCGCACATCACCGCGCTCATGCTCGAGGGGCTGTCGGGCAAGCTCGAAGGCGGCGCGCCGCTCGTTTCGCGCACCGTCGGCTGCTGGGTGCCGGAAAGCGAGATCGCCGATCTGCTGGCGGTGACCGAAAAAGCGCATGACGGATGCCAGATCGGCAGCTATCCCTTCTTCCGCGAGGGACGGGTCGGCGCCAATTTCGTCGTCCGCGGCACCGATGCAAGCGCCGTCGAACTGTGTCTCGCCGATCTCACCCGGCGGCTCAAGGCCGCCGGTTTTCATTGCGTTAAGGACGGGATTTAGGGGTTCGAATGGCGCATATTCTGCTGGGGTGGGAATATGGCGGGGGCAGCGGCCATACGCGCAAGCTCGTTCAGATCGCCGAGCGGCTGAAGGAGAGCGGACATCGCGTCAGCTACGCGCTGAAGCAGGTGGGGTCGATCGGCCTCGACAGGACCCAAGGGGCCGCCGTGCTGCCGACGCCGCAATTTCCCAACGCCCTCGCCCCGATGCCCAAGCGCAAGCGGCGGCCGCATCATACGCTCGGCGACATTTTCGTCGCTCTCGGCTTGGGCGATCCCGCCGCCACCGCCGCGGTGCTTTCGAGCTGGCGCGATCTTTTGAAGGCGGCAAAGCCCGATATCGTCGTCGCCGAATATGCGCCGACATTGCTGCTCGCCGCGCGCGGCCGCTATCCGACGGTGGCGACGGGCACCGGCTTTTCGCTGCCGCCCGCCGCCATGCCGCGCTTCCCGAGCCTTACCGGCAAGCCGCCGACCTTCAACGAGGCCAACACGCTGGCCGCGGTCAACAAGGCGCTCGAACGGCTGGGCGACGAGCCGCTCGAATCGCTGCCGGCGATCTATGCCGCGACGCGCAGCGTCGTCGCGAGCTTTCCCGAGCTCGACCATTACCGCCAGTGGCGCAAGGAGCCGCGGGTGGCGCCGACCATTCCCGTGCCGCGCCCCGAGCCGAGCTCGGGCGAGGGCGAGGAGGTGTTCGTCTATTCCTCTACCGTGCCCAATCCCGAAGCCGCGATATGGAAGGCGCTCGAAGCTTCCAAGCTGCCGGTGCGCATCTATCTGCCCGGCATCGGCCCGCCCTATCGCGGCAAGCTCGAGGCGCGCGGCTTCAAGGTCGAGCCGAGACCGCTCTCATTCCCCGAGATCGGCAAGCGCTCGCGGATTCTCCTCAGCCATGGCGGTTGCGGCTTCGTCAGCTCGGGGCTGCTCACCGGCCTGCCGCAGGTGGTCTGCCATCTCGATCTCGAAAAGATGATGCAGGGCCGGGCGGTCAAACGCCTCGGCATCGGCGGCTTCGTCGCGATGCGCAACATCAAGCCCGAGCCCTTCGCCGAGAATCTGCGCAAAATCTGGCACAACGACAATATCCGCAACCGCGCGCGCAATCTCGCCGCCACCGTCGCGGCGCGTGAGCAGCCGGAAATGGAGGCGTCGATCGCCGCCGCGGTCGAGGAGCTGGCCTGAAAAAGCTGGAGCGGGTGAAGGGAATCGAACCCTCGTCGCTTGCTTGGGAAGCAAGAGCTCTGCCATTGAGCTACACCCGCCGGGGCGGAGTGCGCTATTGCCAAAGCCGGAGAGCGCTGTCGAGCGCTTTGAAAGGAAGCAGCTGATGGCCGGGGAGAAACGCAGGGGCTGGGCGAAATGGCTGACCCGCATCGGCCTTATGCTCGCGATCGGCGCGCCGCTCGCGGCGCTGATCGCCGGCCATGGCAGCGGCGAGGGCTGGTGGGATTTCCGCCCGGCGCTGCGCGCGCTCGCCTTCCTGCTCGCCGCCGCCCTGCTCGGCGCGCTGTTGTCGCTGATCGCCTTCGCGCTCAACATGGCGGCGAAGCGACGCGGCGCGGCCGCGGCCAATTTCGCCGCCTTGTTCATCGCCGGCATCTTCATCGGCTTTCTCGGCAGCAACATCATGGACGCGCGCCGGGCGCCGCCGATCCACGAGGTGACGACCAACCTCGACGACTATCCCGAGTTCACGGCGCTCGAAGTGCGCGAGGACCGGCTACAGAACGTGCCCGCCTTCGGCCCGGCGAAGGGCGAGCCCGACGATGCCTCGCGCTGGCGGGCGATGCACCGCGCCTATTATGGCGACATCCGCCCGCTTGCCCTCGATCTGCCCAAGGCGCGGGCGATCGACCTCGCCCAGCGGGTGGCGCGCGAGCGCGGCTGGGAGATCGCCTCGGTCAACGAAGCGCGCGGCACGATCGAGGCGACCGATACCACCCGCTTCTTCGGCTTCAAGGACGACGTCGTCATCCGGGTCAAGGAAATGCGCGGCAATCCCGGGGCCTCGGTCGTGGACATGCGCTCGATCAGCCGCGTCGGCATCAGCGATCTGGGCAAGAACGCCGAACGGGTGCGCGCCTATCTCGCCGATCTCGAAGCCGCCGCGGCACGGGGCTGAGCGCGCCTTCCGCCGCCGGAACGAGTGGGCTGCGGTTCATCCGCACTCGCGATCGCGAGTCCTGGCGAGGCCGCGGCGCAGCAGATCGTTGACCCGCGCGGCGACCTCGGCCGGATCGCGCTCCTCGCCCCAGACGCCGTAGCGCAGCCCGACGAACACGTTCATCCCGACGATCGCCCAGGCATGGAGCTCCTCGATATCCTCTCTCACCTCGCCGCGCTCGGCGGCGGCGCGCAGCCGGCGCTCGATGCGTTCGACGACGCTGCGATAATGGAGCCGATAGCTTTCGGGATCGACGAACTCGGATTCGTCGACGATGCGGTAGATTTCCTTGTGCTCGCGCACGA
Source organism: Sphingomonadaceae bacterium (assembly GCA_050330935.1). Classification (GTDB taxonomy): domain Bacteria; phylum Pseudomonadota; class Alphaproteobacteria; order Sphingomonadales; family Sphingomonadaceae; genus Allosphingosinicella. The sequence continues at coordinate 11,526 of JBHJHL010000019.1, read as the reverse complement.
AGCCGAGGAACGCCTCGAGCGCGGCCCCTTCGGCGGCGAGCCCGTCGGGCGCGGCGCGGACATGAGGGGCGACATGATCGCGCACGGCGTTCGAAAGATCGCGCACGACGCCGCGGAACACCTCCTCCTTCGAATCGAAATAGGTGTAGAAGCTGCCCAGCGCGACGCCGGCGCGCGCCGTGATCCGGCTGATCGAGGCGCCCTGGAAGCCGCGCTCGCCGAACTCCGCCGCCGCCGCGTCGAGCAGCGCGCGCAGCGTCTTGCGGCCGCGGCTGGTGCGCGGCGTCTTGTCGGTGCGCGGGGTCGCCGCCTGCCTGTCCGCCATCTTGCGCGCCCTTCCGAGATGAAGGCCCCCAAGCCTCTTGACCTAAGTTGAATGTTGGTTCAACTTTCAACTTCATATAGGCGATGCCGCCAGGCGGCAAGCGATCGATGGAGGGGGAAATGAAAAATCCGGTGCGGATATGGCGCGCGATTCTGCTGAGCGGCGCGGCTTCGCTGATGGCGGCGCCGGCCTTCGCCCAGGAGCCCGAGCCGGCCGAGGTCGACACCGCCGCCGAGGCGGAGGCCGAGGCCGAGGCGGCGAGCTACGAGGAAGGCGATACCATCGTCGTCACCGCGCGCCGGCGCGAGGAGGCGCTCATCGACGTGCCGATCTCGATCACCAGCTATTCGGGCGAGGAGCTGAGGGAACGTGGCGCGATCGATCTCACCGACATCGATGACACCACCCCCAATGTCACGCTCGAGGCCTCGCGCGGCACCAACTCGACGCTCACCGCCTTCATCCGCGGCGTCGGCCAGCAGGATCCGGTCGCCGGCTTCGAGCAGGGCGTCGGCATCTATATCGACGACGTCTATTTGAACCGGCCGCAGGCGGCGCTGCTCGAAATCTACGATGTCGAGCGCATCGAGGTGCTGCGCGGCCCGCAGGGCACGCTCTACGGCCGCAACACGATCGGCGGCGCGATCAAATATGTCTCGCGCCGCATCGGCCCCGATCCCGAGCTGCGCCTGCGCGCCTCCTACGGCACCTATGACAAGCTCGATCTCGTCGCCGGCTTCGGCGTCCCGCTCGCCGAGGGCGTGCGCTTCGGCGGCACCGTCGCCTGGCTCACCCGCGACGGCTTCGGCGACAATCTCAACCTCTCCGGGATCGAAAATTACAACAAGGACATTCTCGCCGGCCGGCTGGCGCTCGAGTTCCAGCCCACCGACCGGATCTTCGTGCGCCTGTCGGGCGACTATACCGACGACGATTCGGATCCCCGCCAGGGCCACCGGCTGATCCCCGGCCAGCTTTCCGGCGCGCCGGTGCTCGACGATGTCTATGACACCCGCGCCGGCCTCGACGCCCCCGAGCAGGAGGTCGAAGCCTATGGCGGCGCGCTCCATGCCGAGATCGAGCTCGACGAGGGGCTGATGCTGAGGAGTATCACCGCCTGGCGCGAGGACGAATCCTTCTCGCCGATCGATTTCGATTCGCTGCCCGCCGCCGATCTCGACGTGCCGGTCGTCTACCGCAACGACCAGTTCAGCCAGGAGGTCCAGCTCGTCTACGACCGGGGAGCGTTCGCCGGCGTCGCCGGATTCTATTATCTCAGCGCCAACGCCTTCAACGCCTTCGACGTCATCCTCGCGACCACCGGCGCGTTGCTGGGGCTGCCGGGCCTCAACGCCTTCACCCAAGGCGAGGTCGACACCGAGACCTGGTCGGTGTTCGGCGACTTCACCTGGGACATTACCGACCGGCTCAGCGTCTCGCTGGGCGGCCGCTACACCCATGACGAGCGCCGCTCGGCGGTGCTGCGCCAGACCAAGATCGGCGGCCTCTCGCCGATCTTCGGCGGCACCGCGACGCCGATCGTCACCACTTCCGACTTCGAAGGCGAGCGCAGCTTCGAGGAGTTCACGCCGCGCGCCTCGCTGAGCTTCCGGCCGACGCCCGACCACAATCTCTACGCAAGCTATGCGCGCGGCTTCAAGGGCGGCGGCTTCGATCCGCGCGGCCTTTCCACCGCCGCCCCCGATCTCGACGGCGACGGGGTGGTGGACGAGGACGAGATTTTCGATTTCTTCGCCTTCGAGCCGGAAACCGTCGACAGCTACGAGCTGGGCTGGAAGGCCTCGTTGCTAGACAACCGGCTCAATTTCAGCCTCGCCGCCTTCCAGGCCGATTACGAGGATGTCCAGATTCCCGGCTCGGTGGGAGTGGACACCGACGGCGACGGCGTCTTCGACAGCTTCGTCGGCATCACCACCAACGCGGGGCGCGCGCGTTTCCGGGGCATCGAGTTCGAGGGGCTCGCCGTGCTGGCGCGCGATTTCGGAACCCCCGGCGACCGCCTGAATCTCGGCTGGTCGCTCGGCTATCTCGATGCCGAATATCTCGAATTCATCGACAATCGCGGCATCGACGTCGCCGATCTGCGCGAGGTGCAGAACACCCCCGACTGGACCGCGAGCGGCACGCTCGAATATGAGACGCCGGCCGCCGGCGGCTTCCTCAACATCGTCACCATCCTTTCCTATCGCGGCGATTCGACCCAGTTCGAGATTCCCAACGCGTTTATCGACCAGGACGGCTTCGCGCTGTGGGACGCGAGCCTCGTGTGGCGGGACGATGCCGAGCGCTGGTCGCTCGGGCTGCACGCCAAGAACATCACCGACGAGCGCTACAAGACATCGGGCTACACCTTCGTCGCCCAGAATCCCGACGGCAGCTTCGTCACCCGGCCCGACGGCAGCCTCATCCCGACGCTCGGGCTCGAAGGGACGCTGACCGCCTTCTACGGCGATCCGCGCCAGGTCTGGCTCACGCTGGGGCTCAACTTCTGATCGTCATTGACGCCGCCGTCATTGCGAGCGAAGCGGAGCGACCCAGCTTCTCCGCGGCTGGTGGCTTCGTCGGCTGCGCCTCCTCGCAATGACGCAAGCGAGGGAGACGAGTTCGATGGACCTGACGCGTTCCGCATCCGCCGAGACCACGCCCGGCTGGCGGGTGCTGGCGATCCTGCTCATCGCCTATATCTTCAACTTCCTCGACCGCCAGATCGTCGGCGTGCTGGCGGTGCCGATCAAGGCGGATCTGGGGCTTTCCGACGAGCAGCTGGGGCTGATGGGGGGCACCGCCTTCGCGCTCTTCTACACCGGCCTCGGCATACCCATCGCCTGGCTCGCCGACCGCAGGAGCCGGGTGACGATCATCGCCGTCAGCGTCGGCATCTGGAGCGCCTTCACCGCGCTGTGCGGCCTGGCGCAGAATTTCTGGCAGCTGTTCCTCGCGCGGATGGGGGTGGGCGTCGGCGAGGCGGGCGGGGTCGCCCCCTCCTATTCGCTGATCACCGATTATTTCCCCCCCGCCCAGCGCGGGCGCGCGCTCGCCATATTCTCCTTCGGCGTGCCGATCGGCAGCTCGCTCGCCCTGTTCACCGGCGGCTGGATCGCCACCTATGTCGACTGGCGCGCGGCGTTCATCGCCGTCGGCCTCGCCGGCCTTCTCGTCGTGCCGCTGGTCAAGCTCGGCATCAGGGACCCGATACGCGGCGGCCTCGACCGCGCGCCGGGCGCCGCGGCCCACGTCGCTCCGCCGGTGGCGGTGGCGCTGAGGCGGATCGCGGCGACGCCGAGCTTCTGGCTGCTCTCGATCGGCTCGGCATCGGGCTCGATCATGGGCTATGGCCTGTTCTTCTGGACGCCGTCCCTCTTCAACCGCAGCTTCGATCTCAGCCTCATCGAGGCCTCGATGTTCTACGGCTCGATCGTCCTCGCCGGCGGCCTCGTCGGCATCTGGTTCGGCGGCTGGCTCGGCGATCGCGCGGGAAGCGGCAATCCCGGAGGCTATGCGCGCGTCCCCGCGATCTGCTTCCTGCTCGCGGCGCCGGCGCTCGGCCTCGGCCTGTTCGCGCCGAGCCTGCCCGTTGCCTGGCTGATGTTCCTCGTTCCCACCATATTGAGCCTCGCCTGGCTGGGTCCGGTGCTCGCCGCGATCCAGCATATCGTGCCGCCGGCGATGCGGGCGATGGCCTCGGCGAGCTTCCTGTTCATCAACAATCTGATCGGCATCGGCTTCGGCACCTGGTTCCTGGGCAAGATGTCCGACGAGATGAGGGACCGCTACGGCGAGGATTCGCTGCTCTATTCGATCCTGCTGGGGCTCGGCTTCTATTTCCTCGCATCGCTGCTCTACTGGCTCGCCTCGCGCCGCCTGCCGCGCGACTGGCATCGCCTCTGAGCTTGCGCCCGCAAGCGCAGGACGCCATGGCGGGCGCATGGTCCGCCTGTTCCATGTGTCCGACCTTCATTTCGGTGCCGCCGACGACGAGGCGCTGCGCTGGTTTGCCGACACGGTGAAAAAGGAGCGGCCCGACGCGGTGATCTGCACCGGCGACCTCACCATGCGGGCGAGGAAGCGCGAGTTCGCCGCCGCGCGCCGCTATCTCGAATCGCTGCCCGCGCCGGTGACGGTCGAGCCCGGCAATCACGACCTCCCCTATTTCAACCTGTTCGAGCGCTTCGTTCGCCCCTATCGCCGCTTCGGCAGGATGCGCGACATGGTCGAGCGGCCGCTCGACCTCGGGCCGGTGGCGATCATCCCGTTGAAGACCACCGCCCGCTTCCAGCTGCGCTACAACTGGTCCTGGGGCGTGGTCGACAAGAAGAGCATCCGCCATGCGCTCAAGCTTCTCGACGCCGCGGACGAGGAGGAGCTGAAGCTTGTCGCCGCGCACCATCCGCTCATAGACAAGGGCAAGGGGGGCGGCGGCGGACGCACGCTGCGCGGCGAGAAGGCGCTCAAGAAGCTCGCCGCGGCCGGCGCCGACGCGGTGCTCACCGGCCATGTCCACGATCCCTTCGACATCGCCCACGAAGTGGCGGGCAGGACGATCCGCCTGATCGGCGCCGGCACGCTTTCCGAGCGCACGCGCGAGACGCGGCCGAGCTTCAACGAGCTGAGGGTGGAGGACGGCAGGCTCGACGTCCGCGTCCGCAAAATGGGTTAGCGAAATCTCTTGCCCTTGCCATATGGCTCATATATATTGGCCATATGGCCAACGCCCTGCAAAGATTCGATGAAGCGCCGCCGCTTCGGAAGGCACGCGCGATCGACCGCGGGCTGCCGGCGGGCGCGCTCGCGGACCTCGTCGCCGATCCGGCGATCAGCATGGCCGATGTCGCGCGCGTGGTGGGGCCACGGCGGACGCTCGACCGCCGGCTGCAGGAGGGCCGGCGCCTCTCGCCCGAAGAGAGCGACCGCCTCGCGCGCTTGCTGCGGATATTGGGTCTTGCCGCCGAGATTTTCGGCGACCGCGCCCGGGCAATGGACTGGCTCGGGTCGCCCAAGAGGCGTTTCGAGGGGGAAAGGCCACTCGTTCTCCTGCGCAGCGACGAAGGGACGCGCCTGGTGGAGGAGACCTTGCTGCAGGCGCGCCACGGCTTCGCCGCCTGAATGATCCTGTGGCGGATTTCGGAGCATGGATCGCTCGACGGCGGCGGCGGCCTGATCGTCGCCGGGCGCTGGCACAGCAAGGGCCGGCGAATCGTCTACACCGCAGATTCGAGCGCGCTCGCGATGCTGGAAGTCCTCGTTCACCTCGAACGCGACACGGTGCCAGAAAGCTTTCGGCTCTTGAAGATCGAGGTGCCGGACGAGCTGGCGGCGACCCGCTGGACCGGTGCCAGGCTCCCGCCATCGGACGAGACAGGAAAATGGGGTGACGCCTGGCTGGAAAAGGGCGCGACGCCACTCGCGGCGGTGCCTTCCATCGTCGCGCCGGGCGGCTTCAATTGGCTGATCAATCCCTCGCATCCGGATGCGCGGCGGGTGAAGCGTCTCGCCAGCAGCCGCCAGCCCTGGGACAGGCGGCTGTTCGGCGTCTCAAGCACATAAAAATTGCTGACCGCTCGGCGTTCGATGCAGTCCGGCTTTCGCCGGAGTGCGGGTCGGGCCGATGGCGAGGTCCAGGCTGAAATACGGGCCAGGCCGATGGTTTCGCCTGAAGCGATATTGCCCTAGCGCTTCGAGAACTGGAAGCTGCGGCGGGCTTTCGCCTTGCCGTATTTCTTGCGCTCGACGACGCGGCTGTCGCGGGTGAGGAAGCCGGCCTGCTTGACCCTGGACCTGAGCTCGGGCTCGTAGCGGGTGAGCGCCTGGGAAATGCCGTGCTTGACCGCCCCCGCTTGGCCCGAGAGCCCGCCGCCCGAAACGGTGCACACGACGTCATACTGGCCGCGGCGCTCGGCGATGTCGAACGGCTGGTTTATGATGAGGCGCAAGGTCGGGCGGGCGAAATAGACCGCCTGGTCGCGGCCGTTGACGACGATCTGGCCCGAGCCGGGCTTCAGCCACACGCGCGCCACCGCGTCCTTGCGGCGGCCGGTGGCGTAGGCGCGGCCCTGGCGGTCGAGCTGCTGCTCGCGCACCGGCGCCTCGGGCGCGGCGGTCGCGGGCTCGTCGCCTGCGGCTTCGGCGTCGGCCTCGGCGGGCTTTTCGCCCTCCTTCTCCTCGATCGCCTCCTTGAGGTCGGACAGCGATTGACGGGTGTCGGACATCATGCGCTCACCTTGTTCTTGCGGTTCATCGCCGCGACGTCGAGCGGCTCGGGATTCTGCGGACCGTGCGGATGGTCGGCGCCGGCGTAGAGATGGAGCTTCTTCATCTGCTCGCGGCCGAGCGGCCCGCGCGGGATCATCCGCTCGACCGCCTTTTCGAGCACCCGCTCGGGGAATTTCCCCTCGAGCACGCGCTGCGCCGTGGTCTCCTTGATGCCGCCCGGATAGCCGGTGTGCTTGTAATAGGTCTTCTCTGCGGTCTTGTTGCCGGTGAAGCGGACCTTGCCCGCGTTCACCACCACGACATGGTCGCCGCAGTCGATATGGGGGGTGAAGCTCGGCTTGTGCTTGCCGCGCAGCAGCCGGGCGATGATCGCGGCGACGCGGCCGACGACGAGCCCCTCGGCGTCGATCAGATGCCATTTTCTTTCCACCTCGGCGGGCTTGGCCGATTTGGTGGTCCTGGTCAGCGCCGTCATGGGCCGGGCCTCATATCCAATGCTCCGGAATTGCGTCTGCGCCGCTCGTCCGAGGGGCGCCGTCGGCGGCCAGATGGCAAAAGGGGGGCGACAAGTCAAGGGATCATGCGGCTTTGGCGAGAGGTAAGATGATACCCCTACATCGAGCCGATCAGGAAGATGTCTCCTTGCGCACCCAGGCCTCGTAATCGGCGAGCGCCTCATCGATCGGCCAGACGACCGCGGCGGGGACGTCATAGCCATGTTCGGCCTCGATATGGGAAAGCAGCTCCCTGGCGCGCGCGGCGCTCGTCTTGAACAGCGCGAAGACCTCCTCTTCCTCCGCGACCTCGCCCCGCCAGCGGTAGATCGAATGGCCGGCGGGCAGGATGTTGACGCAGGCGGCGAGCCCGCGCTCGACCGCCTGCCGGCCGATCCGCCGCGCCTCCTCCTCGCTGCCGAAGGTCGCGTAGACGCTGACGATGTTGCTCATGCGCTTCTCCCCTGCCCCATCCGGTGCGCGGCCTGGACGATCGCGGCGAGCAGCAGCGCCGCCATCGCCTGATGCGCGAGCGCAAGCTCGAAGCGCACGCCGGCGAGCAGCGTCGCGATGCCGAGCAGGATCTGGAGGGCCACCGCCCAGACGACGAGCTGCGCCTCGAGCGCGAGCCCGCGCCGCCACAGCCGCGCCGCGAACCAGAAGGCGACGCCGGCGACGATGAAGGCGAGCCAGCGGTGGACAAACTGGACGACGATGGGGTTGTCGGCGAAATTGCGCATGAAGGGCTCGAGCATCGGCGCGCCTTCGGGGAACCAGCGCTCGCCCATCTTCGGCCAGCTCGCATAGGCATGGCCCGCCTCCAGCCCGGCGACATAGGCGCCGAACATGAGCTGGAGGCCGAGCAACGACAGCAGCCAGATGGCGAGCGTCGGCATCCGCGCCGGCGCCGCTTCGGGGTCGCGCGCCAGCGCCCGGAGATCGAGCGCGGTCCAGACGAGCCCGGCGAAGATGAACAGGGCGAGCAGCAAGTGGACGGCGAGACGGATATGGCTGACCTCGGGCCGGTCGACGAGCCCCGAAGCGACCATCCACCAGCCGACCGCGCCCTGCAACGCGCCGAGCGCGAGCAGCGCGACGAGACGGACGCCATAGCCTGTGGGGATCGCGCGCTTGACCGCGAACCAGGCGAGCGGCAGAGCGAAGGCGAGGCCGATGATCCGCCCGAGCAGGCGGTGGACATATTCCCAGAAATAGATGCGCTTGAACTCGGCGAGCGTCATCCCGGCGTTGACCTCTCGATATTCGGGGCTCTGGCGATAGGCGTGGAACTCGATCATCCAGTCGGCCTGCGAGAGCGGCGGGACGATCCCCGAGACCGGCTCCCAGCGGACGATCGAAAGCCCCGATTCGGTGAGCCGGGTGATGCCGCCGACGATCACCATCAGGAAGACAAGCGCGGCGACCGCGAGCAGCCAGCTGGCGAGCGCCCGCGGCCGGTCGCGGCGGCGATCGCGTGCAAAGGCCTTCCTTTCCCCCTTTTCGGCGGCGGCGAGGCGGGCGGCGTCGGTCATCGGCGCCGCTATGCCGTCTCCGGCCGGGGGATGCCAGCACGGCGTGCAATGATATGTTGTATCTTCACTCGTCCCATTCTATATCCGCCGCGAAGGAGGCGAAATGTTCGCACGCGCGCTGCGTCATGGGTTGCTCGACCGGCTGGCCATCGGCCTGTCGGGCCTTTGCATCGTCCATTGCATCGCAAGCGCCTCGGTCGTCGCCCTTCTGGCCTCGGCGGGCGGAGCCCTGCTCGACCCGATCGTTCACGAGGTCGGGTTGATGATCGCGCTGGTGCTCGGGATCGTCGGGCTCGGCAGGGGCATCGTCCTGCACGGCCATATCATGCCGGCGCTGGTCGGCGGGCTCGGCCTCGGGGTGATGGCGGGCGCGCTCGGCCTGCCGCACGGCGAGGGCAGCTTCCACGCGATTATCGGCGTCGCGATCCTCGCGCTCGGCCACGATCTCAACCGCCGCGCGCTGAGCTGACCTCCCTTTTCGCTGGCTTGCCCCGCCTCGCCAGCGGACTTACATTCGCGGTCATGGCGCATGTGCATCACAGCCATCGCGGCGCGGCGCTCGCCCAGGCCGCCCGCGCGGCGATGGAGGAGCGGGGCGAGCAGTGGACGCCGATGCGCGCTTCGGTGTTCGAAGCGCTCGCCGGCTTCGACAAGCCCGCCTCGGCCTACGACATCGCCGAGCGCCTCAGCAGCGGCCAGGGCAGGCGCGTCGCCGCCAACAGCGTCTACCGCATATTGGACCTGTTCGTCGGCGCCAATCTCGCGCGCAAGGTGGAAAGCGCCAACGCCTATCTGGCGAACGACCATCCCGGCTGCCTGCACGACTGCATCTTCCTCATCTGCGACGAATGCGGCAGCGCCACCCATATCGACGACGACCGTCTGTCCGACGGCGTGCGCGCGGCGGCCAGGGGCGCCGGCTTCGCGCCCGAGCGCCCGGTGATCGAGGTGCGCGGGCGGTGCGGGGAATGCGGCTAGGCTTGACCGATCTTGCCCTTGGGCCCCCTCCAACGCCGTCCAACGAGCGGGGAGCCGCGACTCGCGGATTTTCGGGGCAGCGAGAAGCTTTCGTTCATTTATCAACAAAAAACTCCCGAGGTTGCGACAGACTTTTAGTATATGGGAGTGAGGACAAGCGTACAGGCGTGGAGAAATTGGACGAGGTGTCGAAATACCGAGGCAATGTACCTTGGGCCGGTGTCGGATCACCGGCCCTTTTCCCCGAGCAAGGCGGGCTATGCGGCGCAGGACGACGCGCTCTATGCGGGCTCGCTGGCGGAGAACATCGCCTTCTTCGATCCCGAGATCGAGATGGACCGGGTCGATAATCCGCAGGCGCAGAAATGGAAGATGGTCGGGATGGATCTGGATACAGGTAAATCGCATGGCGCAAATGCGGCCAAGAGTGGCGGTGGATTCAGCTACTCCACCGATGGAAATACCTACAGATTCGAGCCTGCACCTTGATAGACATGTTTAGTAGAGCCAAGGGGCTGGCGGCATGTTGATCAAATCCGGAGTATCGCCTTTGTCTGTCGGTATGCTGGCAGCCGCCTTGTCTCTGCAATCGTGCGCTGGACGGGGCGACGCGATGGCGGCTCCCGATAATGCGGCCGCGAGCGAGGGCATGTCGCTGGACAGCGCTCCTGATCAGGCCTCTCCATGCCGCCAAGCCAAGACCGCCGAAGAGTTCGACAGATACGGTGTTCGCACGGGACCTGGGCAGTGCATCGAGTTCAGAAGAGACGGGCTGGTCTATGCCACCCGCGCTCATCTGTCCAAATGGGGTGCCCTGCCATATATTTCGATTTCCCGCGAAGCATCTGTCGGGCCCGATCGCGACATAGCGATGCTCATCGTCGGCGGTCCCGGAGGCTGGATCTGGGATCAGATGAACGATCCCTTGACGAAGCTTTTCGAGCTGTTTCTGGAGGAGTTCGATGCCGTCTTCGTCCCCGGCTATTACGGCACCAGCCATCGGGGCCTGTGGCCCGATCCCAACCTGGCGAACGCAGTTCCGGAACTGCTGGCGTTCGCGGACTGGATCGAATCCGATCCCCGGAACCGGATAAGCTATGTCTCCTTCAGCGCCGGAGGACTGATCCTGAACGAGATTTTCGTGCGCAGGAAGGAGAAGATGCTGCTGATCAATCCGCCTCTTTTGTCGACAGAAGAACTATATGAGCAAAGGGGGGAAAGTTATGAGCAAAAGAAGGTGGGGATGATAACCGGCGAAAGCGGCAGGGACTTTCTCGGGTATCCCGTCATACGCTTCATGCTGGACTCGGAATATTATCCCGCCTTCTTTGGAAAATATTACAAGGGGTCGCTCATCGACGCAGAGACCGGAAGTTGGGAAGACCTCGATCGCTGCACGGTTGTCCTCGTCGGCACCAAGGATGAGCGGATCGGCCGCCAGACCGCGTTAAGGAGATGGCCAAATCTTCCCGTAGAGCCGCTCGAAGGCGTGGACCATTATGTCGACGAGGAGTTCGAACGGCGAAAGCTTGCCGAAAAAATACGAACCTGGAAGCAGCAGGACTGCAAGGCGGCCTCGTGAGCGTCAACCTCTAGGATCAAACCGGGGCGAGACGTTGGTCGGCGACATGGGGAGCGTGTTGTCGGGCGGGCAGAGGCAGCGCATGCTGTTCGGCTTTTGATACATTATCGAAATTCTCCGCATTGTTATCCTGTCCCGCCCCCCGATCGACTCTGCAATTGCGTCGGGTTATGCTTGGGGTGCGGCCTGGGAGGAGCCGCATATGACCGAACGCCCCGAAACGCCGCTGCTCGACATGGTGATCTCGCCCGCCGAACTGCGCGAGCTGAAGCCCGATCAGCTGCGCCAGCTCGCCGACGAGCTTCGCGAGGAGGTGATTTCGGCGGTGTCGGTCACCGGCGGACATCTCGGCGCGGGCCTGGGCGTCGTCGAGCTCACCGTCGC
>JBHJHL010000018.1:0-9063 GCA_050330935.1 Sphingomonadaceae bacterium | reverse complement strand
TGGCCACCGAGGCGTTCGGCGAAAGCAGGCCGCTCGTCGAAACCGGCGACGGCGTGCGCGAACCGCAAAACCGGCGCGTCGAAATCACCTACGGACCAGGCGCGGGATACTGAACCGAAACACAAGCCGGCGCGGGGCCCCCTAACGGGACCCCCCGTCGCATATCCGGCCTCGGTTTCGCGGGGATGAGCGCCATCCGCCGGTCCCCGGGATTTGCAACGCGTCCGCGAGGGGATTAAACCTCCCTCAAATTCCAACAGATCCCTTGAGGAGTTGATTTTCGTGTCCACGACGACCGCACCCGACAAAGCCCCGTCGCAGAAGCGCGTATCGATGCCGCTCTCGAAAGCCGTCGCCGAAGCCGGCCGCATGTTTTCGATGGGGCGCTTCGAGCAGGCGAGGAATCTCGCCCAGCAGATCATCAAGCACCATCCCAATCAGCCCGACGCCTATAATATCCTCGGCGTCAGTCTCAATGCGCTCGGCAAGCCCGAAGAGGGGGTCAAGACGCTCGGCGAGGCGATCAAGCGGGCGCCGCAAAATGCCGTCTTCTATTCCAATCTCGGCGAGATCGAGCGGCAGCGGCGCAATTTCCCGGCCGCCAAGGAGGCGCTCTCCAAGGCCGTCGAGCTCGATCCCAAGCAGGCCTCGGCGCACAACAATCTCGGCATTCTCCATTTCGAGCGCGGCGAGTTCAAGGCCGCGGTGTCCGCCTATGAAAAGGCGATCGAGGCCAATCCGAATTTCGCCGAAGCCTATAACAATCTCGGCAATGCCAGCCGCCTGACAGGGCAGGGCGAAAAGGCGCTCGGCTATTACCACAAGGCGCTGCAATTCCGCGAAAGATATCCCGAGGCCTACAACAATCTCGGCACGCTGCTGAAGGATACCGGCAAGTTCCAGGAGGCCGAGCACGCCTATCGCAAGGCGATGCTCCAGAACCCCCAATATATGGAGGCCTACAACAATCTCGCCAACCTCATGTTCGTGACCAATCGCGACCAGGAGGCGCTACGGGTGCTGTCGGATGCGCTGCGCGTGAAGGAGGACCATCCGGTTACGCTTACCATTACGGCCCGCGTCCAGCTGCGCCGCGGCAATTACCCGGCCGCCGAGCAGGCCGCCAAGCGGGCGCTCAAGGAAGCGCCGCAAAATGCCGAGGCGATGGTAGTGCTGGGGCAGCTCTATCACGAGACCGACCGCTATGACGAAGCGATCGAAATCCTCGAAAAGGCCTTGGACGCCGCGCCGAATTCGACCGAGGCGCATAATTTCTACGGCGTGGCGCTCAAATCGGTCGGCCGGCTCGACGAGGGCAAGGAGCAGATCCTGAAGGCGCTCGAGCTCAACAAGCAGAATTACGGCGCCTATGCGAATCTCAACGATCTCGTCGACTTCAAGGAGGAGCCGGGGCTGGTCGAGGACATGAAGGCGATTTTCGACAAGTTCGAAAATCTCGACGATCCGCGCCTGATGGCGCTTCATTTCGGCTATGCCAAGGCGCTCGACGATCTCGGCGAGCATCCAAAAGCGCTCGAGCATTACAAGCTCGGCGCCAAGGCCAAGCGCGCGCAGCTCGAATATAACGAGAAGGAAACCAAGAAGTTCTTCGCCGATATCAAAAAGACCTTCAGTGCCGAGGTGTTCAAGAACCGACCCTTCGAAGGCCTGTCGAGCGATCGGCTGGTGTTCATCATCGGCATGCCGCGCTCGGGCTCGACGCTGACAGAGCAGATCCTTTCCGCGCATCCCGAAATCTTCGGCGCCGGCGAGGTAAAATATCTCGCCCGGGCGATCGCCCAGATGCGCGACCGTTTCCCCTCGCTGGCGCGCTATCCCGACGTCTTCAGCGAAATGGAGGACTTCCATTACCGGATGATCGGCAACAGCTATCTGAAGCAGATCGAACCCGGCGCCGGAGACGCCAAGCGGATCACCGACAAGCTGCTCACCAACTATTTCTTCGCCGGGCTCATCAATCTCGTCTTCCCCAACGCCAAGATCGTCCACACCCGGCGCAACCCGGTCGACACTTGCCTGTCCTCTTTCACCAAGCTGTTCAAGGACGACATGCCGCACAGCTATGATTTCGGCGAGCTCGGCCGCTACTATCTCGAATATCAGGCGCTGATGGACCATTGGCACAAGGTGCTGCCCAAGGGCGCGCTGATCGACGTTCAATATGAGGAGATGGTAGCCGACGTCGAAGGCAACGCGAAAAAGCTGATCGACTTCATCGGCCTCGCATGGGATCCGGCCTGTGTCGAATTCCATCGTTCCTCGCGGCCGGTGAAGACCGCGAGCGTCGCGCAGGTGAGGAAGCCGGTCTATAAAAGCTCGGTCGAGCGCTGGCGCAAATATGGCGACGGCATGCAGCCGCTGCTCGACGCGCTCGATTACACCCCGCCCGAGCAGAAGAAGGGAGCTGCGGACAAGAAGGGGGCCGCGGCCAAGAAGCCGGTGCGCAAGAAGGCCGCCAAGGCTTCCTGAACGTAAAGCCGCGCCTCCCCAGCCGCCGCTTTTGAGCGAAGGCGGCGGCGGGCGGGAAGGCTTTCGGCCTAGCGGCCCTGGGGCTGTTGCGCGGCCGGGGCGCGGCGCGCCGGAGCTCTCAGCTCGCTGGCGGTGAGGATGCCGTCATTATTGGCGTCCCGGCTCGAGAACATCGCGCGCGCGCGCTGCACCGCCTCGTTCAGGGTGACGGTGCCGTCATTGTCGGCGTCGCGGGCCCGAATCCAGGGATTCTGTTCGGTGCGCGCGGTCGCGGGCTGACGCAGATTGGCCATGAATTCGGCCTTGCTGATCATCTCGTCGTCATTGGCGTCCATGCGATCGAACATCGCCTCGCCGCGCTGGCGAGTCGCGGCGAGGGCGCGGGCGGCGACCTCGCCGGCATCGACGCGGCCGTCATTATTGCTGTCGGTCTGCTGAAAAATCTGCCGGATATTGGCGTCATATTGAGCCAGGGTGATGCTTTGCGGCTGGTTCGCCTGCGCCTGTTGGGCCGGTTGGGTCTGCTGCGTCTGGGCTGGCGCGGTCTGCTGCGCGGCGAGCGCGGCGGCGAGAATGAAGGTGGAACTGAACATCATCTGTTTTCCCTTGATTGCGATTGCCGGATAAGGTGGTTCGCCCCGGATTTAGGCGAAAGCGGGCGGCAAGTTCAATGCCCCGCGATGCCGGGCCGGGGCGCGGCGGCGAACAGGCCGGTGCCGGATGTCCGACTCGAACGGACGACCTACCGCTTACAAGGCGGTTGCTCTACCAGCTGAGCTAATCCGGCGTCACCTTTCCCTTAGCGTGGCGGCATGAAAAATCTAGCCGAGCGCGGCCTGGACGGAGGCTGCGGCGAGATAGAGGCCGAGCAGCAGCGTCGAATCCCAGCCGATCCCCGCCGGCCCCCGGCGCTCGCGCTGGAGCAGGCCGGCGAGCAGGACGGTGGTCATGACGATGACGATAGCATACCAGAACAGCTCGCGCACGCCGATCGCATGGTAGATCGAGCCGTCGCGATAGGCGATATCGCTGGCGGCGACGAACAGCGCATCGAACATGTTGCCGCCGATGATGCCGCCGATGGCGAGCTGGGGCGCGCCCGCGCGCACCGCCGCGACCGTGGTGACGAGCTCGGGCAGCGAGGTGACGAGCGCGGTCATCAGCGCGCCGACGACGCTTTGCGAAATGCCGAGCATGGCCGAGAGCGCGGCGCCGCTGTTGCCGACCGCATAGCCGGCCAGGCCGACGAGCATGACGAGCAGCGCGAACTGCGCGAACAGCCACCAGTCGGGGCCGAAGCGCGTGCCCGGATCGGCGAGGTCCCGATGCGTTTCCTCGGTGATGCGCGGCCGCCACATGGGCTCAAGCTTCTGGCGGTGGGCGTTGCGCAGGCCGACGAGATAGACGCCGACGAGCACCGGCGTGACCGGATGCACGGACCACAGCGCGACCGGAGGCGCCGCATAGGCGAGCAGCGGCAGCGCCATCAGCAGGATGAGGATCGCCGACTGGGTGAGGTTGACCGCCGAGACCGCCGCATGTTCGAGATTGACCCGGCGGTAGAAAATATCGGCGATGGCGAGAAAGGCGGTCTGCGCGGCGATGCCGCCGATGGCGTTGGCGACGCTGAGCGAGGGATAGCCCGCGCTCGCGCTCCACACGGAGGTGACGATGCCCGAGATCGAGGTGCCGGCGCCGAGCAGCACCGCGCCGACCAGCGCCTCGCCGAGCCCGGTGCGGTCGGCGATGGCGTCGGCGAGATGGGCCATGCGCGTGCCGAGCAGGGCGATGACGAATGCGGCGCCGGCGAAGACGGCGAGATTGCCCTGGGCGCCAAGCGCGGCGAAATCGATCATCCGGCCGGCCATGCATGGCGGACCGGGCTCAATTATCTCCCCTCGGCGGGCAGCGGCTGATAGAATTCGATGAGATAGCCGTCCGGGTCGCGGGTGAAGACCCGGATCTCGCCCCACGGCTTGACCTCGGGCGGGGCAAGAAATTCCACGCCGCGCTCCTCGAGCCGCTCATGGGCGATGCGCAGATCGGCGACCCTGAAGGCGAGGTTGACCGGACTGCGCGAAGACGAGGGCGAAAGCGCGATCGTCACCCCCGGCTTGTCGGGCGTGGGCGGGCTTTCCGGCACAAGATAGAGGCTTGCCCCGCCCTTGCGCAGCAGCACGATCTTGTCGGAGCGGCTGGCGGGCTCGAAAGAAAGCATATCCCTGTAAAAGGCCAGCGAGCGGTCGAGGTCGGCGACCGGCAGCATCGGCGTCATCTCGATGAAATCGACCGGCGCGTCCATCGGCGAATCTCCACTGAACCCCGGCGCGGGACTGTCGGTCAGGCGATGCCGAAAGTCCAGCCTTCGGTCGCCGCCAGCCGAGGGGTGAGGCCGGCGGGGCGCCAACAGGCGGGGTCGCCGGCGATGGCGCGCAAGCCCGCGGCGGCGATCAGCGCGTCGCTGTGATGATCGCTGGGATGGGCGGCGAGCGCCGCGGGCTCGCTGCCGAACGCCGCGAGCGCGCGGTCGAGCTCCTCGCGCGTGCGAATCTTGCGTCCGCTGCGGCCGGCGAGGCGAAGGAACAGGCGGGTGTAGATTTCGACGACGAGGCTTTTCCCCGCCACCGGCGGGTCGAAGGGCCAGATGGGGATGTCGCCGGCGATCCGGTTGAGAAGGCGCATGCCCGCGAAGCTCGCCTTGGCGACCTGGGCGGCGCCGATCGCGTCGTAGACGGTCGAGGCCTTGCCGCCGCCTATCGCGTTGAACGCCCGTTCGCAGACGCGGTGATGGAGGAAATCGGCCTTCCTTCCGTCGGCGGCGCCGAAATAGAAATGGCGGCGGTGATGGCGCTCGAGGAAGCTCGCGGCGCCGAGATCCTCGTCGCCGCACCGCGCGTCGACATAGGCCCAGAATGGCTTCGCGGCCGCCGGCACCGCCTCCTCGCCGGGCAGATAGGCGCCGCGCCCGGCGATCGGCGGGGCGAAGCTGAAATCGAAGCCGAACAGGGTCGGCGCTTCGATGGCGGCATCGAGGAGCCAGTCGCGCACCTCTCCGCGCGACCAGATATGGCCGGGCCTGACGAGGCGGGGCGCTTTCCCGCCCCTCCCGCAGATGGCGACGGCGATGCCGCGATGGCGCTTTCCCCTGGCTCCCGACCAGTCGATCGCCGCATAGCGGGCGAAGGGCTTTATATCCGCCATCGCTCCGAAATGGCCCCGCGGAACGGTTTTTGCGACCGGAAAATTCCCGGCGGGGCCCGCGAAGTCCATTGAAAAAGGCGCATTTCAGCCATCATCGGCTGTATCGCGGACTTGACAGCGGCGCCCGCCTTGTCGGAAGATGGCAGGCAAGGAGCAGCGCGTCGGGGTCGAACGGCTGTGTAGCAGGGGGATTGCTTGATGACTCGTTCCAGCCTTGGCGTGCTGACCGCCGGCGTTTCGCTGCTCGCGCTCGGGGTCGCCGCGCCGCCCGTTTTCGCGCAGGAAACCGAGACCGAAGGCGTCCGCCAGACCGATCCAGTCAACGTCTACACCGTCCCCGCCGGCGACAATCGCGAGTTCGGCGAGGAGGATCTCGGCATCCCCGGCCTTCCCCCCGTCGAAAGCGCCGACGCCACCGTCACCTGCGCCGAATCGACTCAGTGCCCCAATTATGGCGCGATCGAGCAGGAGGCCTCGGGCGCCACCTTCCTCTTCAACGACATCAACATCGCCGGCACCCAGATCGTCCGCGCGAGCGCGATCGCGAGCGCGACGTCCTTGGCGGTGGCTCGGGCGCTGATCGACACCGGCATCGAGCAGAGCGCGAGCGGGGGCAGCACCGCCATCAACCGCATCGACATCTTCCCCACCGGCACCCTGCAGGTGCGGGTCAATGCCGACGCCGTGGCCACCGGCGGCACGGCGATAGCCTATGGATCCGGGACGGTCGCCGGCGTGAAGCAGATTGCCCGCGCCTCCGACGTCGCGGCGAACATCGTCAACAATGACGGCGATTTCGACATCGGCGTCGACGTCACCGCGACCGGCCCCGATGGCGAGATCGCCGTGGCCACCATGGTGTACGGTCTCTACCAGACCGCATCGGCCGTGACCACGGCGTTCAACAGCGTCAACAACACCGGCAGCCTGGACATCGCCGTTACCGCCGATGCCAATGCCACCACGGGCGATGCCCGCGCTACCGCGGAAATGAGCACCGGCCTCCGCCAGGTCGCCCTGGGCGGGGATGCCGGCAACGTGCTGTTCAACACGGGCGCGCTGCGGATCGCAGTCGATGCCGCGGCCAGCGGGTCGACCGCCGGCACCACCGTCGTCGCCTATGGCGAGCTCGGTTACGGCGTCCGGCAGGCCGCCTATGGCGGCACGGAAGCGACCAATTTCATCTTCAACGGCTCGCCGCTCACCGTCACGGTGGACGCCAGCGCCGTCAACGCCGCCGGCGCGGCGACCGCCACCGCCTCGATCACCGGCATCGGCGTTTCCCAGCTCGCCTCCGCGACTTCCCTTGCCTCCAACAGCATCGAAAATCGCGGCGCCTTCACGGTCAGCGCGGACGCTTTCGCCTCGGGCGTCGGATCGGCCTATGGCTACGCCGCGATCGACTACGGCATCCGTCAGGATGCGCTCGCCAACGGCACCGTCGCCACCGCGGCCAATGTCATCGACAACAGCGGCACGATGATCGTCGCGATCGAGGCCGACGCGATCGCCAATCCCGATGCGGCGAACGCCGGCGCGGCGACCGCCTATGGCATCGCCGATGGGCATGCGATTAATCAGAGCGCCGACGCCTTCGGCGGCACCGAGGCGAATGCCACCGGGAGCTTCGTCAACAGCGGCGATGTCGAGGTCAATGTCGCGGCAAACGCCACCGGCGTGACCTTCGCCTATGGCTATGGCCAGATCGAGCAGGGCGACGGCCTGCTCCAGGAGGTCGACGCCGTCGTCGGCCTGGGCACCGCGAGCGCGCGAGGGCTCATCGCCAACAGCGGCGATATCGACGTCACCGTTTCGGGCCGGGCGATCGCGACCGGCATCTCGACCGGCGGCACCGCCGGCGTCGCCACCGCCTATGGCGGCCTGCAGGACGCGCTCGATCAGCAGGTGTTCGCCGGCTTCGAGAGCGGCGCCGACGCCTTCGCCGCGGCGACGCTCAGCAACAGCGACGGCGGCGCCGGCACCCCGACGATCAACCTCGCCGCCTCCGCCTTCGCGAGCGGCATCGCCTCGGCCGACGCCTATGGCGATATGGACGAGGGCATCGACCAGGACGTCACCGCCAACGCCACCGGTCTCGCCGATGCCGATGCGCGCGTCGTCAACGACGGATCGATCGCGATCAATGTCGGCGCCGTCGCCAACGCCGCCGATCTCCTCACCCCGGCGACCGCGACGGCGCTGGCCGGCAATCTGTTCGGCTCGGCCGCCGCCACCGCCCATCTCGAGGACGGCATCGAGCAATTCGCCGATGCAAATGCTTCCGAAACGGCGAGCGCCGCCGCCTCGATCCTCAACAGCGGTTCGATCGCCATCGCCGTCGCGGCGACGGCCAACGCCGCCGACGCCTATGGCTACGGCGTGATCGACGATGAGGGCATCGATCAGAACGCTTTTGCCGGCGGCGTCTTCAATCCCCTCCTGTCCGCCTTCGTTTTGCCCGAGACCGCCGACGCCGATGCGGCGCTCGTCAATTCGGGCGCGCTCGACATTTCCGTCGCCGCCAATGCCTACGGCCTTACCGAAGCGACCGCCTACGGGCTGCTCGAGAATGAGGGCATCGATCAGCTTGCCAGTGCCGCCGCGCTGACTTCCGCCGACGCCGACGTGCTGCTCGACAACAGCGGCGCCATCAATATCGCGGTCAACGCCTTCGCTAGCGCGACCGGCGTCGTCACGCCGGCGACGCTCACCGCGCTGACGACGACGATCACCGGCCAGGCGATCGCCGAGGCGGAGCTCGAGACCGGCGTCGAACAGGACGCTAGAGCGGACGCGATCGAGACGGTCGTCTCGACCGGCGCGACGCCGACCGTGCAATATGGCGGCACCGCCAACGCCGATGCGACGATCCTGAACAGCGGGACGCTCGATGTCGGCGTCGCGGCGACCGCGAGCGCCGCCGACGCGCGCGCCTATGGCGGGATCGAGGGTGCCGGCGTCAGGCAGGACGCGTCCGCGACCGCGGGCGATGTCGCCAACGCCGCCCTCCTCATCGACAATTCGGGCGCGCTCGGCGTTGCCATCTCGGCCAATGCCGTCGGCGTCACCGAGGCCAGCGCGACGATGACCATGTCCGCCGGCGTCGGCCAGGATGCCAATGCGCTCGCCTATGGCGGCACCGCCAACGCCAATGCGACGATCCTGAACAGCGGCTCGCTCGACATTCTCGCCGCGGCCAACGCGCAGGCGACGGGCCTCGTCACCTTCACCGTGACGACCCTGGGCGTCATCGTCACCCAGACGCAGACGCTTGGCGACGCCTTCGCCAGCGCCTTCATGTCCGACGGCGTCTATCAGGGCGCCTTCGCGATCGTCTCGCCGACGGGGGACGAGACCGGCGGCGAGGCCAAT
>JBHJHL010000017.1:0-11783 GCA_050330935.1 Sphingomonadaceae bacterium | reverse complement strand
GCCGAGATCGAGACCGACAAGGCGACAATGGAGTTCGAGGCGGTCGACGAGGGGACGGTCGCCAGGATCCTCGTCGAGGAAGGGACCGACGAGGTCAAGGTCGGCACCGTCATCGCCATCCTCGCCGAGGAAGGCGAGGATGTGAAAGAGGCCGCCCAGGCTGCGCCCAAGGGAGGCGAAAAGCCGGAAGGCAAAAGCGCCGGAGGCGAGGAGGAGCAAAAGGCGGATCGCCGCGAGGAAGAGCGCCGCGAGGAGGAGCGCCGCAAGGCCGACAAGGGAGGAGATGAGTCCGGGGTCGAGCGCCGTCAGGCCGAGCGCCGCGAGGGCCAGCGCCGGAGCGGCGATGCCAAGGCCCCGCCCGCTCCCAAGGACGCGGAGGGAAAGCGCATAAAGGCGAGCCCGCTCGCAAGGCGCATTGCGGCGCAAAAGGGCATCGAACTTGCCGCGATCGAGGGCTCGGGGCCGAAGGGCCGGATCGTCAAGGCCGATGTCGAGGCCGCGAAGGCCGCTCCGGCCGCCAAGGGAGCGCCCGCTCCCGCCGAAGCGCCCTCCTATCCGGTGCCCGAAATCCCGCACGAGGCGGAGAAGCTTTCGAACATGCGCAAGACGATCGCGCGCCGCCTCACCGAGGCCAAGCAGACCGTCCCGCACATCTATCTCACCGTCGATATCCGCCTCGACGCGCTGTTGAAGCTGCGAAGCGAACTCAATGCTGCGCTCGAGGCGCGCGAAATCAAGCTTTCGGTCAACGATATGCTGATCAAGGCGCTGGCCGCGAGCCTCATCGACGTGCCCGAATGCAATGTGCAGTTCACCGGCGACCAGCTCATCCGCTTCCAGCGCGCCGATATTTCGGTCGCGGTATCGATTCCGGGCGGGCTCATCACGCCGATCGTCGCCGGGGCCGAGGCCAAGAGCCTGTCGGCCATCGCGACCGAGATGAAGGATCTCGCCGGCCGCGCGCGCGAGGGCAAGCTGAAGCCGGAGGAATATCAGGGCGGCACCGCCAGCCTTTCGAACATGGGGATGTACGGCATCACGCAGTTCGACGCGGTGATCAATCCGCCGCAGGGCATGATCATGGCGGTCGGCGCGGGCGAGAAACGCCCCTATGTGATCGACGACAGCCTGCAGATCGCCACGATCATGTCGGCGACCGGCAGCTTCGATCATCGCGCGATCGACGGCGCCGACGGCGCGCGGCAGATGCAGCGCTTCAAGGAGCTGGTCGAGAACCCGCTGGGGATGCTGGCTTGAATCCTCCAACCGATGCCCCCGCGATCCGCGTCACCGCGATGCCGGAGAATCTCAATCCCTATGGCGATATTTTCGGCGGCTGGCTGATGAGCCAGATGGCGCTCGCGGCCGGCTCGCTCGCCTCGCGCCATTCGCGGGGAAAGGCGGTGGTGGTGGCAGCGAGCGATCTCCAGTTTCCCGGCGCGATGGAGGTCGGCGACGAGCTTTCGGTCTATGCCGGGCTCGAGCGGCAGGGGCGCAGCTCGATGCTGATCCGGGTCCGCGCGGTGGCGCGCGAGCGCGACGGCGAGAAGGAGCAGCAGGTGGCGAGCGGCGAATTCACCTTCGTCGCGCTCGATGGCGACGACAAGCCGCGCGCTATTTCCCAAGAGAGTCCGAATGGCTGACCCCAAGCGTCGCACCGCTAACAGCCCCTCCCCCCGCGTGGGGGAGGGGTTGGGGAGAGGGGGGCGCTCGACCGAGCAGCGGGCGAGCGCGCTTGGCCGGGCCAAGCATATGCGCAGCCACCCCACGGATGCGGAGCAACGGTTGTGGCAGATCCTTCGCGCAAAGCGTCCGAAAGGCTGGAAATTCAGGCGTCAGGCCCAGATCGGCCCTTATATTCCCGACTTCGTCTGCCACCGCGCCAAGATCATCGTCGAGGCGATGGTGGACAGCATGGCGAAGGATGCGATGAGCAACGGGATCGGTGGCTGGCCAGCCAAGGTTTTCGTATACTCCGCTTCTGGAACAACGATATTTTCACCAACGAGGAGGGCGTGCTGACGGTCATCCTGTCGGCGCTGGAAGCATCCGCCGCGGCATCGCGCCGCGACGGCCGCGCCCCTCTCTCCAACCTCTCTCCCACAAGGGGAGAGAGGCCGAATGGAGCGCCAAATGGCCGATAATTACGATCTCATCGTCCTCGGCTCGGGGCCCGGCGGCTATGTCGCGGCGATCCGGGCGAGCCAGCTCGGCCTCAAGACCGCGATCGTCGAGCGCGAGAAGCTGGGCGGGATCTGCCTCAACTGGGGCTGCATCCCGACCAAGGCGCTGCTCAGGACGAGCGAGATCAACCATTATCTCACCCATGCCGAAAGCTACGGCCTGTCGGCGGGCAAGCCCGGCTTCGATCTCGACGCGATCGTCAAGCGCAGCCGCGACGTCGCCGGGCAGCTCAACCGCGGCGTCACCGGCCTCATGAAGAAGAACAAGGTGACGGTCGTCGAAGGCGAGGGGAAGCTGACCGGCATGGGGACGCTCGGCGTCGACGGCAAGGAATTGAAGGCCAAGCATATCATCGTCGCGACCGGCGCGCGCGCGCGCGACCTGCCCTTCGCGAAGGCCGACGGCGAGCGTATCTGGACCTACCGGCACGCGATGGTGCCGAAGGAGATGCCGGAAAAGCTGCTCGTCATCGGATCGGGCGCGATCGGGGTCGAGTTCGCCAGCTTCTATCGCGACATGGGCGCCGAAGTGACCATCGTCGAAATGCTCGAGCGCATATTGCCGGTCGAGGACGAGGAGGTCTCCGCCTTCGCCGAAAAGCAGTTCGGCAAGCAGGGCATGACGATCATGACCGGCGCCGGCGTCGAGGAGCTCAAAAGCGACAAGAAGGGCGTGACCGCGAAGATCAAGGGCAAGGACGGCAAGACCGAGACCGCTTCGTTCAGCCACGCCATCGTCGCCATCGGGATCGTCCCCAACAGCGAGAATATCGGGCTCGACAAGCTCGGCGTGAAAACCGAGCGCGGCCATATCGTCACCGACGGCTACGGCCGCACCAATGTCGAGGGGGTTTACGCGATCGGCGACGTCACCGGCCCGCCCTGGCTCGCGCACAAGGCGAGCCATGAGGGCATCGTCTGCGTCGAGGCGATCGCGGGCAGGAAGCCGCATCCGTTCGAGACCTGGAACATTCCGGGCTGCACCTATTCACGCCCGCAGGTGGCGAGCGTGGGGCTGACCGAAGCCAAGGCCAAGGAGGCGGGGCACGAGGTCAAGGCCGGCAAATTCCCCTTCATCGGCAACGGCAAGGCGATCGCGCTCGGCGAGGCCGAGGGGTTCGTCAAGACGGTGTTCGACGCCGATACGGGCGCACTGCTGGGCGCACACATGATCGGCGCCGAGGTCACCGAACTCATCCAGGGCTATGCGGTCGCGCGCCAGCTGGAGACCACCGAGGAGGAGCTCATCCACACCGTCTTCCCGCATCCGACATTAAGCGAAATGATGCACGAGGCGGTGCTCGAAGCCTATGACCGGGCGCTGCATTATTAGACGAACCTTTCACATCATCCGCTCGTTGGGGCGGCATGGCGCGGGGAAATAGCGACCGGAACGGAAACAATGGCGAAGAGGGCTCCGGCGATGCGCTGGCCCGCTCGATCTCGCCGCCCCTGCTAGCCATGTACGGCATCGGCACGGTGCTCGGCGCGGGCATCTATGTCGTCATCGGCAAGATCATCGGCGAGGCGGGGGCGCTTGCCCCTTTCGCCTTCCTCTTCGCCGCCGCCGCCGCGGCGCTCACCGCCTTTTCCTATGCCGAGCTTTCGGTCCGGGTGCCGCAAAGCGGGGGTTCCGAAGCCTTCGTCGCGCGCGCATTCGACACCCGCCCGGTGACCCTCGCCGTCGGCTGGGCGGTGATCGCCACCGGGCTCGTCTCGGCCGCGACCATCGCCACCGGCTTCGTCGGTTATCTCGGCGTCTTCATGAGCGTCTCGAAATGGTGGGCGGTGCCGGCGATGGTCGGCGTCCTCACCTTCGTCGCCGCGATCGGCGCCAAGCAGTCGGCCTGGTTCATGGGCGCGACCACCGCGGCGGGCATCGTCGGCCTGTTGATCGTCAACTTCGCCGCCTTCGGCAATCTTGCCGACTATCCGGCGCGGATGAGCGATGCTTTCGCCTCCGGCGGCGGCTGGACGATGCCGGTGCTGCTCGGCAGCTTCCTCGCTTTCTACGCCTTCATCGGCTTCGAGGATCTGGTGACCCTCGCCGAGGAGGCGAAGGATGCCGATCGCGCCCTGCCGCTCGCCATTTTCTGCGCGCTCGGCGTCAGCCTCGTCTTCTACCTCGTCACCGCCGCCGTCGCCGTCTCGACGCTCGATCGTGAGGCGCTGCAAACGAGCGCCGCGCCGCTCGTCGACGTCGTCAGGGCCGAAGGGCGGAGCGGAACGCTGCTCGGCATCTTGAGCCTCGCCATCATCGTCAACAGCGCGCTCGCCCAGATCATCATGGGCGCGCGGGTCACCTACGATCTCGGCGAGCGCCGCCGCGGAGCGCCCTCCTGGCTCGCGCGGCTCGATCCGAGAACGCAAACGCCGCTCATCGCCACCCTCGCCGCCGGCGCGGTGGTCACGGCGCTGGCGCTCTTCTTTCCCACCGAGACGCTTGCCAAGGGCACGAGCTTCATCATCTTCGGCGTTTTCCTCGTCGCCAATGCCGCGCTGCTCAAGATTAAGCATGACGAGGAGGAGCCGCCCGAGGACTGCCCCGTCTATCCGACGCTGGTGCCGCTCGGCGGTCTCCTCGTCAGCGCCGCGCTGCTCGTCGCCCAGATCATGTTCGGCGGCGGCGAAGCCTAGGGAGAAAAAGCCGATGCGCGCATTTTGCCCTTGCCGCCATCCGTCTGGCCGCCGCGGACATAGGAAGGAGCCGGTGGTCGAAAATCGCGAGCTCGCCGACGGAGAACCGATTGGCCGAATGAGCGCCTTCGCCTTCAGGGTTCCCTTGTCCGCCAGGGCCGCCATGCTATGGAAGCAGGCCGTCAGGAGATCTGGAGCCTGTTATGCGGATTTTGCCCATCCTGCCGATGCTGCTGCTCCTCGCCTGCGCGGGCACGCGCGCGATCGAGCCGCAGATCGTGGAGCGGCCGGTCGACTGGTCGGGCGCCGCCGAGGTGCGCATCGCGCTTTCCAGTTTCGAGTTCACGCCGCGCGAGCTCACCCTGATGGCGGGGCAGCCCTATCGGCTCGAATTCGTCAACGAGGCGGGCGGCGGCCATGATTTCACCGCCCCCGAATTCTTCGCCGCCGCGCGCGTCGATGCGCGCGATGCAGCCAAGATCGCCGACGGCCGGATCGATCTCGACGGCGGCGAGAGCGTGACGGTGCGGCTCATTCCGGCGGCCGGCAGCTACGATATCGTCTGCACCCACTTCGGCCATGCTATGCTCGGCATGCGAGGCGACATCGTCGTCGAATAGGCGACTGTGCCGCACCCGTTGACCCGGGCCGGGGGCCTCGTTATATGCGCCGCCTCGTCCCCGCACGGGTGGAAGGCCGCGAAGGTCGGACGCCGCCGAAGCGCGGACGGCAAGTGCTTGAACATTGCTGTCACGCATGTGCGCAAGGCCTGGGAGGCCGGCGGGCTCCCATCGAAGCGATGCTTTGATGGAGTCCCGGAACGGCCGCCGGGCTCTTTGCGTATTTGCGGTGGCGGAAGTGACGGAAGAGTGAAGGGCTTAAATGCCGACGATCAACCAGCTGATCCGCAAGGGTCGCGAACCGCAGAAGGAGCGCTCGAAGGTCCCTGCGCTCGAAGCCAATCCGCAAAAACGCGGAGTGTGCACGCGCGTCTACACGACCACTCCCAAAAAGCCGAATTCGGCGCTGAGGAAAGTCGCCAAGGTGCGGCTCACCAACCAGCGCGAGGTGATCAGCTACATCCCCGGCGAAGGCCACAATCTACAGGAGCACAGCGTCGTTCTCATCCGCGGCGGCCGCGTGCGCGACCTTCCGGGCGTGCGCTATCATGTGCTGCGCGGCGTGCTCGACACCCAGGGGGTCGGCGATCGCAGGCAGTCGCGCTCAAAATATGGCGCGAAGCGCCCGAAATAAGGAACAGATCGGATGTCCCGCCGCCGCCGTCCCGAAAAGCGCGAAATCCTGCCCGACCCGAAATTCGGCGATCTAGTGCTGTCCAAATTCATGAATTCGGTCATGTTCGACGGCAAGAAGTCGGTCGCCGAAGGCATCGTCTATGGCGCGCTCGACACCGTCGAGGCGAAAGCCAAGCGCGATCCGCTGCAGATTTTCCACGATGCCCTCAACAACATCAAGCCCGGCATCGAGGTCCGCTCGCGCCGCGTCGGCGGCGCAACCTATCAGGTGCCGGTGGAAGTCCGCCCCGAGCGCGCCCAGGCGCTCGCCATCCGCTGGCTCATCTCGGCGGCGCGCGCGCGGCCCGAGAAGACGATGGCGGCGCGCCTGTCCGGCGAGCTTCTCGACGCCTCGAACAACCGCGGCAATGCGGTCAAGAAACGCGAGGACACGCATCGCATGGCCGAGGCTAACCGCGCCTTTTCGCATTATCGATGGTAGTCGGAAATCAGAAGCCAGAAGCCGGAAATCAGAAAAATGATTTTCTATCTGGCAATTCTGATTTCTGAATTCTGATTTCTGGAGTTCTGAATCATGGCCCGCAGCCATCCGCTCGACAAATACCGCAACATCGGCATCATGGCGCATATCGACGCCGGCAAGACGACGACCACCGAGCGCATCCTCTTCTATACCGGCAAGTCCTACAAGATCGGCGAGGTGCACGAGGGCACCGCGGCGATGGACTGGATGGAGCAGGAACAGGAGCGGGGGATCACCATCACCTCGGCGGCGACGACCTGCTTCTGGCGCGACCATCGCATCAACATCATCGACACGCCGGGCCATGTCGACTTCACCATCGAGGTCGAGCGGTCCTTGCGCGTGCTCGACGGCGCGATCGCGGTGTTTGACGGCGTGGCGGGGGTCGAGCCCCAGTCGGAGACCGTCTGGCGCCAGGCCGACAAGTACAAGGTGCCGCGGATGTGCTTCGTCAACAAGCTCGACCGCATGGGCGCCGACTTCGAGATGTGCGTCGGCATGATCAGGGACCGGCTCGGCGCCAAGCCGCTGGTGCTTGCCTTGCCGATCGGCATCGAATCGAGCTTCGAGGGCATCGTCGATCTGGTCGCCGACAAGGCGATCGTGTGGCTCGAGGAATCCTTGGGCGCCAAGTTCGAGGTCCGCGACATTCCCGAGGACATGAAGGAAGAAGTCGCGGCCGCCCGCCAGGAAATGCTCGAGACCGTCGTCGAGCAGGACGACGAGGTGATGGAGGCCTATCTCGAAGGCAATGAGCCAGACGAGGAGACCATCCGCAAGCTCATCCGCAAGGGGACGCTCGACTTCTCCTTCGTGCCCGTGCTGTGCGGCTCGGCGTTCAAGAACAAGGGCGTGCAGCCGCTTCTGGACGCGGTCGTCGACTATCTGCCGAGCCCGCCCGAGGTGCCGCCGATCAAGGGCATCAAACTGGACGGCGAGACCGAGGACACGCGCCCGTCGGACGACAATGCGCCTTTCGCCGCGCTCGCCTTCAAGATCATGAACGACCCCTTCGTCGGCTCGCTCACCTTCGCTCGCATCTATTCGGGCAAGCTCGACAAGGGCACTGTCCTGAATTCGGTCAAGGACAACAAGGAAAAGATCGGTCGCATGCTCCTCATGCACGCCAACACGCGCGAGGATATCGACGAGGCCTATGCCGGCGACATCGTCGCGCTGGTGGGCCTCAAAGACACCACCACGGGCGACACCTTGTGCGATCCCAGTGCCCCGATAATCCTCGAGCGCATGGAGTTTCCGGACCCGGTCATCGAGGTCGCGGTCGAGCCCAAGACCAAGGCCGACCAGGAGAAGATGGGGATCGCGCTCAATCGGCTTGCCGCGGAGGACCCCTCGTTCCGAGTCTCCTCGGACGAGGAATCGGGCCAGACGATCATCAAGGGGATGGGCGAGCTTCACCTCGAAATCCTGGTCGACCGCATGAAACGCGAGTTCAAGGTCGACGCCAATGTCGGCGCGCCGCAGGTCGCCTATCGCGAGGCGCTCGCCAAGCCGGTCGAGGTCACCTACACCCACAAGAAGCAATCGGGCGGCTCGGGCCAGTTCGGCGAGGTCAAGGTGATCCTCACCCCCACCGAGCGCGGTTCTGGCATCACCTTCCTCGACGAGATCAAGGGCGGCAACATCCCGCGCGAATATATCCCTTCGGTCGAGAAGGGCATGCGCGAGACCGCCGAGACTGGCTCGCTGATCGGCTTCCCGATCATCGATTTCGAGATCCGCCTCGTCGACGGCAAATATCATGATGTCGATTCATCGGCCCTTGCCTTCGAGATCACCGGCCGCGGCGCGATGCGCGAAGCCGCGCAGCGGGCCGGGATCAAGCTTTTGGAGCCGATGATGGAGGTTGAAGTGGTGACGCCGGAGGAATATCTCGGCGACGTCATCGGCGACCTCAATTCGCGCCGCGGGCAGGTGCAGGGCACCGACAGCAGAGGCAATGCGCAGGTGGTCGATGCGATCGTGCCGCTTGCCAATATGTTCGGTTACGTTAATGAGCTTCGCTCCTTCAGCCAGGGGCGCGCTCAGTATACGATGCAATTTTCGCATTATGACGAAGTCCCGGCGAACGTCGCCGAGGAAGTGAAGGCGAAGCTCGCCTGACCGGCGGCCGCAAGGAAATTCCAGAAAGACGAGGGTTTGAGAAATGTCGAAAGCTAAGTTCGAGCGCACCAAGCCGCATTGCAATATCGGCACCATCGGTCATGTCGACCATGGCAAGACGACGCTGACCGCCGCGATCACCAAGATCCTGGCCGAGACGGGCGGCGCGACGTTCACCGACTATGCCAATATCGACAAGGCGCCAGAGGAGCGCGAGCGCGGCATCACCATCTCGACCGCGCATGTCGAATATGAGACCGAGAAGCGCCACTATGCGCATGTCGATTGCCCCGGCCACGCCGACTATGTGAAGAACATGATCACCGGCGCGGCGCAGATGGACGGCGCGATCCTGGTGGTCTCGGCCGCCGACGGCCCGATGCCGCAGACCCGCGAGCATATCCTGCTCGCGCGCCAGGTCGGCGTGCCGGCGCTGGTCGTGTTCATGAACAAGGTCGACCAGGTCGACGACGAGGAGCTCCTGGAGCTCGTCGAGCTCGAGATCCGCGAGCTGCTCACCTCATACGAGTTCCCCGGCGACGACATTCCGATCGTCAAGGGCTCGGCGCTCGCCGCGCTCGAAGGGAATAACGAGGAGATCGGCAAGAAGGCCGTGCTCGAGCTGATGCAGGCCGTCGATGAGTATATCCCCCAGCCGGAGCGGCCGCTCGACAAGCCGTTCCTGATGCCGATCGAGGACGTGTTCTCGATCTCCGGCCGTGGCACCGTCGTCACCGGACGCGTCGAGACCGGCGTCGTCAATGTCGGCGACGAGGTCGAGATCGTCGGCATCAAGGACACCTCCAAGACCACCGTCACGGGCGTGGAGATGTTCAGGAAGCTGCTCGACCAGGG
This sequence comes from Sphingomonadaceae bacterium, assembly GCA_050330935.1. Taxonomy (GTDB): domain Bacteria; phylum Pseudomonadota; class Alphaproteobacteria; order Sphingomonadales; family Sphingomonadaceae; genus Allosphingosinicella. The sequence goes on along the minus strand of JBHJHL010000017.1, from coordinate 2,205 downwards.
CGAGGCGGGCGACAATATCGGCGCCCTCTTGCGCGGCGTCGGGCGCGAGGATGTCGAGCGCGGCCAGGTCCTGGCCAAGCCGGGCTCGATCACCCCGCACACCGAGTTCCAGGCGGAAGTCTACGTGCTGTCGAAGGAGGAGGGCGGCCGCCATACGCCGTTCTTCGCCAATTACCGGCCGCAATTCTATTTCCGCACCACCGACGTCACCGGCGAGGTCCAGCTCCCCGAGGGCACCGAGATGGTGATGCCGGGCGACAATGTGAATCTGGGCGTCAAGCTCATCGCGCCGATCGCGATGGATCAGGGCCTGCGCTTCGCGATTCGCGAAGGCGGCCGCACCGTCGGCGCGGGGGTTGTATCCTCGATCACGAAGTAATATAGAAGTGCGCGTGCCGCCCGGCCCCTCGGGGATTCGGGCGGCTCGTTTTTGGATTTCCCGTTCCCCCGCGAAAGCGGGGGTCCAGTCGCCGAGCGCAGCTCGGCCCTGGTTGTTGGGCTCCCGCTTTTGCGGGGGTGCCGCAAGCGGCAGCTCTTTCGCATCGGTAAGTGGACATGGAAACGCAGAATATCCGTATTCGCCTGAAGGCCTTCGACCACCGCGTGCTCGATCAGGCCACGGGCGAGATCGCCGACACCGCGCGGCGCACGGGTGCTCTTATCCGCGGACCCATTCCGTTGCCGACGCGGACCGAGAAATTCACCGTCAACCGCTCGCCGCACATCGACAAGAAGTCGCGCGAGCAGTTCGAGGTGAGGACGTATAAAAGGTTGCTCGACATCGTGCAGCCGACGCCGCAGACGGTCGATGCGCTGATGAAGCTCGATCTCGCCGCCGGCGTGGACGTCGAGATCAAACTGGCCTGACGGCCGGCACGGGATACCGCACGGCTTTGCCGTGGCCTGCGTCCCCGCCGCTTCGCCGACCGGTGGAGCACGAGCCCAGGCGGGGCACGCATTTTCGTTCGGGCTTGAACATGTCCCGGAAGAGCTCTTCCGGGGCCTCTGTCGCAAGGAGTTTTGGATCATGCGCACCGGCGTGATCGCGAAGAAGATCGGGATGACCCGCCTGTTCCAGGAGGATGGCCGGCATGTGCCGGTCACCGTGCTGGCGCTCGACAATGTCCAGGTCGTCGGCCGCCGCGAGGAGAGCCGCGACGGCTATCTCGCGGTCGCGCTCGGCGCCGGCCAGGCGAAGGCGAAGAATGTCGCCAAGCCGCAGCGCGTCGCCTTCGGCAAGGCCGAGGTCGAGCCCAAGGCTCGCGTCGCCGAGTTCCGCGTCGACAGCGAGGAGGCGCTGTTGCCGATCGGCGCCACCCTCACCGCCGATCATTTCGTCGCCGGCCAGAAGGTCGACATCACCGGCCGAAGCCAGGGCAAGGGCTTCGCCGGCGCGATGAAGCGCTGGGGCTTCGGCGGGTTGCGCGCGAGCCACGGGGTTTCGATCTCGCACCGTTCGCACGGCTCGACCGGCAACCGCCAGGATCCCGGCAAGGTCTTCAAGAACAAGAAAATGGCCGGCCATATGGGGGCGAGGAACCGCACCCAGCAGAATTTGGAGGTCGTGCGCACCGACGCTGCGCGCGGCCTTATTTTCGTGCGCGGTTCGGTGCCCGGCCACAAGGGCGCATGGCTGCTGGTCAGCGATGCGGTGAAGGTGCCGCTGCCCGAAAACGTGCCCTTCCCGGCCGCGTTGCGCCGCAATGCCGACGAGATCGAGCATGAGGAGGCCGCGCCCGGAATGGTGGAAGCCGCTGCCGAGCAGGAAGCGCAGGCCGGCCCTAGCGACGAGGAAATCGCCGCCGCCGCGGCCGAGATGGAAGCGAAGCGGGAGGCCGAGAAGGCGCGGGAGGTGGCCGCTGACGATGCCGCCGCGGCCGATCCGGAAGAAAGCGGGACGAAGGGCGGGGATGGCGCCGCCGCCGACGAAGAGAAGAAGGGCTAGGCGATGAAGGTCAAGGTCCAAAATCTCGGCGGCAAGAAAAGCGCTGACATCGAGCTCGATGACAAGGTGTTCGGGCTTGAGCCGCGCGCCGACATTCTCCACCGCGTGGTCACCTGGCAGCTCGAAAAGCGCCGGGCGCCGGCGCGCGCCGCGCCTGAGCGCCGCGAAGAGGCCGGCCCCCGGAGGAAATACCGCCGCCAGGAAGGCGGCGGGCCCCCCCCCCCTTGCGATCACCGCGCGCCCCTCATCCGCGGGCGGCG
>JBHJHL010000016.1:0-4072 GCA_050330935.1 Sphingomonadaceae bacterium | reverse complement strand
GGCGCTGCGCGAGGCGCTCGCCGCCGGGCGCCATGCGGCGGGCTTCCTGGCCTACGAGGCCGGCCTGGCGCTCGAGCCCAGGCTCGCGCCGCTCACCCGTCCGGCGGACGAGGGCGCGCCGCCGCTTGTCTGGTTCGGCCTGTTCGACGAGCGCGAGGAGCACGCCGCCGAAGCGCTGCCCAGGCTGCTCCCCGATCCCGCCGGCGCCCATGCCGCCCTCCCCCGGCCGCTCATCGAAGAGGCCGACTATCGCGCCGCCGTCGCGAGAATCCTCGGCCATATCGAGGCCGGCGACGTCTATCAGGCGAACTTCACCTTCCCGGCCGAGGTCGCGCTCGCCGGCCATCCGCTCGCCCTCTACGCGGCCCTGAGGGAGCGCGCGCGCGCCGGCCATGGCGGCATCGTGTTCACCGGCGAGGACTGGCTGCTATCCTTCTCGCCCGAGCTCTTCTTCGCGCTCGAGGGGGGCAGGATCGCGGCGCGGCCGATGAAGGGGACCGCGCGGCGGGGGCGCGACGCGGCCGGGGATCGCGGGCGCGCCGAAGGGCTCGCCGCCGATCCCAAGCAGCGGGCCGAGAATCTGATGATCGTCGATCTCGTCCGCAACGATCTTGCGCGGGTGGCCAGGACCGGCAGCGTCGAGGTGCCGGCGCTGTTCACGGTCGAAACCTATCCCACGGTGCTGCAGATGACCTCGACCGTCACCGCCGAGCTCGCCCGGGGCAAGGACGCGATCGATCTCATCGCCGCCGCCTTTCCATGCGGCTCGGTGACCGGCGCGCCCAAGATTCGCGCGATGGAGCTTCTCGCCGGGCTGGAGAGGGGGCCGCGCGGCCCCTATTGCGGCTCGATCGGCTGGCTCGCGCCCGAAGGCGACGCCGCCTTCAACGTCGCCATCCGCACGCTTCTTTTGCGCCAGGGCGAAAGCCGTGCGAGGCTGGGCCTGGGCTCGGGCATCGTCGCCGACAGCGAGCCCGGCGCCGAATGGCGCGAATGTCTGGCCAAGGGGAGGTTCGTGGGGGAAAGGCCGCGCTTCGATCTCATCGAAACGATGCGCTTCGAGCCCGGCAGCGGCGTCGCGGCGCTCGCGCTCCACATCGCGCGGCTGGAAAGGAGCGCCCGCGAGCTCGGCTTCGCCTTTGATCGCCATGCGATGCGCAACGAGCTGCAAAGCGCGACCTTCCGCTGGCGCGAGCCCGCCGCGCTGCGCTTCATGCTCGCGCCATCGGGGGCGATGGCGGTGGAGCTGGCGCCGCTGCCGGCGGCGCCCCGCGAGCCGGTCGAGGTTGCGGTCGCGCCGCTGCCGGTCGCGGACCATGATTTCCGCCTGCGCCACAAGACCAGCGACCGCGGCTTCTACGACCGCGCGCGTCAAGCGTCGCGGCGGTTCGAAATCCTGTTCGAGGACGGTGCCGGGCGGCTCACCGAGGGAAGCTTCACCACCATCTTCGTCGAGCGCGGCGGCGCGCTGCTCACTCCGCCGCTCGGCCTCGGCCTGCTTCCGGCCCTGCTGCGCGCGCGGCTGATCGCCGAAGGAAAGGCAGAGGAGGCGGTGCTGCGCCGCGCCGACCTCGAAGGAGGGTTCCTGATCGGCAATGCGCTGCGCGGCCTCATCCGCGCGCGGCTTTGAGGGCGAACCTTCGGGGGAGCCGCCCGCGAACGGCTCAGATCGGGTTCAGCCCTTGCGACGCATGGTCCGGAATAGACATTGGAGGAAGACCGCATGGAGATCGATCGACGCGCGTTCATCGCCCTCGGCGGCGCCGGCCTCGTCGGCGCGGCGCTCGCCGCGCGCTCCGGGCCGGGCGAGGCGGCGGCGGGCGAAAAATTCGAGATCTCGCTCGGCGAGGCGCAATGGAAGCGGCGGCTGACCGCGGCCGAATTCCGCGTGCTGAGGAAAGGCGGCACCGAGCGCGCCGGCTCCTCGCCGCTCGACCGGGAGAAGCGCCGCGGCACCTATGTCTGCGCCGGCTGCAAGCTGCCGCTCTTCTCCTCGCAGGCCAAATATGACAGCGGCACCGGCTGGCCGAGCTTCCGGGCGCCGCTCGACAACGCCGTCGGCACGCGTCCCGACGACAGCCTGTTCATGAAGCGCACCGAGGTCCATTGCCGCCGCTGCGGCGGGCATCTCGGCCATGTCTTCGACGACGGGCCGCCGCCCACCGGCAAGCGCTACTGCATGAACGGCGTGGCGCTGGATTTCGTCCCCGCCTGAGCCGGGGGGTCAGGCGGCGATCGGGAATCGCAGCAGCCGCTCCTCGACCGGCACCAGCGCCTCGGCCGGCCGGCCCACCGCGCGGACGATCTCGGGATGGCTGGCGTCGAGCCCTCCGGCGAGCGCGCCGAAGGCGGGAAGGATGAGCTTCGACGGCGAGGCGACGAAGCAGCGCCGTGCGACGTGCGCGCCGCGATGCCTAAGGCGCAGCTTGGGATGGAAGTGGCCCGAAAGCTCGGGCCGGGGATCGGCCGGATCGGCCTCGTGGCGCAGGATCAGCCCGTCGAGCTCGGCCGCGGGGGCGAGCGCGCCGCCGCAGGGATCGGCCAGATCGGGATCGTGATTGCCGGTGATCCAGGTCCAGCGCGTGCGGGCGGTGAGGCGCACGAGCAGCGCGCGCGTCTCGCCGCTCAGCCGCTCGCAGCCCTCGCGGTCGTGGAAGCTGTCGCCGAGGCACCATATCTCGCGCGCGCCGGTGGCGGCCTCGAGCGCGGCGAGGTCGGCGAGCGTGGCGAGCGTGTCATAGGGCGGCAGCAGCTGCCCGCCGCGGGCGAACCAGCTCGCCTTTTCGAGATGGAGGTCGGCGACGATCAGCGCCCGACGCGCGGGCCAGAGCAGCGCTCCTTGTCGCAGCGCGAAGAAGGAAATGCCGGAGAACGAAAGACGAACCATGGCAAGGCTATGCCGCGCCCGCAGGGAACGGGCAAGCCGCTTTCGGTCGGTTTCGGGAAACTTTCCCCGAGGCTTCAGCCCTGTGCCGCGCCTTCGATCAGCGCCACCGGGTCGGGCTCGGCGGCGCCGCCGTCCTGGGGCGCGGTGGCCAGGAACAAGAGCCCGCCGATGACGGCGCCCTGGAAGATGAGATAGAAGACATTGTCAAACAGCCTTGCCATGTCCCTTCCTTCGAATCGGTTATGCGATTCGGGCTAAGGGGAAGCCGGTTTCCATGCCGTGAACATCGCCGTAGCGCGGCGTTCATGAAAAAGGGGGCGGCGCCAGGCCGCCCCCTCCTCGCATAGCGCGAACGGCGGTTCAGTCCGCTTTTTCGGTCTGCTTGCTTTCGACCTTCTCGGTCTTGCTCTCGCCCTCGATGGTTTCCGAGCCGCCGCCGATGTTGATCCGGCGCGGCTTCATCTCCTCGGGGATTTCCCGCAGCAGATCGATGGTCAGCAGGCCTTCCTTCAGGTCGGCGCCCTGGACCTTGACGAAATCGGCCAGCTCGAAGCGGCGCTCGAACGAGCGGGTGGCGATGCCGCGGTGGAGGAAATTGCCGTCGCGGTCGCCGCCCTCGGCCTTCTTGCCGGTCACGGCGAGCAGGTTCTGCCGGGCGACGATATCGATTTCCTCGTCCTTGAAGCCGGCCACCGCGAGCGTGATGCGGTAGCGGTCGTCGGAGATTTTTTCGATATCGAAGGGGGGGTAGTTGTCGCCTTCGCCGCGCGATGCGCTTTCGAGAAAGTCGAACAGCCGGTCGAAGCCGACGGTCGAGCGGCGGAAGGGGGTAAGATCGAATTGGCTTCTCATGTTCAGTCCTCCTTGTTGAGCAACTGCCGAGGAGCGTCTTCCGGGCATGGACCGACCCGCCTCGGCGTCGGTTTTTCGCGCGGCGCCGCGAGGGCCGCCACGCATCTTAAAGATGGGAATTCGCGACTCGCCTTTCAATCCCCCGCGCCGGGGGGGGGCGGGGCGGGGGGGCGGGGGCGGGGGGGCCCGCGGGCCGGGGGGGGGGGGGCCTCCGCGCGCCGCCGGTGGTCGCGGCCCGCCCCGGCGGGGGGGTTTGACAGTCGAGTCGCGAATTCCAATCTTTAAGATGCGTGGCGGCCCTCGCGGCGCCGCGCGAAAAACCGACGCCGAGGC
>JBHJHL010000015.1:0-8463 GCA_050330935.1 Sphingomonadaceae bacterium | reverse complement strand
ACCGCCACGGCGATCAGCGCCGAGGCCGTGGCGAGCGTGAGCGTGCCTTCGAGCGCCGGCAGCATCGGCCGGGCGGGACGGACCTCGAGCGCCAGCCATCCGAGATGGAGAGCGGGCGCGCCGAGGCCGAGGGCGAGCGGAAGCAGGCAGAAGATAAGCGCGCCAAGGCCGGGCAGGGGAGCGAGCCCTTGCCGGCGGCCGGGGCTCTCGCGCCGCCCGACGGCATCGAAGCGGCGCGCCCGCCGGGCGATGCGCTCGACCGCGAGCGCGAGCATCGCCGCCGCGAACAGGATGAGCGCGAGCCGCGCCGCCGCCTCGGGATCGCCGAACGAGGTCCAGGCGCGCACGATTCCGACGGTGAAGGTCGGCGCGCCGAGAATGTCGGCGACGCCATAGTCGGCGAGCACTTCCATCGCCGCGAGCGCGGCGCGGGCGACGATCGCCGGCCGGGCGAGCGGCAGCTCGGCGCGGAGGAAGGCGCCGGCCGGCCCCGCGCCCAGGCTTCGCGCTACCTCGGCCGGCGTTCTCCCCTGGCTGGCGAAGGCCTGGCGGGCGAGAAGATAGACATAGGGGTAGAAGGTCACGGCGAAGACGAAGGCGGCGCCCGCCACCCCGCGCACCATCGGCAGCGCGCCGCCGCCGAGCGCGAAGAGCGGTCCGCCCGGCCCGGTCATCGACATCCAGGCATAGGCGGCGACGTAGCTCGGCATGGCGAGCGGCATGGCGAGCGCCCAGGAAAGGATCGTCCGGCCCGGAAAGTCGCAGCGCGATATGAGCCACGCGGCGGGCATGCCGAGCAGCAGCGCGCCGGCCAGCGCCCCCAGCGTGACCAGCGCCGAATTGACCGCGTAGAGCGCGAGCCGCGTCTCGGCGAGATGGCGCATATGTGAGGAATCGCCGCCGAGCGCGAGCGCGAGCAGCGCCGCGAGCGGCGCCGCGCAGAGCAATGCGGCGAGGATGCCGAGCGGCGCCGGATCGACCGCCTTGCCGAGGGCGGCGGTCGCCGCGTCCGCTCTCGCGGCCCCGATCAGGGCCATCCGGCGCGATCGAAAATCCGTTGCGCCCTGGCCTGGTTGGCGCCGAGGCGGGTGGCGCTCAGCGGATCGGCCTTGAAGTCGCCGAGCCGTGCGAGCGCCGCATTTCTGTATGGCGTGTCGGCGACGGCCGGATATTCGTTGGTCAGCTCGGCGAAGAAACGCTGCGCTTCGGGCGAGGTCGCGAATTCGAGGAAGCGGCGGGCGAGATCGGGATTGGGCGCGTCCCTGGCGATGCCGGCGCCCGAAATGTTGACATGCACTCCGGGGCCATCCTCGGGCCAGAAGATGTCGAGGCCCTCGACCGTCTCCGGCTCGTCGCGTAGCAGGCGGGCGAAATAATAATGGTTGACGAGCGCCACGTCGCATTCGCCGGCCGCCACCGCCTTGATCTGGTCGCTGTCGCCGCCGACCGGATTGCGCGCGAGATTGCGCGCGACGCCTTCGGCCCATTCCCGCGCCCGCGTCTCGCCCCAGCGTTCGATCAGCGCGGCGAGCAGCGAGATATTGTAGATATTGCCCGAGGAACGCGCGCATACGCGCCCCTCGAGGGCGGGATCGGCGAGCGATTGATAGCCGGCAAGCTCTTCCTCGTCGACCCGGTCGGCCGCGTAGACGATCGCCCGCGCGCGTTTGGAGAGGCCGTACCAGAGGCCTTCGGGATGACGCAGGTTGGTGGGCACGCGCTCGGCCAGCGTCGCCGAATCCGCCGGCGCGAACAGCCCTTCGCGCTCGGCGCGCCAGAGGCGGCCGGCATCGACGGTGACGATGATATCGGCCGGGGCGCGCGGCCCGTCGGCCTTGATGCGCTCGATCAGGAGGTCGCCGTCGGCCTCGATCGCGCGCACCTCGATGCCGGTTTCCCGCTCGAACGCCTCGTAGAGCGCATAATCGGAATCATAATGGCGGGAGGAATATATGGTCAGCGTTTCCTGCTCGGCTTCGTCCCTCCCGCCGCAGGCGGAGATCAGCAAGGCCAGGGTGGCGGCGAGCAGCGGGCCGATGCGCATGAACGAGTCTCCCTTCCGGAAAAAGCGCAGCTAGTGCAAATGAGAATGTGTTGCAATATAATCGCTCGCCCTGCCGTCGGCTTGTCATTGCCGGCGCGCCGCGCCAATCGTACGCGATGGCGAAGATGCGCGCCGATAATCTGCTCGTCGAGCGGGGGTTGGCGGACAGCCGGACGAGGGCGCAGGCGCTGATCCTCGCCGGCGCGGTATTTTCGGGCGAAACGAGGATCGAGAAGGCCGGGCAGCAGCTCGCCGCCGACGCGCCGATAGCGGTGCGCGGCAAGGACCACCCCTGGGTCTCGCGCGGCGGGGTCAAGCTCGCCCATGCGCTCGATCATTTCGGCTGGGATCCGGCCGGGGCGGTGGCGCTCGACATCGGCGCCTCGACCGGCGGCTTCACCGACGTGCTGCTCAAGCGCGGCGCGGCCAAGGTCTTCGCGATCGACGTCGGCACCAACCAGCTCGCCTGGAAGCTTCGGAACGATCCGCGGGTCGTTGTCCGCGAAAGGACCAATGCGCGTTATCTCAATGACGAGATCGTCACCGAACCGGTGGACATGATCACCTGCGATGCGAGCTTCATCGGTCTCGCCAAGGTGCTCGAGGCGGCGCTCGGCTTCGGCAAGCCCGGCGCGCGGCTCGTCGCCCTCGTCAAGCCGCAATTCGAGGCCGAGCGGCACGAGATCGGCAGGGGCGGGGTGGTGCGCGACGAAGCGGTGCGCGCGCGGGTCTGCGCCGCTGCGGCCCAATGGGTCGCCTCGCGCGGCTGGCATGTCCAAGGCATCGAGCGAAGCCCGATCGCCGGGCCGCGCGGCAACGTCGAATTCCTGCTCGGCGCGACGCGCGCTTGATCGCGGGCGGGCGCGCGGCTAGCCGGCTTCCATGGAGATCGCCTCGCGCTCGCAGCTGCGCATGTCCTTCCTGCGCTATGCGCTGGTGACGGTGCCGCTCGTCCTGCTGCTCGGCACGCTGGCGGGCTCGCTGCCCGATGATGCGGTGAGCGACATCTGGTACGACGGCCTTAAGAAATCGCCCGCCGACCCGCCCGAATGGATTTTCGGCGTCGTCTGGCCGATCCTCTACATATTGATGGGGCTCGCGCTGGCGATGGTGCTGCACGCGCGCGGCGCGCGGGGGAGGGGCGTGGCGGTCAGCCTGTTCCTGTTGCAGCTCGTGCTCAACCTCAGCTGGAGCCCGGTCTTCTTCGGCGCCCATCGGGTGGGGCTCGCCTTCGCGATCATCGTCCTGATGCTGGGGGCGGCGATCGGCGCCACCTTCGCCTTCGCGCGCATCCGCAAGGCCGCCGCCTGGCTGATGCTACCCTATCTTGCCTGGCTCGGCTTCGCCGCCGCGCTCAACTATGACATCATGCGTCTCAATCCCGAGGCCGCCGACCTTGCGCCGGCCCGCGGCACGACAAATATAGCGCTCTGAACGAGACCGGGAGGGCCCCGATGCAGTCCGAGAACAAGTTCTTCGACGATTTCGTCAAGCTGATGAACGGCATGGCCGGCACCATGGCCGGCATGGGCCGCGAGGCCGAAAGCGCGATGCGCGAGCGGATGCGCGACTGGATCGGCGGCCTCGACTTCGTCGAGCGCGACGAGTTCGAGGCGGTGAAGGCGATGGCGGTCAAGGCGCGCGAGGAGAACGAGGCGCTGAAAGCGCGTCTCGACGCGCTCGACAAGAAGCCCGCCGGCAAGCGGCCGGCGGCCAAGCCGGCCAGGAAGAAAGGCTAATCCACAGCTTTGATCGGTGGATAAATGCGCCCGCCCTTGTCCTTGGGCGCGGCGCCATGCATTCCCTGGGGACGAAGCGGGAACGGACCGGACAATGTCATGGAAATAGAAGAATTCGATCTCGAACGCGACGATGCCGCGCCGATCGACATGCTCGAACGCTATTTCGCCGCCCATGGCTGGGCGCACGAGCGCGGCGGCGACGAGGAGATCGTCGCCCAGTTCCAGGGCGGCTGGGCGCAATATGAGCTGCGCGCGATCTGGCGCGGCGACGATCATGTCCTCCAGTTCCTCGCCCTTCCCGACATCCGCGTCGCGAGCGACAAGCGGCCGCAATGCTACGAGGCGATCGGGCTCATCAACGAGCAGCTGTGGCTCGGCCATTTCGAGCTCTGGACCACCTCGGGCCTCGTTCTCTTCCGCCATGCCGCCTTGCTCGAGGGAGAGGAGGGCGGGACGCTGAGCCTCGAACAGGCAGAGACCCTCGTCGAGACCGCGATCGAGGAGTGCGAGCGCTTCTATCCCGTCTTCCAGTTCGTGCTCTGGGCCGACAAAACGCCCGAGGAGGCGATCGCCGCCGCGCTCATCGACACCGTCGGCGAGGCCTGAGCGGCAGCAATGACGAGGCCATGACCGTCGATCTTCCCGGCCCCTTCTGGATGGTGGGCTGCGGCAACATGGCGGGGGCGATGCTCGCGGGCTGGCTTGAGGTCGGCATCGATCGCGCGCAGATCACCGTCATCCGCCCGAGCGGCGAGCCGGTCGGGGAGGGCATCCGCGTGCTGACCCGCTATCCCGAGGACGAGGTGCCGGCGCTCGCGATGCTCGGCATGAAGCCCTATCAGCTCGACGAGGTCGCCGCCGCGCTCGCGCCGATCCTCGAGCCGGAGACGGTCCTCGTCTCGATCCTCGCCGGCGCCGAGCTCGCCTCGCAGCGGGCGCGCTTCCCGCGGGTCCGCAACCTCGTGCGCGCGATGCCCAACACGCCGGTCAAATTGGGCAAGGGAGTGACCGGGCTCTACAGCGACAGCGACGACCCCGAGGCGCGGGAGACGGTCGAGAATCTGATGGGCGCGCTGGGCCATGCCCGCTGGTTCGACGAGGAGACGATGTTCAACATCGTCATGTCGCTGACCGGGAGCGGCCCCGCTTTCCTGTTCCGCTTCATCGACGCGCTCGCCGCCGCCGCTGCCGATCTCGGCGTGCCTGAAGAGGAGGCGCTGGAGCTCGCGACCGCGATGGTCGAGGGCGCGGCGGCGCTCGCCGCGGCTGCGGAGGAAAGCCCGGCCGAGCTCGCGCGCGCGGTCGCCAGCCCCGGCGGATCGACCCGGGCGGGACTCGACGTGCTCGATCGGGATCATGCGCTTCGCGATCTCCTGAAGCGCACGCTCGCCGCCGCGCGCGAGCGCAGCCTCGAAATGGCCGCCGAAGCGCGGCGGTCAAGTTGACCGCGGCGGCTCCTCTGCCCTATCGCGGAGGCGATCCCGACATTGAGGAGCACCGATGCTGGACAAGCGCGCCTATGACGACCGCGACGGCTTCATCTGGTTCGACGGCAGGCTCGTTCCCTGGCGCGAGGCCAATGTCCACATCCTCACCCACGCGCTTCATTACGCCTCCTCGGTGTTCGAGGGGCAGCGCGCCTATAATGGCGAAATCTTCAAGCTCACCGAACATTCCGAGCGGCTGCGCAAGAGCGCCGCGATCCTCGGCTTCGAGCTCCCCTGGTCGACCGGGGAAATCGACCAGGCCTGCCGCGAGACGCTGAAGGCCAACGACCTCGCCGACGCCTATGTGCGCCCGGTCGCCTGGCGCGGCTCGGAGCAGATGGGCGTCTCGGCGCAGCGCACCGAGCCGCACATGGCGATCGCCGTCTGGCATTGGGGCGCCTATTTCGGCGAGGAGGCGATCAGGAAGGGCCTGAGGCTCGATATCTCGCCCTGGCGGCGCCCGGCCCCCTATACCGCGCCCACCGACGCCAAGGCGGCGGGGCTCTACATGATCGCGACGCTCGCCAAGCATCATGCCGAGGACCGCGGCTATAACGACGCCTTGATGTTCGACTGGCGCGGCCGCGTCGCCGAGGCGACCGGCGCCAACGCCTTTTTCGTTCGCAACGGGACGCTCCACACGCCTGTGCCCGATTGTTTCCTGGACGGCATCACCCGCCGCACGGTGATCGGGCTGGCCGAAAAGCGCGGCATCGAGGTCGTCGAGCGGCCGATCTGGCCCGAGGAGCTGGCCGATTTCGAGCAGTTCTTCCTCACCGGCAGCGCCGCCGAGGTGACCCCGGTCGCCGAGGCCGGGCCCTGGTCCTTCGAGGTCGGCGAGCTGACGCTGCAATTGAGGCAGGACTATCTCGACCTCGTCCACAGCCGCATTCCCAACGCCTGAGGGGTTTCGCGCCGGCCGCCGCGCGCTATATAGCCGGCGCTGAGCCGACCGTCATTGCTGGGGCGTGGCCAAGTGGTAAGGCAGCGGCTTTTGGTGCCGCCATTCGCAGGTTCGAATCCTGCCGCCCCAGCCAGCCTCCTGCCCGGAGCAGCCGAGGCCGATTTCCTCCAGCGACCCTGCCGATAGGCTCCGACCGGCCTTTCCTGCCTCCGGAACGCGCATCCCTGGCGGCCATACAGAGGAACAGGAATCTTGTCCGTACGAGGAAAGTCCGCGCGCGACTCCTTCTGTTCGCCGCGAGGGCCGGGCTTCAGATCGTCTCGCGCACGACGAGCCGCGTGTAGAGGTGCCAGGTGGCGTAGCCGAGCACCGGCAGCACCACCGCCAGGCCGATGAACAGCGGCAGCGCGCCGAGGAACAGCAGCACCGCGATCCTCAGTCCCCAGCCCGCGATCGCCCGCTTGTTCTTCCGTGTTGCCTTGAAAGAGGTCGCGATCGCGGTGCCCGCGTCGACCGGCCGGTCGACGACCATCGGGAATGAGACGACCGAGAAGACGAGCGTGAAGACCGCGAACATGAAGCCGACGAGATTGCCGATCAAGATCAGCGTCCAGCCGGCGTCGGTGGTGAATATCTGCTGGAAGATATTCGCCGATCCCGGCGAGGTCTGGCCGCCGAGCGTGAAGAGATAGATGAGCCAGGCCGAGAACATCCAGGCGACGAACACCGCCGCGAGGCACACGGTGAGGACGATGATCGGCGTCCGCCGGCGGCCCTTCACCGGCTGGAAGAACCAGCGCCAGCCGGTCGGCAGCCCGGACTCGCGCCGGCGCGCCAGCTCGTAAAAGCCCGAGGCGACCGCCGGTCCCAGGATCGACACGCCCGCGAGCAGCGGAAAGAGGAGCACGAGCAGATCGGCGTTGAGCGCGAAGATCGCCGCCGTGAAGCCGATGATCGGATAGAAGAGGCCGGCGAACAGCAGGTCGCCGCGCTTGGATTTGAAATCGTCCCAGCCCGCGGCCAGCGCCCAGTCGAGATCGGCGCTGCTTATCTTGCGCACCTCGGGCAGTTTTTCTCCGGCGATCTCGACGCTGTCGACTATCGACGTCATCCGGCCCTCCTCATCCGCCGCGTCCGGGCGGGCGTAGCTCGCTTTTCCCTCATGGGGGCATCCTAGCCCGTTTCGCGGCAAGATCATATAGCCGCCGGCGGGGGATGCCGCCGGTGGTCCGCGCGCCCTGTTTCTGCTAGACAAGCGTCCACGAGTCTCCCGTTCAGCGGGGGCGCTGGCGGGACGACCGTGCAGCAAGGGAGGCATCGAAATGAAAAAAGCGATATTGGCGCTCGCCGCCGCGGCTCTCGTCATGCCCGCCGCGCAGGCCCAGATGGGGCCTGCGAAGCATCCGGCCGCCGACTATTATGTGGTGACGATGATCGACTTCGAGGAAGGCAGGGCCGAGGCCGCGCATGACCTCATCCATAATTATTTCGCCAAGGCCGACGAGGTGACCGGCGGCACCGGCCCCGACGTGGTGATGAACTTCATCACTGGCGAATGGGACATGATGGTCGCCTGGAAGATGAAGGGCGGCATGGCCGATGCCGAATGGGCGATGTCGCCCGACGATGCGCGATGGTTTGGCGGCCTCGTTCAGGTGGCCGGCGGGGAGGCGCAGGCGATGGCCAAATGGGAGGAGTGGGTGTCGATGATCGCGCGCACCTCCACCCATTACGCCTTCAGCCCCGATTTCTCAGCCCCCTGAAGTAGCCTGGGGTGCCGGGCGGGCCGATGGGCGCGCCCGGCGTTTCTTTTCGCTGAAAGCCGCCCTATCTGTCCGCCCAAGGAGAAGGGCGATGGAACAGGCGACGCTCGCGGGCGGCTGCTTCTGGTGCACCGAGGCGGTGTTTCTGCAGATCGAAGGCGTCGCTGCGGTCGAAAGCGGCTATACGGGGGGGACGACCGAAAATCCGAGCTATGAGGAGGTGTGCCGCGGCGATACCGGCCATGCCGAGGCGGTGCGCATAGATTTCGATCCGGAGAAAATTTCCTATGACGACCTTCTCGACATCTTCTTCGCCACCCACGATCCGACGCAACTGAACCGCCAGGGCAACGACGTCGGCACCCAGTATCGCTCCGCAATCTTCGTCAGTTCGGCGGAGAAACGAGCGGCGGCGGAAGCGATCAAGGCCCGCTACGAGGGGCGGCTGCGGTCACAGGGCTACGCTGCGATCACCACGACGATCAAACCCGAGGCTCCGTTCTACTACGCCGAGGCCGAGCAT
>JBHJHL010000014.1:0-5277 GCA_050330935.1 Sphingomonadaceae bacterium | reverse complement strand
AACCCCACCCCCCCCCGGCCGGGCGCCCGCGGGCCCGGCGCGCCCCCCCCCCCCCCCCCCCGCCCCCCCCGCCCGCCCCATGCGGCCCTTGGCTCCGAACAGGCTGATCAGCGTCATGGTCTTGCGGCCCCCTTCATTTGGCGCTTCATGGCCTTCATGAACGATATCCGCAACATCGTGGTGCTCACCGGCGCCGGCATCTCGGCCGAAAGCGGGGTCGCGACCTTCCGCGGGCCGGACGGACTCTGGGAGGGGCACCGGGTGGAGGATGTCGCGACGCCCGAAGCCTTCGTCCGCGATCCCATGCTGGTGCAGAAATTCTACGACGCGCGCCGCGCCAGGCTCGCCAGTGTCGAGCCCAATGCCGCCCATCGCGCGCTCGCCCGGCTCGACGAGGCATGGAAGGGCGAGCTTCTCATCGTCACACAGAATGTCGACGATCTCCACGAGCGGGCGGGGGCGAAGCGCGTCCTCCACATGCATGGCGAGCTGAAATCGGCTTGGTGTCTCGACTGCGACGGTCGCATGCGCTGGGAGGAGGATCTTGGCGGCACGCCCAAATGCCCGCGCTGCGGCAGGGCGGGAAGCATGCGGCCCGACATCGTCTGGTTCGGCGAGATGCCCTATGGGATGGAGCGGATCGAGGCGGCGCTCGCCCGATGCGACCTGTTCGTCTCGATCGGCACCTCGGGCGCGGTCTATCCGGCGGCGGGCTATGTGCAGACCGCGCGCTACTATGGCGCGCGGACGCTGGAGATGAACCTCGAACCCTCGCTCGGCAGCGTCTATTTCGACGAAAGCCGCACCGGAAAGGCGGGCGAGCTGGTGCCGGCGTGGGTGGA
Source organism: Sphingomonadaceae bacterium (assembly GCA_050330935.1). GTDB lineage: Bacteria > Pseudomonadota > Alphaproteobacteria > Sphingomonadales > Sphingomonadaceae > Allosphingosinicella. The sequence continues at coordinate 4,435 of JBHJHL010000014.1, read as the reverse complement.
CGAGCTGTTCGGCGTCTAATCCACCCACTCAAGCCCAAGCTCGCGATAGAAGCTTCGCTCCTCGTCCCAGCCGGGCTTTACCTTGACGTGGAGGAAGAGATGGACGCGGCGGCCGAGCAGCGTTTCGAGCTCCTCGCGCGCCGCTTCGCCGATGGCCTTTATCGTCCGCCCGCCCTTGCCGACCACGATTCCCTTCTGGCTGTCCTTCGCGACCAGTATCTGCTGGTGGATCGCGGCCGAGCCGTCGGGCCGCTCCTCGAACTTCTCGGTCGCCACCGCGCTTTGATGGGGGAGCTCTTCGCGCAGCTTGAGATATAGCTGCTCGCGGGTCGCTTCGGCGGCGAGCAACCGCTCGCTTGCGTCCGAGACCTGTTCTTCGGGGAACAGCCAGGGCCCTTCCGGCATCCGTTGCGCCAGTTTCGCCTTGAGGTCCGCAACCCCGTCGCCGGTCGCCGCCGAGACCATGAAAATCTCCTCGAAGGCAAGCGCGGCGCGGGCTGCGTCGGCGAGCGCGAGCAGCCTCTCCTTGCGCACCAGATCGATCTTGTTGAGGATAAGGATTTTGGCCTCCTCGCGTTCGCCGAGCCTGGCCAGAACGGGTGCCGACGGTCCCTCCAGTCCATGCGCCGAATCGACGATCAGCGCGATGAGATCGGCATCCCTCGCCCCTTCCCAGGCCGTCGCGACCATCGCCCGGTCAAGCCGCCGGCGGGGCGCGAAGACGCCCGGCGTGTCGATGAGCAGCATCTGGGCGTCTCCGCATAGCGCAATTCCCATCAGCCGGACCCGGGTGGTCTGCGGCTTGGGGGTGACGATCGCCACCTTCTGCCCGACGAGCGCGTTGACCAAGGTCGATTTGCCGGCATTGGGTGCGCCGACCATCGCGACGACGCCGCAGCGGCTCATGCCCGGACCCTGGCGAGCAGCACGGCGGCGGCGGCGGTTTCGGCATCCTGCTTGCTCGCTCCTTCGGCGACGGCCTCGCCGGCACCTTCGATCGCCACCTCGATTCTGAAGCGCGGCGCATGCGCCGGGCCGAAACGCTCGATCGTGCGATATCGCGGCGTTCGCCCGCCATGCGCCGCGGCCCATTCCTGGAGCTCCGATTTGGGATGTTTGGGCGCCGCCGCCTGCCGATCGAGCCGCGCCGCCCAGTGCCGTCGCACGAATTCGGTCGCCGCCTCGATCCCCGCGTCGAGATAAAGCGCGCCGATCAGCGCCTCGACCACGTCGCCGAGCACATTGTCGCTCTGCGCGGCGCCATCGTCGAGCGCCTGGCGGCCGAGACGGACATGGGGAGGAAGGCCGATCTCGCGGCCGATCTCGGCGCAGACGCTGCGCGCGACCAGGACGTTGTAGCGCCGTGACAGCTTGCCTTCCGGCTCCTCCGGAAACAGCTCGTAGAGCCAGCGGGCGATGATGAGACCGAGCACCCGGTCGCCCAGGAATTCGAGCCGCTGATAATCCTCGTCGCCGCGGCTGCCGTGGGTGAGCGCTCGCGCGTAAAGATCGGTCTCGCCGGGGGGTTGGCCGAGCAGCCCTGTGAGCCATTCGCTGGTCGCGGCGGCCATCAATAGACCTTGCCGATGCGGCTCCAGCGCACCGCTTCGAGCCAGCTTGGCGGGTCCCGCCAGCGCGCCGAACCGTCGACCGAGAAGAAGGTGACGAGCGCCCGCCCGATCAGCCGCTCCTGCGGCACGAGACCGACGCCGTCCTCGGCCGGCCCGAAGCGGCTGTCGGCGCTGTCGTCGCGATTGTCGCCGAGCAGGAAATAATGGCCTCGGGGCACGACAAGCGCGGGCATGTCGTCGGCTGACCAGACCCGGCCCTGGTCGATGATTTCATAGGAGCGCCCGTTGGGCAGCGTCTCGACATAGCGCGGGTAGAGGCAGAGACGCGAGCCGTCTTCCCGCCTCAGCATCGTCACTTCGTCGCCGACCGCCGCGCAGGGGCTGTTGGGGCTCACCGCGACCGCGAAATCGGCGATCCTGCGTCGGACCAGGGGTTGGCCGTTGAGATGGACATTTCCCGCGCGCAGGAAAATCTCGTCGCCGGGCAGGCCGATGACGCGCTTGACGTAATTCTCGCCGGTTCCGTCGGGATCCGAGAAAATGAGGATATCTCCGCGCGCTGGCGTCGCGAGACTGCCTAGCGGAAGCCGGAACGGCCATTTGGCGACGAACAGATAATCCCCGATCAGCATGCGCGGCATCATCGATCCCGAAGGGATGGTGAACGGCGCGACGATGAAGCTGCGCAGGATGAGGGCGGCGAGCAGCGCGAGCAGCAGGATGCGCGTCGTGCGCCAGCTGCGGCTCTCGCCGCCGGCATCCGCGGAGAGATCGGCGACGGCTTGGCGATTCATCGCGCCGCTTTCGCTTGCGCGAAGCCGGGGGTCAAGCTGCGACAATTTGCGACAATTTTTGGTCTCTCGGACATTATTCTGCGACAGCCAGCGCCTATTAAGCCGTCTCCCGCCAGCAAGGGCGCATCGAACCCATCGATTGGAGTATCAGGAGTAAAGCGAGGATGAAAAAGATGATTTCAGCGGGTGCCGCGATGGCGCTCACATTCGCCGGCGGCGCCGCTCTCGCGGCGCAGGACGAGGACGGACGCAAGGTCGATCGCGACATCACCCGCGCCGAGGTCGCCGCCGCGGCGAGCACGGGCTTTGCGAGGATGGACGCCGATTCGGACGGCTATATCACCGACACCGATCGCGCCGCGATCCGCAAGCGGCGGATGGAAGAGCGCTTCGCGAAAGCCGACGCCGATTCCGACGGCCGCGTCTCCAGGGCCGAGTTCAAGGCCGCGCTCGAGGCGGCGGCCGCAAACCGCAAACGTCCCGCCCGGCGCGGCAAGCGCGGTGGCGATCCGGCCCAATTCGCCGAGCGCATCTTCGGTTTCGTCGATGGCAATGGCGACGGATATCTCACCCGGGCCGAGATGGAGACCGCCGCCGCGAACATGCCGCGCGACGGCCGGGGCCGCGGGCGCATGGCGGCGCTCGGCAAGCGCGCCGATACCGACAATGACGGCAGGATCAGCGAGGCAGAGTTCGTCGCCTCCTCGGTGGCGATGTTCGACCGCGCCGATGCCGATGGCGACGGCACGGTGACCGTCGCCGAACGCCGGCAGCTTCGTGCCGAGCGGAAGGATCGCAAGACCAAGCGGAGCGAGTAGCTGCGCGGCCCGGGGACATGGGCGGGATGCGACAGAAACGCATCCCGCCCATGCGATTTTTTCGGCGCCGCGATATGATCGACAGCCGATGACCGATCGCCCGCATCTTCTCGTCGTCGACGACGAGCCCTCGATCAGGGAACCGCTCGCCGAATATCTCGGCCGCAACGGCTTTCGGGTGGCGAAGGCCAAGGATGCGGGCGAGGCCCGCGCGCGGATCGCGGCCGAGCAGATCGATCTCGTCATTCTCGACATCATGATGCCCGGCGAGGACGGGCTCGAACTCACCCGCTTCATCCGCGAGCGCGGCGAGCTGCCGGTGATCCTTCTCACCGCGCGGGCCGAGGACACCGACCGCATCGTCGGGCTCGAAATGGGGGCCGACGATTATGTCGTGAAACCGTTCAACCCGCGCGAGCTCGCCGCCCGGATCAAGACGGTGCTGCGCCGGGCAAGCGGTCGTCCGCAGCGAACGTCCGACGGGGAAAGCTACCGTTTCGGCCATTGGGTGCTCAAGGCTGGCGAGCGGGTGCTGATCGACGAGGAGGGCGTTTCGGTGCCGCTCTCGACAGGCGAGTTCAATCTTCTTCACGCGCTCGTCACCCATCCTCGCCAGCTGCTCTCGCGTGACCGGCTGCTCGACCTCACCCGCGGCCGCGCCGCCGGACCCTTCGACCGCGCGATCGACAATCAGGTGAGCCGGCTGCGGCGCAAGATCGAGCCCGACGCCAAAAATCCGCAATATGTGAAGACGGTATGGGGCGGGGGCTATATGCTCGCGGTCGAGGTCCGGAAATCGTGAGCCGGCTATGGCCGAAAAGCCTCGCCGGGCAGATGGCGCTGCTCGTGGCGGCGGCACTGCTGGCCGCGCAGGCGATCAATCTCGTGCTGCTCGTCCGCCAAGGCCAGCAGAACCGGCTGCAACAGGCAGCGAGCCCGGCCTTCGAGCTGGCGGCCGGAGCCCTGGAGCATGATGGAGAGGGTAGGCTTGATCGTCCGTTCCGGCGCCGTTTCCGGCTCCTGCGCGTCACCGGCGATAGCATCGTTTCGCGCCGCTCGCTCCAGAGGCTGCCGGCGATCGAGCGCCGGGCGGCGGAGGAATTCGCCTATCGCGACATCGAGATTCTGGCGGTGGAGGCAGGCAAGGGGCCGATGCCGCCCGCCCGGATCCCCCCACGCGGGGGGGGGGGCCGGCGGGGGGGGGGGGGGCGCGCGCCCGGGGGGGGCGGCGGGGCCCGGGGGGGCGGCGGGG